>CAZFVV010000062.1:0-30327 GCA_964522165.1 uncultured Calditrichaceae bacterium
CACGCAATTGGGTTGCGAAGTTGAACTTCGCAACCAGTAAGCCTGGCGGCGGACTTACTCTGCCGCGATGTAGTTAGTAATGCGTAACTTGTATTGCGTATTCCGTTTTTTTTACGCATTACGCATCACGTTTTACGCTTTACGCACCCTCTCACTGGGTCAGCGCGGAAATGCGCTCGTATAGTTCGTACACTTTGGAGGCTTTGATCCATTTGATCCATTTCCAGTTTTTGACCCGCTCCTCATATTTTTCCCGGTAGTTGACCACAAATTTTTTCACCGCGATGAATACCGGAACCGCCAGCAGCAGCGAAACCACGATGCTCCCTAAGTAAACGGTGTTGTTGAAACTGGTGTAGGGAACCAGGGGGGCGTGATAGAGATAGGTCCAGAGCGGTTTCAACCATTGCACGTCCGCCAACAGCCAGTACCCTAATTGATGGATCAGCGGGTCGGCCAGGAAGACCACCATGCTGAAAACCGCGTAGGCCAGCAGGGCGGAAGCGATATTGAGATTGAAGATAATGAGGATGAAAACCAGGAAAACGCCGAACAGGCTCCAAAACGGGGCCATTCCCATAATCATCCCCAGGACAAACCCCCCGGCAATCTGGTTGGGCGACTCGTTGGAGCGCAGGATTTTCAGGATTTTGCTGAAAATGTTTAAGAAGAACATCGCAGCTCTCTATGTTTAAGTTTGGGTAAAAATATAAAGTTTTCCGAAAATTAAAAAGCGAATTTTATCATCGGCCGCCCGGGGCAGCGTACAAATAGCCTCTTCGGTTTGAAAACGCCGTTATTATCCTTATATTCTTCCCGCAAAAAGAATCGCGAGGTTTAAACATGGCTGCGGCCGATAACAGATTCGACGTGATCTTCATCGGTTCCGGGATGGGAGCGCTGGCCGGGGCCAGCATTTTTGCCCAACTGTATGGCAAAAGAGTGCTGGTGCTGGAGCGCCATTTCAAAATCGGGGGATTTACCCACATTTTCAAGCGCAAGGGCAAATACGAGTGGGACGTGGGGCTGCACTACGTCGGGAGGATGCAAAAAGGCCAAATGGGGCGGGCCATGTTCGACTACATCACCCGGGGCGGGGTAAAGTGGAATCCCATGCCCGATACCTACGACGTGTTCGTCTATCCGGACCTCACCTTCCCGGTGAACGCCGGCAGGGAGCGACTGAAGCAGGATTTGCTCGCGCGTTTCCCGGGGGAACGGAAAGCCCTCGAACAATATTTCAGCGATATGAAAAGAGCGACCGGCTGGTTCGGGCGCTATAATATCGCTCTAACGCTTCCCCCGCAACTGGGGGCGGTTTCTTATCTGCTGAAGAGCGCCGGTTCCAAAACCGCCCTGATGACCACCGGCGAATATTTAGAACGCCATTTCCGCGACCCCCAACTGAAAGCCCTCCTGGTTTCCCAGTGGGGCGATTACGGGCTGCCGCCCTCGCTGAGCGCCTTTGCCATGCACGCGCTTATCGCCGACCACTATATCGAAGGGGGTTTTTACCCGGTCGGCGCTTCCAAAACCATTGCAGAGAGCATCATTCCCATCGTGGAGAGCGCCGGGGGGCAATTGTTGGTCAACCACATCGTCGATGAAATCATCATCGAAAACGGCCGGGCGAAGGGGGTAAAAGCGCGCGAGAAAAAGGGAGAAGATTTCGCCGAAAAAGAATATTTCGCCGAGGTGGTCATTTCCGGCGCGGGGGCTTACAACACCTATCAGCGGTTATTGCCCGCGAGTTATCCCCTGCCCTTCCGGGAAGAGCTGCAACGCTTTCCCCGGGGAACCGCCACCGTTACCCTCTACCTGGGGTTGAAAGAAGATCCCCGGCAGATCGGTTTCAACGGCGAAAATTACTGGATTTATGCCTCTTACGATCACGACCGCATCTTCGCAGAGCGCAACGAGTTGATCAACGGCAAGGTGGGCGGGGCCTACCTCTCTTTTCCCTCCCTGAAAAATCCTCTTGCCGGCGCCCATACCGCGGAAATCATCGCTTTTATGGATGCGGAGCCTTTCCAATCCTGGGCGGCGCAACCCTGGAAAAAACGCGACGAAGCCTATCAACAGCTCAAGGAGAGGATCTCCGGCGCCCTGGTGGATTTTGTGGCGCAGCGCTTCCCGGGGTTCCGGGAAATCATCGACTACCGGGAGCTTTCCACCCCCCTGAGCACGGAATTCTTCACCGGCCACCGTGAGGGGAACATTTATGGCCTGCCGGCCGTTCCGCAACGGTATCGATTGAAATGGTTAGGATACCACACCCCGGTCAGGAACCTTTATTTGACCGGGGCGGATACCGCCGGGCACGGGATCATGGGCGCGATGATGGGCGGGGCGGTGGTAACCGGCATCGTGGCCGGGGCGCCGAAAGCAATCCGGCAAATTTTCAAGGAAGCCAAAGAGTATAGTGCGTCATTGGGATAGCAAATGAGGTAATTGTAATGGCAGGTTTTCGATCTTTGCTCGTCGCAATGCTCTGCGTTGTGACGCAGCCGGTGAGGCCTCGTTGGAGCCTCACGTTTTTCAATGTACTCCATTTGAGCAAAATGATTTTCACAGGATGGTTGTTGATGCTTTCGTTAACCCTGTTTTCCCTCGCACAGGAAGCCGGGCTGATTCAATTCGAGATGAAAGACCAGTTCGATTCGCTCTACAGCCATGAACCGCTGGGCAACCGCGTGGTTATCCTTATCGGCAGCGATAAAGATGGCAGCCCTTTCAACAGCGTGTGGGGCAAAGCCCTGCACGATTCCCTGCAAAGCCACCCCGCTTTCGAGCAGATCCGTTTTCTGCCCGTCGCGGATCTGCGGGGGGTTCCTTTTTTCATGAAAGGGTTCGTAAAAGGCCATTTCCCGAAAGAAAAAAAGCGCTGGGTGCTCCTGGACTGGGGGGGAAAATTTGCCAAAACCTACCGTTTCACTTCTAAAATGTCGAATATTATAATTTTTGATCGGACAGGCCAGCTGGTTTACCAAACTGCGGTTCGCGAGTTGAACCCGGACACATTGGCCGCGATGCTGCAAATGCTCAGAAAAATACTGGAGGAGCGGGCTTGAAAGAAAGCCCCCTGATAGAAATCGTTTCCACAAACCATAAACTTCATTCAACCCAGAGGAGAAAGATATGAAGAGATTAAAGGGGATTTACGCGTTGATACTGGCCGCGGGGCTTATTATATCCGGCCTGCACGCCCAGGTGATGATTGTCAGCCAGGTCACCACGATGGATATGGACGAGAAAGAAACCAGCACCAGCAATATCTATGTCGATAAAGACCGCCTGTGCATGGAAACCCAATCCGGGGACGAGAACACCGTGGCGGTGCTGCGCCCCGGCCCGGTGATGTACGTAATGGATTTAAACCGGGGCACCTACATGGAAATCACCAAGCAGGATATGGACCGTATGAAAGCGATGGCCAAAGACGCGCAAAAGCAGATGGGGCCGGAAATGGAGCAAATGCGCAAGCAGATGGAAGAGCAAATGAAAAACATGACCCCGGAACAGCGCAAAGCCATGGAACAATACATGCCCAAGGGCATGGCGGATATGGCCCAGGAACCGGAAAAGACGGTTTACAAGAAAGTCGCCGGGGGGGTGAAGGCCGGCCAGTGGACTTGCGATAAATACGAAGGTTACGAAGGCCCGGAAAAAGTGGAAGAGGTGTGGGCTACCGACCCGGCCAAATTGGGGCTGAACGAAAGCGATTTGAAGGTATTCGAGCAATTCGGCGAGCTTTTCAGCGGGTTTGGAGATGAACAGGACCGCAACCTGTTCAAAATCGGCTCCAAAGAATTTGAGGCGGAACAGGGATTCCCCGGCGTGCCGGTAAAGACCATCAACTACTCCGGCGGCGAGGTGGAGAGCACCGAAGAGATCGTTAAGATTGAGCGGAAGAGCGGCTTCGATGACGCCCTTTTCCAGGTGCGCCCGAATCTGAAGAAAACCACCATGATGGAGCAGATGCAAAAGGGAATGAAGGACATGCAGGAGTAAACATCCCCCTGGCAGAATAATTGAAAAAAATTATCCTGCATAAGGGGATAAACTGTAATTTTTGTAGGCATAAGGTATGAGGTATAGGGTATGAGGTATAGGGTATTGTTTTCCTTATACCTTATACCCCATATGCCCGAAAAATTTAAAAACGAGCATTTATGACCTTACCCGCTATATTCTGCCGATCAATCATTCTGCCATAAAAGATCCGGATGGTTTGTTTTTACAGCGAATAATTGAGCTGCGCCAGCGCCAGCCGCCCGATTTTAGGCGCGCCCACGAATTCCCGGTGCTCGAAATCGAACAGGTTGTTCACCGCCACGTCCAGCCGCAAGCCGGGAATAATCTTCCCTAAACTGCGGCCTACATTCACGTCAAAAACGATATATTCCTCTACTCCGCCTCTTCCGGTTCCGTAAGGTTCCGGCAGTCCCCCCAGGTATGGCCCGCTCTGCACCGGGAATCCCCGAACGTAGCGCCCGGAGACCCCCAGCGACCATCCCCTGGGCTGGTGATAGAGCACCCCGAATTTGGTCTTGAAGGTCGGGGCGTTCAACGCCAGGCTCAGCTCCGTGTGGGTTTCTTTTAGCTCTTTGTTATCGAAGAAATCATCGCTGATAAGGGAAAGATTCCAGAACAGGGTAAAGTAATAGTGGGGCATATACTGCATGTCGATGTCGAATCCCCAGTACTGCACTTTCCCGAAGTTCCGGTAGGTCAGCAATCCGCCGATGGCCGTGGGGCTGCTCACCGGGGTTACGCCGCTTCCGTCTTCACCCGGGTCCGGTTGAACGATGCCGGAGGGAGTTTGGCTGTAGAGATGGGTCATCAACCCTACCGTGGCCACCGGCCCGATCCCCAACTCCCGGATCAGTTGCTCCATCGCCGGATCGCCGGAGGTAATGAAATCCAGCACCTGCTCGCGCACGTAATCCTCCGGCAGGTACACAAAAGGGGTTTCCAGCAGCAAGGGACTAACGAAGTTTTTCTTCATCGCATAAAAAGCATTGATTCCCACTAAAAAGCGGTTTTTGACCAGCCCTTTGTAGCCGGCTTCTAAGGTTTGGGTGGAGGGCATTTCAAGCGCCGGGACGTCCCTCGGCCCGGAAACCGGTTCGTACCCTAAGGCGCTGTTATCGGGAAGGCCTAAGATACCGGGCGCGGTTTCCCCGCTTTTCAGCGCCTCCCGGCCCATTAGCTCCAGCAATTGCACCAGCGTCTCCCGCTGCCCGGCGTCTAACCGCCGCAAATCGGGGGGAATGTTCGTTTCCGGCCCGGCGAACAGCGCCCCGGCGGCCTGGGCGGTATTCAAATAGCCCAGCGCAGCCGGAAATTCGTCCAGGGGAACGAAATCGCCGAACGGATTGGGCTGCAAATCCGGCAGCGCCGCCATCACCGCCACCTCGCGATTGCTGTAGAATCCGTTGAAGGTAAATCCCCGGCTGGCCCCCCGTCCCTGGAGAATCAATTCGTACCCCCCGGTTTGATTTAGCAATACCCGGCGAAGGGGAAAATCCAGGAAAAGAGAGGGGTAGGCGGGCATGGAAACCGCCTGGTTGAAGGTCAGGCGGGTAAAATGGGCGGGATGGAGTTTATACACCAGCGCGGCCCGGGGAGAAATTTTTACCTCCTCGAAGAGGTCGTTGTAATCCCCCCGCAGCGCCAGGGTGAAATCCAGCCGGGGAGAAATTTTGTAAAGGGAGTGAAGATAGCCGCCGATTTCCTGCACTTCGTCATTTTCCTCGTTACGGCCGTAAATGCCGCCCCCGGTTTGCGGCCGGGTCACTTTCAGGTCGCTCCCGGCGAGGACCTGCAAGCGCCCGCCCGAAAAATGGAAATCATACTGCGCCTGCCCGCGCGCCTGCCGGCTTTGGTCTGCCACCGAAGTATCCAGCCCGTAGAGGAATAGTTGCCCCGCGGTAATGCGATTCATATAGCCCTGGGCAAAAAAGCGCCCGGCCTGCACCATAACCTGCCCGTAAGAGTGTACCAGGCTGTCCGCATAGGCAGTGCCCAGGGGGGTGAGCAGGTTTTCTTTGACCACCGCTAATCCCCCGTTGGCGGTAATGCGGGCGCTGCCCCCAATTTTGAATTGCAGTTGGGCGTTGGCGTTCATTTTCTTATAATCATAGCGGCGCTCCACCCCGGGGGCGTCGGCAACGAGTTGTTGTTCGTCAAGATAATCCCCCGAATCCCATTCCCAGTCCCGGCCTTCCGCGTACTGCCCGGTAATCTTGAATCCCACCACCCCGCCGATGGAAGCCGCCCCGCGCAAAGTCGCGAACCGGGCGGAGCGCTCTCCCCCGCCGATGCTAAGCGCGAGACCGGGGTGGGCAAAGGGATTTTTGGAAATGAAATGCACCACCCCGGATTCCCCCCCGGGGCCGTACAGCGCCGAGGCCGGGTCGTTGAGCACCTCGATGCGGTAAATGTCGCTCATGACCAGGGGCATCGAAGCGTAGAGGTTAACCCCCAGGGAGGGCAGGGAAGCCTGGCGGTAGTCCGCCAGCAGGTAAGGGGAGGGGTTGAAGGCGGCGTTGAATCCCCGCAGGGTAATTTCCCGGCGGTCGATCCCGGTGGCGGCGATATCCGCCCCGGGGACGTTTTGCAGAAGAATATCGGGACTAAATGCCATTTCTCCGCGCAGTGAAGCGGCGTTGACCACCGACGTTGCGGCCGGCGCGACCAGGGCGTTTTCCGGTCGGTGAGAAGCGCTGCGCATGATTACGGTATTGATTCCCACGGCCGTAGGCGACAGGGCGCTGTTCAGGGAGTAAGCCTGCCCGGCGTTGAAGTAGCGTTCTTTCATAACCCGGTGCTGATAGCCCGGGGCGGTAATCTCCACCCGGTAGTATCCCTCCGGCATATCCAGCACCATGCTATAGATTCCTGACGAATCGGTAAAAGCGCTGAAGCCGGTTCCCAGCACCTTTACCCGGGCGCCGTAAACCGGTTTACCGTCGTCGTCATCGCTGATGATCCCCGCCAGGGTGGCCGGGGCCTGGGAATAAATAACCTGAATCAGCCCGATGATTATAAAAATGATAATGCGGAAGGACTTCATTCCCTAATTCTCCTTGCGTGAAGTGATTCATCCGGAATCTGAATAATGCAAAAAACTGCTGAATATTCATGTGAATGAATCACAAATTTGGGAATGAAATTTCAAAAGCGGAGAGGGTGGGATTCGAACCCACGGTCCTCCTTGCGAAGGACAACGGTTTTCGAGACCGCCCGATTCAACCACTCTCGCACCTCTCCGAATCTCAAATCGCTGCGAAAAATAATAGATGCCGGGGCAGATTAAAAGGAAAAAATCAGATCATTTTTGCTTCAGCGGCGGCGTTTTTTACGGGATTTATTCTTCCGCTTGCGGGCAGATTGCGATTTGGGAGAACTTCCCCCGGGAGCGTGCGGAACAGCAGCGCTCTGTTTATCTTCCTCCGCAATCCCTCGCTGTTTCAAGGCCCAACTCTTCAGGAAGGCGGTTGCTTCCGGGTATTTATCGAACTGCCGTTCCTCCCGGCGAAATTCCGGGGTATGCACGAAGCGCCGCCCGTTTGCCCGGGTCTCCCCGTGTTTTTTGTGCAGCAGCTCGTGGTACATCACGTAATCGAGCACAAATTCCGGCACCCCGGAGTGGTCTAAAGAGAGGGAGATGATGACCCGGTCGTGCAGGGCCTGGTAATATCCCATGATAGCGACGGTGAGCAGGCGGTTCCATTGCAACGCCGGGCGGGCCATTTTCCCCTGGAAATAGCGCCGGTTCACCCGCTCGAAGCTGGCTTCCAGATCGTGAACGTGCCCTTTTAGCGCCTCCGCCGGGGGTTCGATGAACGACTCCATCTCGAACAGCACCCCGCTGAAATCTTCCGAGAGCACAAACTCGTTGACCACCTCCGGCAGGCGCCGTTTTCGCCGCAGGGCGCTCAGCACAATATTGCGCCACACCTCTTCCCCGGCATAGAGGAATGCTTCGTTGCATTTCAAGACCGCCCGATCCTGGTACGGCCGTATCCGGTAAAGAACCCGAATGTTGACCAGCAGTACATCCAGGGTCGGTTTCTTCAAGGAGCCGAAAAGGCTGCGCACCACCCGCCGCACCCTGAGCAGGGTTTGAAGATGCGCGGTAAAGTTTTCCTCTCCGGCAAGGAATTTCATCCAGCAATAAACTTGTTGGGAAGGAGCGGCCATATTCCAGGGAGCGCCGCCGTTTTGGGCGCAAAGCTCTTCCAGGTTGCGGATGCGCTCCCGGATTTCCTGCAACAATTCCTGCCGTTTCGCGGGCGAGGCGAGAATCGCGTCGGCCTCGCGCCAAAGTTGTAACGCTAAGGATTCACCGGAACTGACCACGTTGACGAGGTAGAAGGTGGGGTTGGCGGCGGGGGGCGCGCCGGCTTCCACCAGGGGCAAATGGTTCAGGTCAAGATTCTTCAAAAAGAGGTAGGCGTTGCGCGAGGGCGCCGGGAGTTGCTCGGGAGAGGAGCGGTGTTCCCGGCAAATGGTTTCCACCTGCTGAAGGAATTCCTGCACGCGCTTTTTGAAAGAGTCCGCTTCCTCGCGGGGAATTCCCGCCTGGAGACGGCGGCGAACGTAATTCAAAAAACCGACCACCCCGGTGATTCGAAGCGCCATGGGATTGCTTTCCTGATTTTGAAATAAGACTTTGCCTGGAGCGGCAGTGGCAGTAGGCGATAAGCAGTAGGCAGTCCATCCCACCCGCTACTTTCTCCTGCCCCTGCCCCGCGAAATTCACTTCCTCACCCGCAGCATCAGCAAAATTCCCCCGATTCCGAATACGATGTTCCCGATCCAGGCGCCTAACAGGGGGTCGAGAGCGCCGTCGCGGCCCAGCACCTGCCCGCTGCGGATGAACAAAAAATAGACGAAACTGATCAACAGCGCCAGGGCAAATCCCAGCGCCGGACCGCTGCGCCGCTTCCGGGAGGCCAGGGGCGCCCCGAAGAGCACGATGATGAAATTGGCGAACGGGTAAGAGATTTTCATATACAACTCCACCAGCCACTTCCGGGCGTCCGCGCCTAAGCTGAGCATTTTATCCACAAAGCGGTTCAGCTCTGCGTAGTTCATCTCCTCCGGTTTCACTTGCAAATCCACCAGGTCTTCCGGGTAAATCCGGGAATTGGGATACCAGATCTCCTGGTGCTGCATAATTTCCTCTCCGGAAGAGGTAAATTTTCGCTGCATCACCTCGTTCAGCTTCCATTCCTTGCGGGTGGAATCCCAGGCCATAAATTTTGCATCCCAGCGCTCCCGGATGGTATTTCCTTCCCGCCAGACCACATTGACCCTGGTTGCTTGCTGTTTGCGGGCGTCATAGAAGTCGATACTCACCTGGCGATTATCGCGGTCTTGCAGGGAAATTTGCCGCTGGGCGCCAAACTGGGCGCGGGTCTGCTTGCGAATGTCATAGCGGTAAAGATCCAGCCTCAAGCGGTTGCTCTGCGGCACCACGGTTTCCCCCGCCACCCCGGAGGCCACGCTGATGAAGGCTGCCAGCACTAAAATCGGCAACACCAGCCGGTACAGGCTGACCCCGGCAGAGAGGCAGGCGATCAGTTCATTATACTGCGCCATGCTCCCCAGGGAGAACAGGCAGCTAAGCAACATATTCACCGGGAGCGTTAACAGGATGATGTAAGGGATATAGTACACATAATACCGCACCGCATCGCTGAATTTGGCGTTGTTGGCCAGGAACTCGTCGAGGTGTTCGATCAAATCGACCACGATAAAAATAACGATGAACGCCAGGGTGGTGTAGAACAGGATCGTTAAAAATTTTTTGATAATATAGCGGTCTAAAAGCCTCATCCGCCTCCCTCGCCGGTTCGGAAGAAGAATTGCAACACTTTGGGCAGCCGCTCCCACTGGATGAAGCGGGTTTCCCGCACGGTTCTGACGGTCAGGTAGATGCCGAATGCCCCCACCAGGATGTTGGCAAACCACATCGCCAGAAAAGGGGCCAGCAACTGGCGGTCGGCCAACTCTTCCCCGCCGATCAGGCAGGTCCAATATAAGAGGAAAAAACCGATGCTAAAAGAGATGCCCACCCCCAGGGAACCTTTCCGGGCGCGAATGCCTAAGGGAGCGCCGATCAATACGAACACGATGCAGGCAAAAGGGATGGAAAATTTTTTGTGGATTTCTACCTGATACTTGTAAATCTGTTTCTCGAAATAATTTTTATTGCTGACCGTGGAGCTGATTTTCTGCGCCGCCGCCTGTACTTTGTGGGAAGCGCGGGATACGGCATTATACTTTTCGCTGACGTTCATTTCCTGTTTTTTCCCCTTTGCGCCGGCCAGCCGGGCGGCAATGGTTTCCGGGGGAATCAAAAATTGAGCGATTTCCGCCCGGATGGTGGAATCCGCCCGGGCGATCTCCCGCCGGTAATTGTTCACCTGCTCGTTCATCATGCGGATATTCATTTCCCGGTCGCCGCGCTGCAAGTCTTCCACCCGTTTGAATATCAAATCTTCGGCAGGAATATAAAACACGTTGCGGGTAAAATTCAGGCGGCGGTATTCGGAATAATCCTGGGTGTTGACTTCGTGGATCTCCCCTTCGAACAGGGTGAACACCAACTGCGCCCGCTCCCGGTCGAACACCAGGTAGCCGTGATCGGCAATCACGGTGCGCTGCAATTGCGCCTGGCTGAAGTCGAAGATGGTAATATTTTTTAGCTTATCCGCCGAATTATTGGCATAATTAGGATCGAGGATGTTGCTTTTATCGGCCAACTCCTTCTGGATGGGCTTTTGGATTTCCTGCACCAGGAGATTGAAGTTGTTGAGCTTCAAATAAATCCCTTCCTCCAATTCCAGGGTCGGTTTCTTTTGGGAAATGCTGCGGAAAAGCAGCCGGGCGCGGTGGTTGTATTCCGGCAGCACCTGGTCGTTGTACCATATCATCGCCATGGTCAATACCGCCGCCCAGATCAAAGCCGGGCGAACGATGCGATAGAGATTGATGCCGGAGGTTTTCAACACCGTGATCTCGTTATCCGCGGAAAGCCGCCCGAAAGCCATCAGCGCCGCCACCAGCACCGACATCGGCACCGCCAGGGCCAGCATCCAGGCCAGGTTCAGGTACACGAACTCCAGGATGGTTGCCAGGGAAAGCCCTTTCCCGAACAGCTTGCCGATGTACTGCACGATAAACTTGGTTACGAACACGAACATGATCACCGCTAAGGAAAATAAAAACGGCCCGGTGTGTTCTTTGACGATGTATCGGGAAATGATTTTCATGTTCTTATTTCGTTCCTGTAACCTCAACTTCCCGGAGGTTTGAAACCTCCGGGAAGTTTAATTGAAGGAATAATTTAACCCTGGCGACAGGTTTACCCAAAGGGAAAATATGGATTATGCCGGCATCCGGCTTATCCTTAAGTTCAACCCCCGGAAAATCGGTTGATTTCCTCCTCCCGGTGTATTATTATGCGCAAAAACACGGCAGCGCCATGATCTTAGAAGTCAAAGAAATTCTGCAAGTGTTAGACCGCTTCATCGGCCATTACCCGATCTATTTCTACCTGGTCGATTCCCGCAATACCATTGTCTGGTTCAATCGATACATGGGGCAAAACCTGCCGGAAATGTATATAGGGCAACCCCTGGAGTGTTTCAAAGGATTCTCGCCCTGCCCGGAGCCCTGCGCCGAATGCCTTCCGGCGGAGAAAAAATTGATCCGCACCAGGGTGGAAAAAAACCTGCTTAAAGCCCGGGTCGGGCCGGCGGGAGCGGAACGCTACATTGAATTTTTCAACCTCCCCATTCTACAACCGGACGGGCAGGTTGAAGGGGTGCTGCGGCTGGGCATCGACGTAACCGACAATGAAAAATTGCAGGAAACCCTGCGCGAAAAAGAGAAATTGTTCACTGCCATAGTCGATACCTCTGCCGACGCGGTCATCTTTCTGGACAATGAAGACCGTATTCTGAGCTGGAACAAGGGCGCGGAGGAGATTTTTGGCTACAGCGCGGGGGAAATTATCGGAAAATCCATCCAAATGCTGGTACCGGAAGAGGTTCTGGACTTCGGGGAGTTAGATTACCTTCACGGGGTGCTATCCGCTAAAGGCATGGTGAAGAAATTCGAAACCCGCCGCCTGCACAAAAGCGGGCGCACGGTGTACGTGGATATTTCCTGCAGCCGGGTCTATGATGAACAAGGAAACCTCATCGGCACCTCGGAAATCCTGAAAGATATCGAGGACCGCAAGCACCTGGAATTCGAGCTGCTGCGCACCATTCACGAATTGTCCAAATTGAACCAGCTCAACGAGATAATCCACCGGGTGTATGACGAGCAGGATATTCTGCGCATCATTTTGATCGCCATTACCGCCGGGGAGGGGCTGCGGTTCAACCGTTCATTCATTCTTTGGGTGGACAAAAAGGAACAGATGCTTGCCGGCCACCTTGCCATCGGCCCGGCGAACCCGGAAGAAGCGAAACGGATCTGGGGGGAACTGCACCTGAATCGCGGGTTTTTGAAGGACATCGTGCAGGCTTACAAAATCGATCTGGAAGGGGCCGACCGCGGCGTAAATGAGATCGTTCAGCGCATCCGGGTGCCGCTGCGCCGCTGCGACCATATTTTGATCCACGCGCTGCATCAAAAACAGGCCGTCCAGGTAAAAGACCGCCAGATACTCGGCTCCAAATTCCCTGCCCTTACCTTTGAAATCGATGATACCAACCTTTTTGATATTCTGGCCAGCGATACCATGGTCATCGCCCCGGTCTATTCCAAAAAGGAGCCGCTGGGAGTCATCATTGCCGACAACAGCATCAGCCGCCGGGAGATCAGCATCGAGGACGTGGAGAGCCTGAAGCTGTTTGCCAACCAGGCCAGCTCGGCCATCGAGAATGCCCGGCTCTATCATGCCCTGGAAGAGCGTATTTCGGATTTGCAAAATGCCTATCGCCAGTTGGCGGAGAACCAGGAGAAGCTGGTACGGGCGGAAAAATTAGCCGCCATCGGGGAAATGTCTGCAAAAATCGCCCACGAAATTCGCAACCCCCTGGTTTCCATCGGAGGATTCGCCCGCCTGATCGAGAAAAAAATCGCCGAGCAGGAGAAAACCCGTAAATACGCCGGGATCATTAAAGACCAGGTGGATAACCTGGAAAATATTTTGAATAACATCCTCAGCGCCGCCAACCCCCCGAAACCCCAAAAACGGGCGGTGGCCGTCAACCATATCATCGAGCAGGTGGTAGAGATGTTAGGAACCGCCCTGCAACAGCGCAATATCGAATTCTCCGCGGAACTTCAGGAAACTTCCCTCCCGATTTTCGGGGACGAACGGCTGCTCCACCAGGCTTTTCTGAACGTCTTCAAAAACGCCATCGAAGCGTTGGACGGGCGGGCCGAAGGAGCGATGATCCGGGTAGCCACCCGGCCCTGCCCGGAACACGTAGAAGTGCAAATTTCCGATAACGGCCCCGGCATCGAAACCAGCCTGATTTCCAAGATTTTCCAGGCCTTTTTTACCACCAAATCCCGGGGAACCGGGCTGGGGCTGGCGGTGGTGCAGCAAATCGTGGAATCGCACAATGGCAGAATAGAAGTGAGATCCCAGCCCAACGAGGGGACTACTTTTTATATCCGCCTGCCCTTTGCCACGGAAGCGGCGGAGGAGGCGGTTGAAAAGTGAAAACAGTGCGCGGTGTGTTGGTGTTCTAGTACATCGCGGCAGAGTTAGTCCGCCGCCAGGTTTACTGGTTGCGAAGTTCAACTTCGCAACCCAATTGCGTGCCGAAGTTGAACTTCGGCACGAGGATCGGCGGACTTTCTCTGCCAGGGAGTACTCGTGTTTGAGTGTTCCGGTCTTTGAGGCGCGAAGTTGCCAAAACCCCGGGGCGCCTGAAGCCCATAATACTTGAACACCAAAACAACATAACACCCGAACACCGCAAAAAATTTCGGAGGAATCCATGGCAAAGATATTGATTGTAGAAGACGAGGGAGCGCAGCGCATGCTCTACGAGGCCGAGATCGCCGATATGGGCCACCAGATTATTCTGGCAAAGGATGGCGTTGAAGCGGTGGACCTGGTGCGGAAACAAAAACCGGACCTGGTCATACTCGACCTGATGATGCCGCGCATGCACGGCCTGGAAGCCCTGAAAAAAGTGTTGGGGATGAACCCGAATATGCCGGTGATCATCCACACCGCCTATTCTCACTACAAAGACGATTTCATGAGCTGGGCGGCGGAAGAGTATATCGTCAAATCTTCCGATCTGGGCGAATTGAAAAACGCCATCAAGCGGGTATTGGCCGGCAGGGTGAAAACCGCCGGCGGCCGGGGGAGAAGGTAGGGGGCGCAGGGGCAGGGGCAGTTTTGCTCCAAAGGAGCTACTTCGTGGCACTCCGCTGTTGACTTTCTCACGGTGAAAGTCTATATTCAACCGTCGATAGCGTCTTTGACATAAATCGGCTGTTCCCCATACCTCAAGAATGCTTAGGGGAAAAAGCCGACGAACAATTTTTATACCGGTGAACGGGAAGGCGGTGAAAATCCGCCACTGCCCCGCAACTGTGATGGAGGACGAAAGCCCATTGGCGCCACTGCCCCGGCAAGCCGGGTCGGGAAGGCGGGCGAGTAGGATGATCCCTCAGTCAGGAGACCGGCCGGTATAAGAAACCCGTAAAAAATCTTCGCGGGAAGATTGGGTTTGTAAATGCCGATTTTTTCAGCCTGGAAACCCCAATTTTTCCTGATTTTTTTCGGGAAAAGTTGGGGTTTTCTTTTTGCGGATGAATGAAATGAAAGATCATACCGAGCAAAAAAAATCTGTCCCGCGCCGGGGGCTTATTGCGCTGCTTGGCTGCCTGGGGGTTCTCTGCGCCGTTTCCCTTTCCGCGCAAAGCAACCTCCGTCTAACCGGGCAGGTATTCGATGCGTTCTCTGGCGCCCCCCTGGCCGGGGTAAACGTGCAGGCGCAGCATACCATTTTTGGCGCGGTTTCCGGGGAGGACGGAACTTTTGAAATCGAGAACCTTCCCCCGGGCGCTTATACCCTGATTTTTTCCATGATCGGGTACGAGCAAACGAAAACTTCGCTGGTGATCATTACCGAAGACACCCCCAAGCGCATTTCCGCCGCTCTTCACCCTGCCGTATTAACGGGGGATTCGGTCATCGTGATTGCCGAGCGGTATGTGACCGGGGCGACTATCGAAGGCGAAAAAATCATTCTCACCGCGGAAAACATTGCCCGTTACCGGGGATTGGGGATCGCGCAGCTGCTGCAACAGGTTGCCGGAGTGCAGGTAGAGTCCGGCGGCGGGGGGAGCAGCCGCGCGACCATCCGCATTCACGGCAGCCGCGCCAGCCAGGTGCTGGTGCTGTTGGACGGCCAGCGCCTCAATTCCCCCCAAACCGGGGAGGTGGACCTGGGGGAAATTCCCCTGGATCAGATCGACCGAATCGAGATCATCCCCCAGGGCAACAGCGCGCTGTTTGGCGGCAACGCTTTCGGCGGTGTGGTTTCTTTTTACACCCGGCAGGCGCGGGATGCCAGCCGGGCGGCGCTTCGCTGGCAGGGCGGCTCCTTTTCCACGGCCCTGGGCAGCCTGGCCGGGGAGATCTCCTTGAACCGGTTCGGGCTGCTGGGCAGCTATTCGCAGGACTATTCCCGGCAGAATTTTCCCTATTCTTATGAAGGAAGTACTTTCGAGCGGGAAAACGCCTGGTACCGCAATCGAAAAGCGTTTGCCAAATTAAGCCTTCAAACCACCCGCCACGAGGTAAATTTACGCTGGAACCACCGCCAGGGAGAGCAGGGGCTGCCCTCTTCATATTATAACGAAATGCTTCACCACAACGCTTTTATGGAGAGCGTCTCCCGCTCCTTGCAGCTCCGCTACCGCTGGCTGGCGGGAAGTCCGGGCTTTTTGGAAGCCAGCCTGGCCTACCAGGATTTGAAACAATGGTATAACAACCAGCAGGACCCCTCCCCGGCCCGCTACCGCAGCGAATCGCAAAATGGCCTGTTGGAAGGGAAGGTGACCGCTCACTACCGTCCCGGTGCTTTTTTAGAAACCCGCGCCGGGGTTCAATACCTGAAAGAGAGTCTGGAGCAGCGGAATTTACTCTATCCCGCCCTCAGCGTCGGTAAAAAACAGCGCCCGGTGCAGGGGGGATTCGGCGGGCTGGAGCTGCGCCTGCCCGTTTTTAAAACGGTTTTCAACACCCTCAGCCTGCGTTCCGCGCTAAGGTATGAGAGCTATTTCGACCATCCCGGGGAGTGGTATCCCCTTTTGGGCGCCACCGCGGTTCCCGCTTTGCTGCCGGCATTGAGCCTTTCCGCCGGCTGGGCCCGGGCGGTACGCTACCCGGATTTCAACAGCCTGTTCTGGAAGGGGGACGCACGCGCCCGCGGCAACCCGGATTTGCAGCCGGAGCGGAAGTCCCTTCGCAACTTAGGCGCGCGGTTTCGTCCCTTGCAACCCTACCTCCCCGCGCTGAGCTTCTATTATTATTCGGAGAAGATCAGCGGCCTGATTTTCTGGCACCGCGGGGTCAATGGGATTTGGGAGCCGCGTAACGAGGACCGCGCCGAAAAGCGCGGCTGGGACGCGCAGTTGGAGCAGGCCCTCATTCCCAAACACCTCAGCCTGCAAGCATCTTACAGCCGCCTGGAGGCGCTCAACAAAAGCGCGCAACCGAACCTGAGGGATAAGCGCATCGTGTTCACGCCCCGGCATACCGCCAACGTTTCCGCCTGGTTAGGGGTGCGGCAGTGGCAGGCGCTGCTGGCCTATCGCTTTGTGAGCGAGCGGGAGGTGGTGCCGGCCAATACCGGCGTTCCCCTGGCGACCTACCGGCTCTGGGACGCCTCGCTTTCCTGGCGGCATTCAGCGGGCAAATTGCTGGCGGAATGGAATTTCGCAGTCAAAAATATTACGGCTGCGGATTATGAATTGCTGCGCGGCTATCCCATGCCGGGGCGGGAATTTCAAATCTCCGTCAACCTGGAGTATCAAACGCCCAAAATCCGCTGAGACCCCGATAATACCTCAATTGGCAATTAGCAATTGGCAATTAAAAAGGAGACACCCATGCTCAAAACCCATAAAATCCTGTTAACCCTGCTCTGGCTATTTTCCGGCGCGGCATTCGCCCAGGTTCCTTTCAGCGCCTACGTGGTGAATACGCTGGGGGAGAATCTGTCGATGATCGACCTGGAGACCCATTCCGTAAATTCCAACGCCGCCGCCCTGGGACTTTACCCCAACCAGGTAGCCGTTCGCGGGGAAAAAGCCTACGTGGTCATTTCCGGCCTGAACGAAATCCGGGCGCTCGACCTGGCCACCTTCGCGACCCTGCAAACCTTCGACACCGGCGCGGGGAGCAATCCCTGGGAAATCGAGTTCATCAGCGACGAACTGGCCGCGGTCAGCCTGCTCTTCACCAACCAGGTAAAATTCATCGATCTTCAAACCGGCCAAACGGTTCAAACCGTGGCGGTTGGCGCCGGGCCGGAGGGGCTGCTGTACAGCGACGGCTACCTCTACGTCGCCAACAGCGGTTTCAACGGATCGGGATTCGATCCCGGAACGGTAAGCGTGATCGACGTCGGCGATTATTCGCAGAGCGCGATTTCCGTGGGAATCAATCCCCAATCGTTAGATAAAGATTCCCAGGGGAACGTCATTGTGGCGTGCAGCGGGGATTACGTCTCCATCAGCGGGCAGATGGACGTGATCGACCCCCTCAGTCTCCAGGTAGTACATAGCGTTCCGGCGGGCACAGCCATCACCTCTGTAGCAATCAGCCCGGCAGACCGCGCTTACCTGGCCACCTCCGGCTTTGGGGTGCTGGTGTATGACCTGGCCGGGCAGGTTTTCGAGCGCGACGCTGCCAATCCCCTGCCGGGCGGCCCCGCGGTGGCGTTCGATCGCCAGGGACGGGCTTATATCGCCGATTTTTTCTCCGATTCCGTGTACGTTTATTCCCCGTCGCACCAACGCCTGAACGGCTACCTGGTGGGAGACGGCCCGCTCTCCATTGATATTTATGATCCCGCGCCCAACGCCGCCGGGCAGCCCGGCGACCCGGTGAGCAGGGATTTCATTTTGCGGCAGAATTATCCTAATCCTTTCAACCCGGAAACAGCTATCAGCTATCAGTTATCAGCTATCAGCCATGTAGATTTAGCGATTTACAACCTGCGGGGCCAAAGAGTACGCACGCTGATGCAGGCGCGGCAGCCGGCCGGGCGCTACGAGGTGAAATGGGACGGGCGGGATGATGGGGGTCGCCCGGTTCCTTCGGGAGTGTATTTCTATCGCCTCCGGGCCGGGGGGCAGGCGGCAACGCGGAAAATGCAATTAATTCGTTGATTTTTCCGCGGGAAATTAAAAATCAGGCTTGAACTTTTGAGGATTTCATAGTATGATTGGGACTCTGGAGACGCCTTGTATAAAGATTTGCAAGCTCGATCCCCTCACCGGGTATTGCCGGGGTTGTTATCGCACCATCGAAGAGATTACCGCCTGGCCGGCCCTGGGCCGGGAGGAAAAACAACGGATTTATCATTTGCTGGAACACCGGAAACTGCCTGAAACCATGCAATCTTCCGGCAAAAAAACCTGAACGAAATTCGAGCGGATACCCCCCGATGAAAACGCACTGCTTTCGGCTATCTATCTTAATCCTGCTGTTGGCGCAGGCCGGCTGCCTGGCGACGCAAAATCCCCCGCAGCGGCTCATCTCCCTGGCCCCCAACATCACCGAAATGATTTTCAAGGTCGGGGCCGGGGAGTTGCTGGTGGGCCGTACGGATTATTGCATCTACCCCGAAGCGGCGCAGCAGATCCCCTCTGTGGGCGGTTACCTGAATCCCAATTACGAACAGATCGTTTCCCTGCGCCCGGACGTCATTTTCATGCTCCCGAACCTGGATATGGAGCGCAAGCTACAGCGGCTGGGGCTAAAAACCTTCACCCTGCCGGATGAAACCGTGGAAGAAATTTTTTTAGGCTTCCGGGCATTAGGGCGGGTGTTGAACCGCACGGAAGCGGCGGAAACGGCGATTGCGGGAATTCAGGATACCCTGCGCTGGGTGCAGGAGCAGTCTGTCGGGCGGGATAGTATTGCCGCCTCTGTGCTGCTGTTGGTAGGACGGGAAGCGGGAAGCCTGAAAGGATTATTTTCAGCGGGGGGAAATACCTACCTAGGCGAAATTTTGGAATTGTGCGGTGGCCGCAATATTTTTGGGGACGTGCGGGCGCGCTATTTCGATATTTCCAAAGAAGACCTGGTGCGGCGCGACCCGGACGCGATCATCGAATTCCGCATGATCGATCCCGCGCGGGCGGGGGAGGAAATTGCCCGCCTGAAAGCGGAATGGGAGGCGCTGCCAACCTTGAAAGCGGTGCAAACCGGGAAGATTTTCATCTTCTATGAGCGGGCGTTCCTCATTCCCGGCCCGCGCATCGGGCAGTTGGCCATGGCGATGTATGAGGCGCTGCAACAGGCTGGCGAATGATCGAAATCTCCAACCTTAATTTTGCCTATCACGCCACAGCGGTTCTGGAAGACGTTTCTCTCTCGATCACCGCCGGGGAATTTACCGGAATCATCGGCCCCAACGGGGCGGGCAAATCTACCCTGCTGAAGCTGATCGCCGGCGTCTTCCCTCCCGGCAGCGGGCAAATCTTGCTGCACCAAAAATCGCTGGCAGCTTACCAGCGCAAGGAGTTGGCCCGCCTCATCGGCTATATCCCCCAGGAATTCAAGACCGCGTTCAATTTTTCCGCCTACGAAATCGTGTTGATGGGGCGCTATCCCTACCTTTCCCCGTTTTCCAATGAAACCGAATTCGATAAGCAGGTCATCCGCACGGCCATGGAGGAAACCGGGGTGTGGCAATTACGGGAGCGCCCTTTTTCGGAGTTGAGCGGCGGGGAACGGCAACGGGTGGTGCTGGCCTCGGCCCTGGCGCAGCAGCCCCAAATTCTTCTGCTGGATGAACCGACCGCGGCGCTGGACCTCAAGCACCAGGTGCGGTTCTACGAAATCCTGTCGCGCAGCGATGAATTTTCGCAGACCTTGCAGCAGCAAAAAGGCTTAACGGTTCTGATCGTTACCCACGATATTAACCTGGCGGCGCGGTTTTGTCGCCGCTTGCTGGTAATGAAAGAGGGGAAAATTGTTGCCGATGGCCATCCCGGAGAGATCCTTACCCGGCCGCTGATGGAGGCGGTTTACGAAACCTCGCTGGAGATAATCTCTCATCCCCGCGACGGGAAGCCGCTGCTGCTAGTGGGATGAGAAGTTTCCCCGGAGTGCAAAACTTCAGTTTTGCAGGGGTAAACCGGAAGCAGTAAACAACCGGAGCGCACTCCATCCAAAACTGCAATCCGGCATGGATTCTCTTCGTCTGAGTAGGTTTAAGGTGCAAAACTGAAGTTTTGCACTCCAAAACGAAATACTGCGAGCAACGCCCCGTGTGGCCGAAAAAACGCTACCTGATCCTAACCGCTTGCGTCGTGTTCCTGGCGGCAGTGCTCGCCAGCGCGCCGTTTATCGGCAGCCAGCCGCTGAATTACCGGCAGGTTCTCCTCTATCTGCAAGGCTCCGGCACTCCCGACGGCTTGATTTTTTTCCAGATTCGTCTCCCCCGCATCTTGTTGGGGATTATAACCGGCGCGTCCCTGGCGGTGGCCGGGGTGGTGTTCCAGGCGCTGCTGCGCAATCCCCTGGCCACGCCTTACACCCTGGGGGTTGCCACCGGCAGCGCCCTGGGCGCCCTGCTGGCCATCAAAACGGGGCTGGGTTTTGCCGTATTAGGATTTTCCGCCACCCAACTGGCCGCGTTTGCCGGCAGCCTGCTTACCGTTTTACTGGTGTACGCCCTCTCGCGCCGCACCGGAAAGGTTTCCGTGCACGGAATGATCCTCGCCGGCGTTACCATCAACTATATTTTTGCAGCGGGAATCCTGGTGCTGCACTATATCTCCGATTTTACGGAAACCCACCAGATGATTCGCTGGACCATCGGGGGATTGGATATTATCGAATACAGCGTTTTGCTCCGCAGCCTGCCGGTGCTGCTCATCTCATTCGTGGCGCTGTGGGCATTGGGGCGCACCTTCAACATTCTCAGCACTTCCGAAGAGAGCGCCCTTAGCAAAGGGGTGAACGTTCCGCGCATTCAAAAGATCGCCTTTATCCTCGCTTCCCTTCTGACCGGCACGGTGGTGGCTTTCAGCGGACCCATCGGTTTCGTGGGGTTGATCGTGCCCCATTTTCTGCGCTTGTTGGGTGGACCGGATCACCGCTACCTGATCCCGGCTTCGCTGTGCTTCGGGGGGGCATTTTTAGCCCTGGCGGATACCCTCGCCCGCACCGTGCTGGCCCCCGTGGATTTGCCGGTGGGGATCATCACCACCTTGTTGGGAGGACCTTTTTTCCTCTGGTTATTGGCCAAGAAAAACTGAGAACCGTCCGCAAACGATTATTCAATGGAATTTTTTCGCTATTTTTCATTATATTAACGCCCTCAGGCAGGAGCATTTATTTACTCTGAAAGCCTCCTGTAGCTGCGGCGCTAAATGCCGCGCGCCTGAGGCGGCGACTTCAGGGGATGTTAGCGGGTTTCGAATTGGAAATTCACTCCGGCGGCTCCATTGCGGCCGGCGTATTCACCTTGCAGCCCGGCAGGCGGCGAGAATCATCCCCGGCGAAGCACCCATTATGTTTAAACCAGGAACTGCACATGACCAAACTGACCCGATCTTCCGGTTTACTGCTTCACCCCACTTCCCTGCCCGGTCCTTACGGGATCGGTGAAATCGGCGAGACGGCGCGGCGCTGGATAGATTTTCTGGCAAAAGCGCGGCAATCCGTCTGGCAAATTTTACCCCTCGGTCCCACCGGCTACGGCAATTCTCCCTACCAAACCACCTCGATATTTGCCGGAAATCCTTTATTGATCGACCTCGCGGAACTGGCCAAAGAGGAGTATATCTCACCGGCAAACCTGGCCACCGCGCCCGCTTTTCCAGAGCACTATGTAGAGTTTGAGCGGGTGATAGAGTGGAAAATTCCCCTGCTCATGGGAGCTTATCGCCAGTTTGCAGATCGAGCGGATGAACGTAAAAAAGAGGAGTTCCAGGCTTTCTGCCGCCGGCATGACCCGCTCTGGCTGGAGGATTTTGCCTTATTCATGGCCTTGAAGGAGCATTTCAACGGCGGCAGTTGGAATACCTGGCCGGAACGGCTCAAACTTCGCCAACCCGGGGCGCTGGCAGAAATGAGGGAGCGGTTGGGAGAGGAAATCCTTGCCCACAAATTTCTGCAATACCTGTTTTTTAAACAATGGGGGGCGTTGCGCCGCTATGCTAATGAAAAAGGCGTCCTCATCCTGGGGGACATCCCGATTTACGTCACTTATGACAGCGCGGAGGTATGGGCTACCCAGGAAAAATTCCTTCTCGATAAAGATGGAAATCCCATCGTGGTGGCGGGGGTTCCCCCGGATTACTTCAGCGAGACCGGGCAGCTCTGGGGCAATCCCATTTACAACTGGGAATTGATGGAAAAAGAGGGGTTTCAATGGTGGATCGACCGGGTGCGCGTTACCCTGGAGTGCGTGGACCTGGCCCGCATCGACCACTTCCGGGGTTTCGAGGCATACTGGGCGGTGCCATTCGAAGAAAAAACCGCGGTCAATGGAAAGTGGATCAAGGGGCCGGACCGGGCGCTGTTCGACGCCCTGACCCGGGCGCTGGGGGATATTCCGGTAGTGGCGGAAGACCTCGGCCTCATCACCCCGGAAGTGGAAGTGCTGCGCGACCGCTACGGGTTCCCGGGCATGAAAATCCTGCAATTTGCTTTTGGCGGCGACCCTGACGCTCCCTACCTTCCCCACAATTTCGAGCAAAATTGCCTGGTTTATACTGGCAGCCACGATAACGACACCACCCGGGGATGGTTTGAGACCGCCCCGCCCCACGAGCGGGAATTCTGCCTGAAATACCTCGGCGCGACCGGGGAGAGCATTCCCTGGGAATTCATCCGCCTGGCTACTGCCTCCGTGGCCTTGCTGGCGGTTTTTCCCCTGCAAGACGTGATGGATCTGGACAGCGGAGCGCGTATGAACGTTCCCGGCAATCCCTCCGGCAACTGGGGCTGGCGATTCCTGGCCGGGCAGCTTCAGGATTGGCACGCCGCCAGGCTGGCCGACCTCGCGCACCTCTACGGCCGGGCGCCGCGGGCAAGAGTAGCGGAGGGAGTGTCGGTAGGCAGTAGGCAGTAGGCAGTGGCAGTGGGCAGGCGCAGGAGCAGGGGCAGGGAGAGATAAGGGGAGGAGTTGAAATTGCCTACTGCCTACCGCCTACTAAAAAGAGGGGGCATCAACCGGATCAACTAAAAACTCAAAGGAGATAGCGCATGTTATCGCAAAAAATAAACAAAGCGTTGAATGACCAGATCGTCATGGAGGCTTACGCTTCGGCGTATTACCTGGCGATGGCGTCCTGGTGCGAGCAAAAAGGATTTCAGGGCAGCGCCAGCTTTTTCTACAAACAGGCTGAGGAAGAGCGCATGCACATGCTCAAAATTTTCCGCTACGTGAACGAGGCCGAAGGCCACGCCCTCTCCCCAGCAGTGCCGCAGCCTGCCCACGATTTTGCCTCTTACAACAGCTTGTTCGAGACTTCCCTGGAGCATGAAAAGAAGGTAACTGCGTCCATTCACGAGATTATGAAACTGGCCAGCGATAACAACGATTTCCGCACCCTCAACTTGCTGCAATGGTTCGTGGATGAACAGCTCGAGGAAGAAAAACAGATGCAGACGATTCTCGACAAGTTGAAATTGATCGGGAAAGACGGGGTGGGGCTGTATATGTTGGACAGCGAATTAGGCCAGCGCGCTTCCGTAGCGGAAGCAGAAGAGTGAGCCTTGCAACCGGCATTATTGCGACAAAAGCCCGGGAGGCTCCCCGGGCTTTTTTGCATACCAAAACTGCGCTAATGGCAAAGCATCGAGGGGGTAAACCATCCCCCTGGGGTTTATAGAGCCACGCGACGAACAGGGATGTTCGCTGCACCTGCTCGCTCTTATTTCAATTTGCAATTTCTTCACTCTCACTATAAATTTACTGCCTATATCACTTTATTTTCGCGCGGGCATTACTCCGATTGCGAAAACATGGCACGTTAGAGGACGAAGGTTTTCAGACCACTATTTGAGGAGTTTTCTATTACGAAAATTTGGATAGTCTAACCGGAGAACGCAGCCATGGACGCGAATCTTTTACTTGGAGTGGGCGCGGCCGGCGCCATCCTGGGATTAATCTCGTTATTCTTCTTTTTCGTGCGCCGTTTTAGCCGCGCAAGCCAGCGTCTGGCAGGGAAGAAAACCAGGAGCGTGGGGGTCTTCACCAGTTTGCGCAATTTGCTGTTCCTCCTGGTGTGGATCATTTTCTCGACCATTCTTTTTTTCATCGGCTTCTTTCTGCGGGCGTATCAAGCCTTTAGCGTGGAGAAATCGGTGGCGGTGGTGCAGATCCTCTCCACCGGCGAACCCGGCACGGTGGTCGTGAACTTGACTCGCTACCGGGCCGGGACGTTCCAGCCGGAGGAGCAGTTTCTGGTCAGAGGCGAACGGTGGGTTTTGGAAGGGGAGATTTTGGAATGGAACGAATGGCTGAATTTCATGGGCCTGGGCGCTCGCTACCGTTTTACCCGCTTACAGGGCCGCTACCCCGGCGCGGCGGCAGGGGGCCATCGCCCGGCCAGCGTTCATTCCCTGGCCGCGGATGACGGCCACCCCTTCTGGCGCTACATTTACCGCCACGGCTTACGAATGCCCTTCGTGCGTTTGACCCCCGCCAATATTGTTTTCCCGGAGACCGCGCTCGGCAAACGGGTCGATATTTTTATAAACCCGTCGGGCTTGAGCGCCCGGGAAAAATATTAACCCGGAAAGCGGAGGGGACCACACCATGCACGTCGTTGACGCCATCACCAATGCCAGCGAACCGCTTCTTTCGCTGGAGATCACTCCTCCTACCAAGGGTACCAGCATCGATGAGTTGTATCGAACCATGGACGCGCTGATACCCTTTAAACCGGCTTTTATCAATGTAACCTATCACCAACCGCAGGTGGTGTACGAGGAAAAAAACAACGTTATCTACCGCGTGCCCAAACGTAAAAAGCCGGGCACGGTGGGAATTTGCGCCTCCATCGCTAACCGTTACAGCGTCGAAACCGTGCCGCATTTCATCTGCGGGGGATTCTCCAAATTCGAGACCGAAGACGCCCTGATCGATTTGCACTACCTGGGCATCACAAATATTCTGGTCCTGCGGGGAGACCCGGCCATCGGGAGCACCCAATTCATTCCGGAGCGGGACGGGCATCACCACGCCAGCGAGCTGGTCAACCAGATCAGCAGAATGAACCGGGGAATTTATATGGAAGAGCTGGAAGACGCCCATCCCACCAATTTTTGCATAGGCGTGGCCGGCTACCCGGAAAAGCACTTCGAGTCCCCCAATGCCGAGAAAGATTTACAGCACTTGAAGCACAAAGTGGAGCAGGGGGCGCATTATATCATTACCCAGATGTTTTTTGATTTTCAATACTACAAAGACTTCGTCGAAAGAGCGCGGGAGGCCGGTATCAGCGTGCCCATTATTCCCGGCGTCAAACCGCTTAGTAACCTGGATCAGCTGGCCAGCATTCCCCGGAATTTCCACGTTACCATTCCCCACCACATCGTGGAAGCAATGGAAAACGCCCGCACCTCCGAAGAAATTCGCAAGGTAGGAATCCGGAAAATTGCCGACCTCTGCCAGAAGTTGATCGATTACAAAGTTCCCGGCCTGCACATTTATACCATGGGGCGGGGCACTGCTACCCGGGACCTGCTGAAAATTCTGTACGGGCAGTAGGCAATTTCAATTCCTCCCCTTGTCTCTCCCTGTCCCTGCCCTATAATTGGCAATTGGCAATTGCCAATTATATCCTGCCCTGACCCCGCTCCTGCTTCTTTCCGTTCCCGACCTGCCGACAACTGCATTCACATCCATGTGAATTTGTCGGCATTAAGCCTTCCCGGTTTAACTGCCCATGCCTTTGCCCTTCCTTCAAGATCATTTTTAAATTTTTTTGAAATTTTCTTCTTTGTTAGTATTTTATCTCCTTTTTTAGGGACAATAAACGAAGGAGAAAGCGTTGGATATTTTTGACAAGTGTTTAGAATTCACAAAAGTGGAGGACTACAAGGAGCGAGGAATTTACCCTTATTTTTTCCCGATCTCGGAAAACTACGGCCCGCGAGTGGTGATGGAGGGCCGGGAGATCATCATGATCGGCTCCAACAACTACCTGGGATTGACCAAAGACCCCCGGGTTCAGGAAGCAGCCATCAGGGCAATTGAAAAATTCGGCACCAGTTGCTCCGGTTCCCGCTTCTTGAACGGTACCTATGAGTTGCACGTGGAATTGGAAGCGCGGCTGGCTAAATTCGTCAAAAAAGAAGCGGCGCTGATGTTCAGCACCGGCTACCAAACCAACGTGGGCGCCATCTACACCATTTTAGACAAAAATTCCGTGGTGATTACCGACAAAACCAACCACGCCTGCCTGTTCGACGGAATCTTATTGGCCAAGGGAACCAATCCCGGCATGGTGATGCGGCGTTACAAGCATAACGACATGGACGATCTGGAACGGGTGATTTCCACGGTCGATCCGGAGCTCCCCAAGCTTATCATTACCGACGGGGTGTTCAGCATGGAAGGAGACATTGTGAAGCTGCCACGCCTGCTCCGGATTGCCAAAACTCACCGGGCCCGGGTTTACGTGGATGACGCCCACGGAATGGGAGTGCTGGGAAAAACCGGCCGCGGCACCCTGGAACACTTCCACGCCTTTGATGAAGTGGACCTAGTAACCACCACCTTCAGTAAATCCTTTGCTTCCCTGGGCGGATTTGTAGCCGGCAGGGCGGAAGTGATCAACTACATTAAGCACTTCTCCCGGCCGCTGATTTTCAGCGCGGCCATTCCCCCGGCCAATACCGCGGCGGTGCTCAAAGCCCTGGAAATCATCGAAAACGAGCCGGAAATCGTGCACCGCTTGCAGCAAACCGGGGAACGAATGCGCCGGGAATTTACATCCCTGGGATTCGACACCGGGGATTCGGAAACCCCCATCATTCCCATCCTGGTGCGCGACTATGATAAAACCTTTGCTTTTTGGAAGGCGTTGTTCGAAGCCGGCATCTACACCAACGCGGTGGTAAGCCCGGCGGTGCCGGCAGACCGTTCCCTGTTGCGCACCAGCTATATGGCTACCCACACGGATAAGGATTTGGACCAGGTGCTGGATACCTTCCAAAAGATCGGGAAGCAAATGGGAATTATATAAGACTTTTTATTGGAAATAAAATCTCAGACCGGATTTACAGGATGAAACAGGATAAGAATATTGAAAAATAAATGACTTTGGATCCAGTAAATCCCGTTAATCCTGTCAAAAAATTAATTCCAATAAGGTCTATAGATTGGTAATTTTAAGAGGAGGCCATTGTGAGTAAGAATATTGAAATCCGGGCGATCCAATCTTCCCGGGAAATGCTGGATTTCATTAAATTCCCCTGGAAAATCTACGCCAGTGATCCCAACTGGGTGCCGCCCCTGTTGGCAGACCGGAAAAAATTCCTGAACCGGGGAAAAAATCCCTTTTTTAAGGATAACCCCGCCGAATTTTACCTGGCCTACCGCAACGGTGAAATCGTCGGGAGAATTGCCGCCATCATCAATCACCAGCACAACCGCTTTCATAATGATAAAACCGGATTTTTCGGTTTTCTGGAAGCAGTGAATGACCGGGACGTTTTCGAGGCGCTGTTAAACACCGCCAAAGAGTGGCTGAAGGAACGGGGCTGCGATTCCATGCAAGGCCCCATGAACCCCAGCACCAATGATGAGTGCGGCTTCCTGATCGATGGGTTCGATACCCCACCCTACTTCCTGATGACCCATAATCCGAAGTATTATGTTGAAATTCTGGAATCTCTGGGCTACCAAAAAGCAAAAGACCTGTACGCTTATTACATTGACACCGGCATCGTCAAACTGGGGGATAAACTGAAACGCGTGGAGCAATCCATCCGGGAAAGGTTTCCCATCCAAATCCGCACCGTGAATATAAAGAATTTTAACCAGGAATTGACGCTCATACGGGAAATTTACAATGACGCGTGGGAGCGCAACTGGGGGTTCGTGCCGATGACCCCGGCGGAGTTCGATTTCCTGGCCAATGATTTCAAGAAAATTATCGATCCCCGGGTAGTGCTGGTGGGTGAATACAACGGCGAAGCGATCGGGTTTCTGCTGGCCATGCCGGATTATAACCGCGTCTTCAAGAAAATTCCCAACGGGCGGCTTTTTCCTTTCGGGTTGTTTACCTTTCTGTTGAATAAGAAGAAAATCAACTCCCTGAGAGTGATCACTTTGGGAATCAAACAGAAGTATCAACCCCTGGGCCTGGGCGCTTTGTTTTATCTCGAAATCGTGCGGCGGGGACCCGAATGCGGCTATAACAGCGCGGAAATGTCCTGGGTGCTGGAAGACAACGACCAGATGAACCGCGCCGCACAACTGTTAGGGGGCCGGATTCATAAAACCTACCGGATTTACCAGTCTTCGCTATGAGGCGAAAAAGAGCCGCTTGATCATTTTCCCGGCTTTGTCCGGGGGGATGAGCTTGATCGCGCCCCAGATAACCCCTTCTTTGGCGATCTTGTCCAAGCAGTTATTCAACAGCGCCTGGAAGGTATCCGCCCCTAATTCCTGGTGACAGGATACCAGGTTGGCGAGCACCCGGTCCACCATTTCCCGCCGGTTCTGATCCTGGAAGAATAACAGGATTTCTACCTGTTTGCCAATCGCTGAAATATGCTCTTTCCGTTCAAATTCCAGGGAGCTGATATTCCCCAGCGCCTGCGCCATCCCGAAGAGGTCCGCGGCTTTCTCGAACATCGGCAGGGATTTTCGATAATGCTCCAGCGCCAAGTCCCACTTCGCTGAATCGTGATACATGTTGCCGATGCTGTAATGAATGCCGGCCAGCCCTTTGGCGTTGTGCAATTTGTTGTAGATGACCAGCGCCTTTTGATAAAATTCCAGGGCGTGCGTCCAATCTTTTAATTCGTGGTATATGTTTCCCCTGGCGATATTGGCGCGGGCCATCCCCGGCTCGTCGTTAAGCCGCTCGAAGAGTTGCAGTGATTTTTGGTAATAATCCAACGATTTTTTCCATTGCCGGTCCGCTTTAAAGACATTTCCCAGGGCAAAAAAGAGTTCCGCGATGCCGGCGTTATCCCCCTGGGCCTCGCGCGTTTTCAGGGAGCGTTCATAAACCTCCACGGCGTATTCTAATTCTCCCCGCTCGAAATAAATGTCCCCGATCTTACGGTAAATCTCCGCCACACCCGGAGAATCGCCTAATTTCTCCTTGATCTCCAGGGACTTGTCATAGAGGTCCAGGGCACGTTCCCACTCCTTCATCGCCTTGTACACCGCCGCCATCTGGGCGAAGGATTCTCCATAGGCGTCTAAATTGTTGATTTTTTCGTAGATTTCCTGGGATTTCTGATAATACCCCATGGCGGATTCCCATTCCTCCCGGCCATGGTAAATTTGCGCGATGCCGTGATACAGGGAAGCAAGGCCGTTCAAATCTTCGGTTTTTTCGAACAGGGCCTGGGATTGCTGGTAAAAAGATATCGCCTGCTCCGGGGATTCCAGGCGGCGGTAAATATCGCCGATCCGTTGATAGGCTTTTGCCATCCCCATCCAGTCGTTCAGTTTCTCATTGAGGCGGATCTCTTTATGGTAAAACTCCAGCGCCTGTTCCCATTCGCCGCGAACTTCCCGGATTTGGGCGAGGTTATTCAACGCCTGTGCCGCCCCTCCCAGCCCGTGCAATTCCTCGGATAACTCCAGGGATTTACGATAAAAGCGCTCCGCCGCATCCCAATCCGCTTTTTCCTTGCTGATCCAGCCCAAGGTATTATAGGCGTGCAGCGCTCCTTCCCGGTTGCCAATCTCCAGGCCGATTTCCAGGGATTTTTCCACGGCTTCGAAAGCTCGATCATATTCATCCCGGATAAGGTGCAACTCGCCTAAGCGGGCATACACCTCGCCCATGCCCGGCCGGTTGCCGCTTTGTTCGTAAATTTCCAGCGCCTGTTCAAACAGGGGGTAGGCTTCATCAACTCTTCCACCGGCGCGGGCGATCAAT
>CAZFVV010000063.1:0-29954 GCA_964522165.1 uncultured Calditrichaceae bacterium
GAATGGTTAGATGGTTAAATTGTTAAATGGTTAAATTGCTATTCAACAATTTAGCCATTTAACCATTCCCCCCCGACCGGATTCCCCCGGCGCAGCCTGTCTTCGAATGATTTCCAGAATTCCCGCCCTTTTTCTAAAATGAAGGCTTCGAAATTCACCGTTTCCACATGGGGCAGGCTGCGCTCTAAAAAACGCTCCCCGATCTCCTGGAATTTGTAAGGCAGGTCGCTGAGGTAGAACTGGTGTTCCACCGCGGTATTGGGGGGAGCGAAGAGACGGTTCTCCGCCAGCATCTCCTGCACCCGCGCGGCGGTTTCCACCCCGGAGTCGATCAGCGCCACCTCCTCGCCGACAATGCGCCGGATGACGTTTTTCAGCAAGGGATAATGGGTGCAGCCCAGGATCAGGGCGTCGATGTGGTTGTCGATGAGGGGCTGAAGGTAGCGGCGGGCAATCAAGTAGGTAGCTTCGTCTTCGATCCAGCCCTCTTCCACCAGGGGAACCAGCAGCGGGCAGGCGCGGGAAAAAACCTGGAAACGGGGATTGATCTCCAACAATTCCCTGTAATAGGCGCTGCTGCGTACCGTGGCCGTGGTGCCAATGACCCCGATTCTCCCTCCCCGGCTTCGGCGCGCCGCCGCCCGCACCCCCGGGTGGATCACCCCGGTAATCGGCGCCGGAAAAACCTCTTTCAAGAATCCCACGGCAATCGCGGAGGCGGTGTTACAGGCCACCACGATCATTTTGACGTTCTTTTCCAGCAGAAAAAAAGAATCTTCCAGGGCGAAGCGTTTGACCACTTCCACGGATTTGCTGCCGTAGGGAATGCGGGCGGTATCGCCGAAATAGATGATGCTCTCCCCCGGCAGCAGGCTCATCAACTGCTTCACTACCGTCAATCCCCCGATGCCGGAGTCGAATACCCCGATCGGGCGGGAGTCAGTTTGGGGCACGGCACTGGGCGGGGTTTTCGACATAAACGGGATTTTTTTATCGTTTCAGCCTGGTGTTGTTTCACCGGGTCGAACACTGCTCAAGAAGCTATCAGTATCTTTCCAGGAATTGGCGTGGGGCAAGAATGGTAATTTCTGTCAACTCCCTGGCAATGGAGAGCAAATCTTTATCCCCGGTTACCAAAACATTCGCACCCGAGGCTATGGCGGAAGCCAGCACCCAGGCATCATCCGGATCCGCTATCGCTATGGCTGAAAGAACTTTTTGGGGTTTGGGTTCGATTTGAAACTGGGAGAGGAATGAAAGAACCTCACTGATTTCTGCTCGATCTAACTTGATCTTCTTGCCGAGTATCTTCTTCATTTCCTTCAGAACCACTTCACCGACCACCAACTCGTATTCTTCAATGGCCTTCTGGAGAACCTCAAAGCATACCTTTTTAGAGGCAAATGCACTAATCAATACGTTCGTATCGAGGAAGACCTTCATGAGATTTCTTGCAGGATTCGATCTTCGTCATAACCGGCAGCCTTGAAACGGGGTTCCAATTTTTCCTGGAGATACTTCAATTCCGCAATCGCCAACTGGCGGCGAACCGCGTCTTCAATAATCTGTAAACGGGTTCTGCCGCTTCGCTGGCATTCGAGGCGTATTTTTTTCTCCAAATCGGAAGCTAAGCGGATGGTATCGGAAATGTTACTCATATTGTCAGGTCACCTGTATAATTTTCAGAAACATAATATTGAACCGGCGAAGACAAAACAAGTTCTTTTTGGCAATCGAAGTAACGGAGAAGTGCTAAAAGGCCTGGCAAACCTGTCCCCCGATACTTGAACACCATGACACCCAAACACCTTCTTAAATCGCGCTTTCGTAATCCTCTTTGAAGCGCAGCAAACCCTGGAAAATCCCTTCGGCGATTTTGTGCTGGTGGCTGGCGGTTTGCAATAGTTTCACATCATAAGAATTGGTCAAAAAACCGATTTCCACCAAAATCGCCGGCATGGAAGCGCCGACCATCACCCAGAAATGGGCCTGTTTCACCCCGCGATCTTTCATGTTCAAGCTGCGCAACCGTTTTCCCATTTCATTCTGCACCTGCTCCGCCAAGCGCTCGCTCTGGCGCATAAAGGCGCTATGCGCCATGCCCACTAAGATGCGATTGATCCCTTCGTAATGCCGCTGGCTGGCGGGAGATTCGAATTGGATCACCGCATTTTCTTTCTGGGCCACCTCCTGGGCCAGTTCCCCCTTTTCCGGTCCCAGCAAGTAAGTTTCGAACCCGCTGGCGTTCTTATTGCGGTTGGAATTGGCGTGAATGCTGATAAATACTTTTCCGTTGTTCTCATTGGCGATCTGGGTGCGCCGGCGCAGCTCGATGAATTCATCCCCGCTGCGGGTGAACACCGCCTTCACCCCCGGCAGCTTGCGCTCCACCAGCTCGCCTAATTTCAAGGCCACCGCCAGCACAATATCTTTCTCCCGCACCCGGTTCAGCCCAATCGCCCCGGTATCCTGTCCCCCGTGCCCGGCGTCGATGACCACGGTGTCGATCAGCCAGCGTTTGCGCTCTTTTTCCAACTGTTTTTGAACTTCTTCATCCACCGGCACTTCTTGCTCCGCCTGGTCGATGTCCGCCTCCGCCAGCTCTTCCCGGTAGCGCAAAATCACCACCACGTCGTTGCTGCTCTCTTCCTGGTAGATTTCTTTGGAGAGCGGTTCGCTGCGCAGCCGGAAAGCGACCGAGAGAAGGTCCTTGAATTGAAATCCCTTCACTTCCCGCACGTGCCCGCTGACCGGGGTTTTGGCCAGCAACGCCACCTCCGCGGTAGCGCCGTAGAGATCCACGTGCAGCCAGCCGTAACGCATATCCATGCTCATTTCCCCCTCCTTGAACTTGCGGGAAGAGCGGATGCGAATCACCACCCCGTTCTTTTTGGCGTCCACATCCACTCCCGCAACATTGTAGCGTTTTTCCCCGATTCGTAGTTCCTGGGTGGCCGCATCGTAACTAAGAGACAGGTTGGAATAAGTTGCAACCAGGGGAACCAGATAGGGAATGGGAACCTGAATCTCGCCGCGTTCCCAGCGGGCGGCAAGGGGCATTTGCAGGGTTTTGCTGTCGATGATGACGAAGGGGTTGTCCGCGGTGAGCACCACCCGGTTATTGGGCAGGTAAATCACTAATTTTTTCTTATCCGGGTTGAAGTAGGTCTGGCAATCCAGCGCCCCGGCCAGATCGAGGGCGCTGACGTAGGCGATATCCTGTTTCCAGCGGATGGGAATGTTCTGGGGGCGGGCATTACCGGGGCGATAGACGCTCAATTCATCCGGGCGGTCTCCCGCTAAAGGAGATAATACCCGCGCAAATGCCTGCCGGAAATCCAGCAGCAAAAAACCCAACCCCGCTAAACTTTTCAAAAAATGGCGTCTTTCCATAACGCTGCCAAACACCCTAAAAAATGTGCAGCGAAAATAACACAAATAGCGCGGTATTTCAAGGCATAATTCATTGCGCGCGGGTGCGCGGGTGTTTTCGTGTTATAGTGTTCAGGTGTTTTAGTGATTGGGAGCGCCGGTTTTTGATCACTAAAACACTATGACACCCAAACACCATAACGCTGGTACATTGGCTACGAAACAAAAAACCCGCACCCGGGGAAACCGGGTGCGGGTGAGAGGTAAAAGAATTTCTTGAAAGCACATCCCTATTCATCGGCAAAAACTGCGCGGGGATTAGAGAAATTTCATGGCGAATTTCTCATTGCGGATCGCGGATTCGCAATTCAGCAAGTCCGCGATCCGGAATGTAACGTCCCCCCACCCCCCTCGACCGGCCCAGAATTGTGTCCATGGTATTGGTGAACCGTCGGTTGCTGATGGGGTGATCGGCAATGATCTCCCCGTTGAAAATAATGCAGAAAGTCCCGAACGCGCAGGGGGTGTTTTGGGCTTCGGCGCAGTTTTGCAGATCGATGACCTCGGGCTTTATGCCGTACCGCCTCTCCGCGCTGTCACGGATTTCGGCAACATTCTTGACCGTATAAGGGCATTGATCGGCGCGGATGATCGTCAAACCTTTTCCATACCGGCTCAACTTGTTATCCCAATTCCCGGTGAACTTTGGCGCCGGGGCGGTTTCATGAAATTTTTTCACCAGCAGCTCGAAATCGGGGGGCGCGTGATCGACCACCTCAAAGCCGCGCTTCAAAAATATCCCCTTGCCGACCATAAACGCGCTTTCACGGGTTACCACCGCCACACCGTAGCGATGTTCATTCCGGGCGTCTTTCTCGCATTCGTCCAATAAAAGCGAGGCATACCCCTTGCTTTTGTGAACCCGCTTGAACCCCACGAACAAACAGTGAATGAACAGGTACCCTTGGGCTTGCACGGGCCTCCAGCAATATTCGCCGGGGAGATATTCGATCATGCCCTGGGCGCCGTCGCGCTCGTGGTAGAGGGTCTTGATTTTCATTCCCTCCCGGAAGCGCTCTTTCAGCCAGGCAACTTTTTCGGGAAATCCCGGGGTTTTCATGCTCTTATACCCGCAAATCCCGAAATCGAGGATATTTTCCGAAGTGGTGTCGATGATCTTTATTGCTTCCATTGCCCGCCTCGCCAATTGTCGCCTTAGAGGGTGTTTGGAGATTCGCCACAAAGTCACGAAGTCTCAAAGATTCACAAAAAAACATTAAAATTCTTCGTGCAATCTTAGTGTCTTGGTGTCATTGTGGCATGTTTTTCGATTTTTCAAACACGCGCTTAGTTCCGGTTGCTCAAGATACCCAATAAGGCTTTTTATGTCAACCGGCAAATTTTACCGTTCGTTCACCGCACCAGCGCCATTTTCTTCATCGCGCTGTGCTGGCCGGCTTTTACGCGGTAGAAATAGATCCCGCTGCCGACCGGATGCCCGGCGTCGTTGGTAGCGTCCCAGGCGACGGTGTAATACCCCGCTTCCTGCGGCTGCGAGAGCAGGGTTTTCACCTTTTGCCCCAGGGCGTTGTAGATCACGATCTCCACTTTTTCCGGCTGCGGCAGGGCGTATTGGATCTCCGTTACCGGGTTGAAGGGGTTGGGATAGTTCTGCGAGACCGCAAACGCCGTGGGCAGCCCGGCGGATTTGCCTAAGCGCAGGAAATTCACCTGCGGATTGGCGATCACGATTGGGGAATCTTCCGATACGAGATGTTCCGCAAGCGGCTGGTTCCCAACCATCTCGGCGATGATGTAGCGATTTTCCGCTTCCCCGGGGGCATTCGGCGCGGATTTCAGGTTAGAAAAACGCAGCGTGAGCGGGTAAAAAGAAGATTGCACCCGGATAAGCCCCTCATCGCCTTCGATCAGCCGGTAGTCATCGGCTTGCGGCGTTGCCGTAAAACGGGCGTCGAAACCGCCCGCGGGGGGAACCGGGGGCAGGCTGTAGCTCAGCATGGAAACGCCGTTTTCTAACTTCGCCCCGAAATAGAGCTTCTGCCCCGCGCCGGAAGCGTCGCCGATTTCGATAACGCTGAAGCGGCTCAAATCCGCCGGTTTGGGCAGGGGAGATCCCGGCGCCCCGTTACGGATGGGGGTAATTTCGCCGGAATTGCTGGCGCGCAGCCAATAGCCCTCTCCCGGCTGCAAGAAATCCACCGGGTAATAAGCGCCGTTGTAGGCGTACAGGGTTCCCGGAATAATAATTCCCTCCGGATCATACACTTCCGTTAGCGCCACCTGGTAGGAAGGCCCGCCGATCATGTTCCAGCCGGCCGCCAGGGTGGCTTTGCACTCCTGCCAGGGGACAATGTATATGATCGGTTCGCCGGCCTGGGGGAATTTCAGCCAATAGCCGCTGCCCATTTCCATATAATCCAACCGGCGGTAACCCCCGGAAAAGTTGAACAGGGTTTGCGGCTGGGCATTGGGGAATACCGTGAGGTAAAACCCGTCCGCTACTTCCCCGGGCAGGCTGACCAAATTCCAACCCTCGGCCACGGTTTTGGCGAAGGGCCGGGGCGTTACATCATAGAGGATTTGCAAATGGCCTAACCCGGCGTTATCGGTATAGTTGTCGGAATCCCACATATCCAGGTACACCAGGCTTCCGCCGGTCTGGGGATCGCGCAGGTGGAAGGTTCCTCTCCGGGGAAGATCGGCGAAGGAATTCCAGTTCAGAGTGATCGGTTCCCCGCCAAAGGAGGGCTGGTAGTGCGCGTTCCAAATGATGGAATCGGTGTTGATGGCGCGGTAATCATTGATGAAATCCTCCCCGTTGACCCGGAAGCGGGCGTCGAACGCGCCGGTGGGCGGCAGGGGCGGGGCCAGCAGGTCCCAGTCCGGATCGAATCCATCGCTGGCGTAGCTGGCGGCGCCAAACCAGATATCCTGGATATTAGCGGCGTTATCGGATACCCGGAGCAGCGCGCCAAAATCTCTCCAGGGGAAGGGCTGCGCTTCATAGATGATGTCGGTCCAAACGTCGCCGATCCAGTAATTCCCGGTAAGGGGATTGAACGCCACTCCCCGCACCGAGGAATAGAAATCCCCGTTGCCGGGGTCGTATTCCCTGCCGAACTCAAACTCCCTGCCGGTAAGCGTAAAGTCGGTAGCCGTCAATTCATAAATCTTGCTGTGATTATTGCCGGCGTAGGTAACCCCGACCATAAAGGTGCCCCGGTTGGGCAGGTAGGCCAGACCGCGCGGATCGAATCCCTGTAACTCCGGGGGAAAAGGAAGGGTTTGCAACAGCATCCCGCTGGCGGCGTCGAAGGTATGAACCACGCGATTGTCTCTATCCATGGTCCACACCCGCCCGTTTTCGCAGGCCGCCCCGGTCACCCACTTGGGATTGCTCCCCTGCGGCACGTCGATGAATTGCAGGATGTTGCCGGAGAGGTCGATTTGATACAACCCGGTGTTGATGCACGCCGCCCACAAGGAAGCGCCGTCCCAACCCAGCCCATAGTTCGTGCCGCCCTCGGGCGCGGGGATGCTGCCCTGCGGCTGCCAGGTAACCGGATCGTAACGGACAATCTCGTTGTGGTAATAGTTGCTCATCCACACGCTGCTGCCGTCAAAGGCGATGCCGTAAGGCCGCCCGCCCGGTTTGGCGTGGGAAACCGCTTTTCCGGAAGCATTCGGGGTGCCCAGGGGATACCCGCTGGCCATATTCGAAGGCAAGCCTTCCCCGAGGTCGTACACGCTGGTGAGGTAATAGTAGTAGAGTTGGCCGTTGGAAACGCCCTCGTCCTGGAAACTATGCTGATCCGGGGGCAGGCTGGCGATCTGGTCAAACGGTCCCGTATCGGTTTCGCCGCGGTACAGATTATACCCTAACAGAACCGCCTCCGGGGCGTTCAGCGGCGTACGGTTCGCAACCCGGGGTATTTCACCCGGTTCGGGGTCCGGCGTGCTTGCTTCCAGGGAGAAGAAGCCGGCCGGAGGATCCCAGTACAGCGGCACTTTGCCGTCAAATTTATCCAACGCGATCACATTATTCGGGGGGTAGAACGGGAAAGGCGGCTGGATGATTCCCCAGACATCTTCCGCCAGGGCGATCAGGCTGTCGGTGTGGGTTTGCAGCTCCGCCAGCCCGTTTCCCATCACCAGCCCGAAGGCCACGGTGTAGGAATCGCCCGCGGCCAGGTAAAAGGGCGGGGCGGTGAGCAGGATACGCCAGTCAGAGAGATGATTGGCGTTCGGCAGAATCCCCGCGGTCATAAACTGGAAGCGCTGCGCATCGTCATTGGGATCGCCGCCGGTATAGAGGTTCGCGGTATGGGGATCAGCGCCCAATAGCTTGATGCCTAAGTAACCGGCGGGGTTTTGCCCGGGGTCGTAGAGGTACGCCAGACCGCGCTGGAAGTCGTAGCCGCCCATATCGTCATTCGCGAGGGTCTGGCTGCTGATATCGGGGTCTAACCAGACCGCGGCATAGACGTTATCCAGGTCCCCGTTCAGCCCGGTGTTTTTGATGGTGTAGCGGAAAGTAATGAAATCATCGCGGGTGGAGCCGGACCACTGGTAGCTCTCCTGGTGTACCTGCAGGCCCAGGGGAGCGGGTTGGGCGAGCTGGTCGTCGTAGCGCAGGGAAATATCCTGGTCGGAAACGCCCGGCGCGCTGGCAACCGGCGTTCCGGCAGTGTGGGTCCAGTCTATCCCTCCTAAGTTGGAATAGTGCACATTCATCACCCGCTGCTCCCCGGAGACTTCCACCCCCACCCATAAACCGCCCATGTAGAGGTAATCGTGTCCCCCGGAAGCCGGCCAGTAGGCGGAACGCCCTGCGACAGTGGTTTCATCCGCTAATTTGGCGTTCTCATACACGGAGAGAATCACGTTGCCGGCGGTATGCACCGCGGGCATCTCGAAGGAACCCGCGCTGACCTGTACGGTATTGGCGGAAATATCGCTGAGGGAAAAGGAATAGGCGATGGTATCCCCTATTTGGAAGGGGCCGATATCCGTTCCCCAGATGTTATCCCCCGGATTATCGTCGTTGTGCATCCCGTCGTCGTACATCGGGAAGGAACCGGCGGGAACGCCGTTCACGCTGTAAGAGATAGTCACATCAGAAATCCCGCTTTCATCATCCACAAAAGCGCGCGCCGCCACCGGCTGGCCGGGCAGCGGGGTAAGAATCTGGCGGTTGAGGAGCGCCGGGGGCGGGTTGCCGTCCGCGGTAAAACCGATAATCCCGTACCACACCTGGTTTTGATTCAAATTAGCAGTCCAACGGGAGGAGATGAAGGTTACAAAAGGCTGATCGTTGAGCAGGGCGGCGCCAGGGCTGCCGTCGTTGCCGGCGTATTGGGTAAACCTTTGCGGCAGGCTCCAGGAACTTCCCCCATCGCCGCTGCTGATCGAATAAACGTCACTTTGCAGGGTGTTCGGCAGCACCGGCGCGGGGGTATTCGCCCCGTATATCAGTTGCAGGGTTCCGTTGGAGCGGCGCAGGGGCCGGGGACGGTTTTCATCCTGGTAAACCTCGCCGATGGCCGTGGGAGGCGACCAGGTCTGCCCCCCGTCGCCGCTGCTCACCTGGTAAATACTGTAATTGCCCGCGGAATTATCACTGTAAAAGGCTAACAGGGTGGAAGGGTCGGCGGAGATGACCGCGGCAAACTGCTCGTCTGCGGCGGTGGCGAGGAAGGTCTGCTCCGCGCTCCAGTTATCGCCGTTATCGCTGCTGGTGCGATAGAAAATATCCCGGGCGTTGCCAACATAGTCCGAGTAGAACAGCCAGAGCGTGCCGACAAGGGTCTGGCAAAGGCTGGTCCAGCGCTCGTTCCTGCCGGAAGCGGTAATCTGCGCCGGGCTGGACCAGGAAACCCCGTGGTCATCGGAATAGCTCAGCATCAACTCCCGGGTCTGGGTGTCCGACCAGGTAATGATCGCCCGTCCGGTGAGGGTGCAGATTCCCTCCGGAAAGTTCGGGGCAAAGCCCGGAGTGGAGGCGATCACCCCCGGCGCCTCCCAGGTCTGGCCGCCGTCGGTGCTGCGGGAAAAAGCCAGGTCGCCGAACGCGCTCCAGAACAGCAACACGTCGCCGTTGCTCAGCGCCAGCGGGCAGGCCCAGTTGTTGGAGGCATCGGGATGCTGGAGGGGAAAGCGCACCGGTTCGGTTAACGATTGCGCCGGGGGAAGCACGTCATCGAAAAAGCGCAGCGGGATAAGCAAATCCGGTATCCCGTTGCTGTTGAGATCCGTTTCCGCGCCGGTGGCCGAGAATTGCCGGTTGTCGCCCGATTCCCAGACGTCTCCTGAGAATACGCTGACGTACATATATTTGTAGGGAACCACATCGACAACCGGGGTCAGGTCCATAAACAGGGTTGCTTCATAGATGGAATCGCTGATGATGCCCTCGAGCATCTCGTCCGTAGCCATCCAACTGTTGAACGAGCCGCGTACGTAGAGATGGTCGTTGGGGGAAGCGGGGTCGAAGTTGCCGAACAGGATTTGCGCTTCCATGTCACAGCTAAAGTGCACTTCATAAGTGGTAGAGAGCAGCTCTCCGGCAGGCTCAAGCTGCTCCTGCGCCAGCGCGGCGAAAACCGCGCCCAGCGCCAGCAAGGTAATGGTAATTTTGCTTGAAAGGTTCATGGTAAGTTCTCCCGTTTGGGTTTTAGAAGTTTTTTGGTGTTTTCCAAAGGAACGCCTTTGGCGCAAGTGTTCAGGTGTTTTAGTGCGCTGGTTTTTGAACACTATAATACTAAAACACCATAACACTCGAACACTAAAACACTTGAACATTGGGATGTTTCGAGGAGGCGATCCCGGGCAGTCGGAACCGCCCATCATGGGCGGAAAGCGAATAACCCGAACGATTCGGAAAGGTAAGGAGGAAGGGATGTGGCAGTCAGGGAACTGTCGGTGAGAAAGGATGATTTACGGCAAGCAGTGGCGAACATCCGCAGCATGGTCGCCTTCGGAATTTGCGTTTCCCGATCCCGGTGTGAAGAAAAGCTCTATCGCAATCTGAGTGAATCCATTTAGATAATGCGGATCAATTAAAATTGCAATCCCGTTATTCGGGCGCTCTTACCGAGATCGGACGGCGACAATTTAAAAAAGCAATGTTTTAAAAACCACTTTTAAGTTGAAATTGCCCGGAAATCCGATTAAATAGCTGATGTTACGCGAAGCACACTACGCGGGAATAAATTCCCGCAAGATTAATAAGGATTGGCATTTTCACCCAATCCCCGATCTAAAGATCGGGGCTATTCAAGTCTAATCGAGCAAATGAATAGCCCTGCGATTCATCGCGGGGATTTGTGAGATTCCCTGAACCAAACTGAGGGGATTTATTCCCGGGTGACGCCGGGTGCGTAACATGAGTTAAATAGGAATAAAAGGGAAAGGGAAAGGAAAATCACCCGTTTCAGAAGAAAAATTATTAGAAAGAATCACCGTCAACCCTAAAATTTTTGGAGGGAAGCCCATTATCAGGGGACGGCGTTTGGCGGTCGAACACGTGCTGGGAATGCTGGCTGCCGGAGATACGCCCGAGGTTATTTTACAAGGGTATCCCTGGTTAGAACAGGAGGATATCCGGGCTTGGTTACTGTACGCTCGCCGGGTTATTGGCCGGGAGACCATCGAATCACTCCAAATTGAGCCGGCGCCATGAAGGTTCTGTCGGATACATGTTCACCAAATAAAAAAGGGCAGGAAGTACATACCTGCCCTTTTTTACAGTTCCTTTCAACCATCACCTCACCAGTAACATCTTCTTCACCTTCTGAAATTCTCCTGCTTCAATGCGGTAGTAGTACATCCCGCTGGCCAATTGGCTGGCGTCGAAATTCACCACGTGGTAGCCGGCGGGCTTGTGCTCGTTTACCAGGGTGATGACCCGCTGGCCGAGCAGGTTGAATACCTCGATCTTTACTTTCGCGGGAACCGGCAAAGCGTAGCGGATATGCGCCATGGGATTGAAGGGGTTGGGATAGTTTTCCACTCCGAACGCTTCCGGCAGATCCTGCACGGTCAAGGGCTGGTCCTGCGCGGCGATTTCCAGGTAGGGCAGCAGGTCGGCAAAGCTGCCTGCCGCGCCTATTTCCTTGAATCTCAAGGCCAGGCTGCCGTCAGCGCCGTTTTTCCCCACCACTTTGAATCTCGGGTTGAGGATGTTTACCAAAGCGCCTGCGCCATAGGGATTGGCGTTTCCGAGGACCAGCTTGCCATTTTGCGCTTCCAGGTCGTTTACCACCGGGTTTTCGAATCCGGCGGCGCTTCCCCCGCTATATCCCGCAAATTGCAGCACCGCGGGATCCCATTCCAGAATCGCGGTAAAGCAGCCCAATTTTTCCTGCGAGGCGGACATGTCCACCACAACCGGAACGTCAACCACCTGGCCGGCGATCATCTGGCTGCTCGCCGGGAGGGCGGAGGCGCTCACACGTTCTGCGTCTCCAGGCGGCTGGGGCGAGAATGCCGTTAGACCAGGGGCAAAACCCGCCGGGGGGCAGAAGGGCTGCGCCACCGGGTAGGGCACCGGGAGACCCACGGAGTAAGAGATAATCAGCAAACCGTCGGTAGAATTGTTCAGGGTATCCGCGTTCACGTCTCCAAAACCGGCGTTAATGCGATCTATAATGGGAGCGGGAAGGGGCAGAAGCACGTCATAAGTCATCACCGCCATGGCGTCCATGGAATTGACCAGGGTATCGCCGGTGACGTCTCCCAACAACTGCGGCGCGGTGATGCTGACGTTGCGGTCGTTCACGGTCATGTTCGGAAGGAGGTTGACAAAAGTCAAAGCGGAAACCAGAACGGAGAATTCCAGATCCAGGGTTGCCTGGCTGTTTTCGGGGCCGACCGCATCCAGGTATATATCCAGCAGGTCCACCATGCCTCCCTCGCCGGCGGCCTTGGCGCCGTTGAAAATGATGACGCCGCTGCCGGCGTTGAGGTCGTTGATGGCCCCCATAAAGCCGGATAAGAGTCCGGAGTTACCGGTGTAGGTCAGCAGGGCGGGATCCCAGGTAAGGGTAGCGGAAAAAGCGCCCAGGAGATGGTCCGGCGGGAGCACGTTGTTCATGTCCACTTTGACTTCGGCGGCGATGGGGCAGCCCTGGGGAGTGGCCGCAGGGCTGATCACCGAGCCGATGGCGGCGCCTAACTCATATACCGTCAAGGTTGCCGGAACGATGACCTGGCCTTCATCGGGATCGTTGCTGTCGATGTTGATACTGGCGCTGTAATTGCCCCCTTCCAGCCCGGTGGCGTCGAAAGTGACGGTAACATCTACGGAGGCATTTGCCGGAACGGTTCCGGAGGCGGGTTCCGCCGTAATCCAGGAAGTGGGAGAGTGCACGTAATACAAGGCGTTGGCAAACATCAGCGCGGTTGAGGCGTTGCCAAGCGCGAGGTTGCTGGGGAAAATCACCATTCCGACGACCTTGCCGGTGGGATTTTCCGCCACCACCCGGTTCCCGTCGGTGTCGCTGGCCAATAAAGTGCCGCCGATATTCAGCGGGGGATTGGAATAGTTAGGATTCGACCAGTACATTGGCGCAGTGGTTATGTTATTGAAAATCGGGTGATTCGGATTTGGCAGATTCGCCAGGTCGAGGGTGCCGGATACGGCTTGCTCGAACGCCGGGATGAACGGGGAGTAATTTCCGTCCAAAATGCCCCCCTGGATGGCCCAGTTCGTGGAGTAGGCGTAAGTAGAGATGATCACCCCTCCCCCGGCGTCCACGTATTCTTTCAACACGTTGCCAATATTTTGCGGGTCGGCAAAATTAAAGTTCGACCATACCAGCACCGCATCGTAGGGCAGCAAATCCGCTACGGTGATGAAAACCGGGTGGCTGAGCAGATCAATATCCGAAGCGGTGAATAAACCGGTGGATATCAACTGCGCTTCCGTGTCCTCCAGAAAGACAAGATCGTCCGAGGCCATCACAAGGACTTTCGGGGCCGCCTGGCGGGGTTTTGCCGGGGGCGCGAATTTGGAAACCGGCCGGGAGGCGGGAGCGGCGGCGCCGGTTCTTACCCCCGCGGCGGGTTGGGCGCTTTTAGACCAGCCGCTCATATCCAGGTTGTTGGGAACGGATTCCAGGGCGGTATTCTGGCTGATCGAAATTTGCCACTCCAGATCGCTGCCGCCGGAATTGCTAATGGTCAGGGTGTGGGTGGAGGTCTCCCCGGCTGCCAGGGTATCGTTGAGGGCCGCGGGCGTCACGGCAATATCCGGCGGGACCGCCCCCTGGCCCTGCATCGCCACCGTTAGAACCGGTTCATCGGGGTCGTTGCTGGTGATGGTGAGGGTTCCGCTGCTGACTACCGGGTTGACCGGGGTGAAAGTGACCTGCACGATCTGCTCTTCCCCGGGATTCACGCTGAAATTGCTGATATCCACGGTGAAGTCCGCATTATCGGAAACGATGCTGCTGACCGTCAGCAGATCCGTGCCCTCGTTGCTGATCAACAGGGGAAGAGTTTTGGAAGCGGTGATGAACACCAGCCCGAAATCCAGCGCTGCAGGCGATGCGGCGATGTTCGGCGCCCCGGTGACGTGCAGGTGCGCGGGAACGGCCACTTCCGGGTCGGTGGGATCGTTGCTGGAAATAACGATGTTGGCGTTATAATCGCCGCCGTTCAAATTCGCGGCGTCGAAGGTCACGATAATATCCAGCAAACCCCCCGCGGGAATGCTGCCGGAAGTGGGATCGGCGCTCACGAAACCGGCCGCCCCGCTGCTCCAGAACGCGGCGTTGTGCAGGATCAGGGGAATGTCCCCGCTCCAAAAACCCGTCTCGGCCACGAAAATATTCACCCCCGCCACGGTTCCCTTGGTAGCCACGAAGGGCGCGCCGGTGTTCCAGGCGGCGATTTCCTCCGCGCCGCTGGCGATGGTCAGGTCGGAGACGATCAAAAATCCCTCCGCGCTTTGCACCCCCTGCATAATCGGGTGGGTGGGGTCGAAGCTGCCTAACACGCCGTTGCCGCTGACGAATCCCAGGTTGAAGGGAACGTACCCCTCGTCAGCCAGCCTGCCCATGATCTCCCAGCCGCCCACGAAGGTTGCAATGGTAACGGTAAGCCCGCCCCCGGCATCCACGTAATCGGCCAGAACGTTGCCCAGTCCCACCGGGTCAACGAAAGAGCAGTTGTCTCCTAAAATAACCGCCTCATAGGCCATCAGATCGTTCAGGGAGGGCACGATATTCGCGTCCCAGACATCCACCGCCTCAACGTCGGGAAACGCGGCGAGCAGCGCCTGAATCTCGCTGACGTTGCTACAGCTTCCCTCAAAGAGCAGCAAAATGCTGATTCCCTGGGAGGAGAGCGCCTCCGCGGGAACGCGGGGTTGGCTCAACTGCGGGCGAAGGGGAAAATGCCCGGCGCTGAAGCGACCTCCCGGGGTTGCGGTGGAATGCGCCGCCGGAAACGCCGGCCCCGGGAGCGGTTTTTTGAAATAGCTGCGCGCCTTCACCGACGCGGCGGCGATCCCTTCGATGCTGATCTGAAAATCCAGGTTGCTGCCGCCGGAATTCGTGATGGTCAAGATGTGGTCGGACATTTCCCCGGTGAACAAACTGTCGCTGAGGGAATCGGGCGCGACCCCGATTTCCGGGGCAATCAGCCCTTCCCCTTGCAGCGCAACGGTTACCGCCGGCTCATCGGGGTCGTCGCTGGTAACGGTGAGAGTTCCGGTACTGACCAGCGGGTTAACCGGGGTGAAAGTGACCTGCACGATCTGCTCATCCCCGGGATCGAGGCTGAAATTGGTGGGATCAACCGTGAACAGGGGATTATCGGAAGCAATGTCGCTCACGGTCAGCAGGTCGGTGCCCTCGTTGCTCACCAGCAGCGGCAGGGTTTTGGAGGCGGTAATGAACACCGGCCCGAAGTCCAGCGCCGTGGGCGATACGGCGATATCCGGCGCCCCGGTCACGTGCAGGTGCGCGGGAACGGTTACGGTCGGGTCGGTGGGATCGTTGCTGTTGACCAGGATAAGGGCGTCGTAATCTCCGCCGTTCAGGCCCGCGGCGTCAAAGGTAACGGTGACGTCCATGCTGCTGCCCGCCGGTATTACGCCCGAGGCCGGATCCGTAGTAAGCCAATTCGCCCCGATGGAGGAGAGCGAATAGGCCACGGCATTGTAGAGCATGGGGCCGGCGTTGTATCCGTTGATGTAGAGAAATTCCCAGGTCATGCCGGTGGCGATCACTTTTCCGTTTCCGTAAGGGTATTCCACCGTGGTGGGAACCGCGGAAAGGGAGGTTACGGTAATGATGGAAGCGTTGGGCGGCAGGTTGGCCAAATAACAGTGATTGGCATAATTCCCCTCTAACACCGGGGGCAGGCCGGCAACGATGGGATGGTCCGGGAGCACCACCTGGTTGAAATTCTCCTGGTTGCCGTGTAACACGTTTACCCCGTTGACGATATTCACGTTGTCGCCCTGGGTGGCCAGTTGGTACTGCACCACCCCGCCGCCCGCGGCAAAGTCCTCGAATTTTCCGACGTTGGCGGAAATGGCGTTGTAATAGTCAAAAGATTGGTCCCCCACGGTAATGATAACGTCGAATGGGGAGAAATCCGTGGCAGCGATCTGGTTGGAATTGATCACCGTGGGAGTGATGCCGAAGTTGTCAAAAATGAAGGCGGACATGTCCACCCCCCAGGCGAAAAAGTCCTGAATGACCAGGATGGCGCTGTCGCTAACGCTTTCGCGGAACGGAAGCGGAACCACCGGCTCCCGGGAGTGGGGCGCGGTAGAATTGATCAGGCGTGAGGGAGCGCCGGAATAGTTCGGGGGAGCTATTTTTCGCGAGTGCCTGGCGTCGTTGCGGTACGGGGCGGAGAAAGCGACTTTCACCGCGTCTGCGCTGATATTCTGGGTTAAAATCTCGAAAACCAGGTCGCTGCCCCCGGAATTGGTGATGGTTAAGGTGTGCGTGGAGGTCTGGCCGGTCAGCAGGCTGTCACCCAGGGAATCGGGCGCGACCCCGATTTCCGGGGGAATCAGCCCCTCGCCTTGCAGCGGGACCGTCACCACCGGCTCATCGGGATCGTCGCTGGAAATGGTGAGGGTTCCGGCGCTGATCCCGGGATTCACCGGCCCGAATACCACATCGACCGGCTGGGTTTGCCCGGGAGCCAGGTTGAAGGCGGTAATATTGACCCAGTAGTCGGAATTATCGGAAACGATATTGCTGACGGTCAAAAGGTCGGTGCCCTCGTTTTTAACCTGCACTACCAGGGTATCGAACGCGGTGATGAACACCTGCCCGAAGTCCAGCGCCGCGGGCGACACCGCGATATCCGGCGCGCCGGTTACGTGCAGGTGGGCGGGAACGAAGAGCTGGGATTCATCCGGATCGTTGCTGAGAATTTCGATCTCCGCATCGTAATCGCCGCCGAACAGCCCCGCGGCATTGAATGTCACCGCCAGGTCGATGCTCTGGCCGTTCGGGACGCTTCCCTGGGCCGGGCTTACGGACAGGAAGGAGAAGCCCGCGGAGGTTACCATCACGTCATCGAAAAACCAGCCCGGAAAATCATTCACTGCTCCATCGCCGGTATCGAAATAGAAGCGAATTTGAATAACTTCTCCCGCATAGGCGGAGAGGTCTAAAACGGTCATCAGCCAGCCCCCGCTGCTGCCGGAGGGGGCCTGGCCGTAAGGTCCCCGCAGGGGAGTCCAGCTCGAACCGCCGTCCGTGCTCACGTCCACCATGCAGAAGTCCCAGCCCAATTCGGTTTCGTAGCTTTCAAAAAACTCCAGGGTGACGGGCGCGGAAACGATGGAGAGGTCGATGGGCGGGCTGATCACCGCGGTATTGATCTGGTTGCCGGTTGCATACGTTCCCTGGGCCTCGACGCCGCACCACCAACTGGTAACCGGGCTGTTAAAGGCAAGGTTGGTCTGGTGCCAGAGGTCATCGGGAGCGCCGCCGTACACCTGGGTGGTCCAACCGTTGATCCCGCTCTCCATATCGTCGTAAAAAACAATGTTCTGCGCGGTTACGGTGGAAAGAATTCGATTCAAGAGGGGGTAAGTTCCGGACGGCCCTTTAACCAGGGGGCGGTTCTTGCCGCTCTGCCGCTCCCGGGGACGCGGCGCGGCTTTCTTCTGCTCCATCAATAACACTTGAAAGCTGAGACGGTCGGCGGTCGCTTCCGTCAATCTCAAGGAAGCCTGGCCGCCGAATTGGGGCAGGAAGAAATCCAGCGTGGAGGGAACCGGGCTCACGTTGCTGAGGGTGAGGGTTTGGATCTCCGTTTCCCCGGTCAGCAGATCCGCGCTGAGGGAATCCGGGCTGATGGCGATATCCGGAGCGCCTAAGGTGCTTCCGGAAGGAGAGTTGGAGACCCCGGAGGCGTTGCCGAATTCATCCAGCACCTTCAGGGCGAACCAGTAAGTGGTGTTAAAATCCAACCCGGCGACGGTAAATGTCTCCGGCGAGCCTGCCGGAGCCGGAAACGGCGGGTTGGAAACCGCGCTGGCCTGGTCGAAATTACCCTCATTGATGGGGCCGGCGGAGGAGTAGCGGATATCGTAGCCGGAGGCCCGGCCGCTGCTGCTGTCGTCCCCGCTGGCGGTCCAGGCCAGGGTGACGGAGTTGGAACCCACGTTCTGCGTGGCCAGGGCGGTCACCGGGTCGGGGGGAATGGAATCCTCTTCCAGGAAGTAAGGCGAGGTGTAGGCCAGGGCGGTGCCGGAGCGGTTATCGGTCCATACCGGGTAAACTTTTCCGGAGCGGGCGGAGATGCCCAAGTAATCGCCGAAATAACCGCCCGCCAGGCCGGGTATGGCGGAGGGGCTGAAAGCCACGTCGCTAACCTGGAGCTCGAACCAGTTGTTGCCGCCGTCGGCGGAGTTAGCTACCCAGGTTTCCACCTGGGTGGTAGAAACATTGCGGTCGTCGTAAAAAATGATGCTCAGCGCCCCGGTCGCGGGGTCGCAGGTAGCCCAGGGGAAATAGTGCTGTTTTCCCAGGCCGGAGGGATCCTGGTTTACCCGCGCCGGGGTTGACCAGCTATTCCCGCCGTCCGTGGATTTGATCATGTAAATATCAATATCCGGCCCGGCGTTGATCCCCGGGACGCCGATGTTGGCCCAGGCGATGTAGATCGTGCCGTTGCGCGGCCCGCCGCTGATGTCCACGGCCATGGCCGGGAAGGAGTTCACGCGGTGGGCTTTGGAAGTTTCGCTGATGCGGATTCCGCGAATATTGCTGATAATCCGGGCGGCCGGCTGAAAGGTCGCCCCCCCGTCGCTGGATTTGGCGAACCCGATGGCGGTCTCGTCCGAGGGCCAACTGTCATAAATCGACCAGGCGGCGTACACTTCCCCGTTCGGCCCGGTTTGAATGTTCACCCCCTGGTCGTGGCTGCCGGAGAGCACCGCCGCGCTGATGTTGAGGGGAGTTGACCAGGAGAGGCCCCCGTTGGTAGAACGGGAGAGTTCGATGTTACTGTCGTTAGGTCCCCCAAAGGCGGTCCAGGCGCTGTAGAGATTCCCCTCGTTGGGGCTGGCGGGATGGTTATCCACCCACAAATGGTTTTTATCCAGCAGGTCGAAGGGAGAAAAGGGGTCGGCCACCTGAACGTGGGTCCAGTTCACCCCGCCGTCGGTAGAATGGGCTACCCCCTGCCCGAAATTATTCGCGATATAGCCGACATAGTAGCGGCCGCCCAGGTCGATAGCGGCGGCCGGATCGCCGCTGTTCAACCCACCGGCGCCCTGTATCGAGCCGTCCCAGGTCGCGCCGCCGTCGCCGGTAACCCAATAGTCCGCCCCGAGGACGGTCGTAACCGGGTTATCGGTGGAATTGTTGGAATTCAGGGCGATATTTACGTTCAGGGGGTGCACGAATACGGAATTTTCGCTCTGGGTGGTGTTGGAAGCGTCGATGATCGGCACGTCCGTGGTATTCTCGAAGTGCGCGCCCGGGATGCCGGTTTTCCGTCCGGTTTGAACCGCGGGCTCAACCGGAACCTCCGGCGCTACTTCCACGAGTCCCTGACCGGCCAGTTTTTGCCAGTAGGAGATGCTCCATACCCGGGTATCGATTCTCTGATCCTGGGCATTAACCATGCTTGCCAGCACTAACACTGCTATATGAGCAACCATCCACAATCTTAGAGTTGACATAACCCCTCCGGGTGGTTAGAGTTTAGTGAAATACGCATCACCGCTTTATTTAAAGGGCCTGGTGATGGAAGAGAATGCTTCAATCAATGAGATCAGGAGGAACTTTAATCTCTCAGCCGATTTTGTTCCCGGGTTAAATTGGCGAAACCCGGGACGACCCGGGCGAAAAGTTGATATATTCCGCGAACCCCGGGAAAAACTCGCCCCGGCGCGCCAAATGCGGGAGGCGTTATCCCATATAATCAGCAAACCGGGATCATGAAATTCACGCAAATCGATTTCCCAAAGCGTTATTGCCCAAACAACCTGGCAGGCGGCTTCAAACTATGAAAACTCAATTGTACGCTCTCGCACTCTCATTGGTGCAAGTGAAATGTATGGATTCGGTATCTAGAAAGCGTGAAAAAAATAAGTATAAAAAGAGAAAGGTGCAACAGCTAAAATTTTTCGGCAGTTTGACGATCACGCTGGGTTCCCGGGGTAAGCCCTGGTTCGCCGTCGCGCCAGGCCTGCCCCACAGGGGGGTTGCCGAGAAGGGACAATTATGCGCCGGGGAAGACAGGCAGGTTACAGAGGCGCCCATACCAGCCTGAATCGAAGGCTTTTCGTAGCCGGTAGCAGGTTCTGGGGCGTACCATCGTTCTCCGCAAACGCCAGTGTTACCGGGGCAATGATGAAGGATTTACAGGGCCTTGTCTATGTGCGCCTATAGACCAATTCTCCAATCCGGCCAATCCCGTACATCCTGTCAAAAAAAATAAACGTAGCGCTCGATAATTCACGTGAAAAGCGAGTATATGGCGCATGAAAGCCTTAACGGATGAGCCGGAAAGCGGAAGCGTCGAAGTCCGTCAAAATATGACCACTACCGAAAATAAAAAACCTTCCGGCTCGAGCTGCCACAAAGAACTGCTCTCGCCGGAAGGCATAGGGGTAGGGGAAATTTAACGGCCAATTGCCAACTTCCAACCGGCCATTCGATTTTATTTCATCAGCACCATCCGCCGCACCATGCGGTAACTCCCCGCTTCGATGCGGTAGATGTACACCCCGCTGGCCAGGGACTGGCCCTGCTCGTTCAGGCCGTTCCACACCGCCTCGTAAAAACCGGCTTCTAACCGCGCATTGACCAGGGTGCGCACTTTCTGCCCCAGCACGTTATACACCGTTAAAGTGACCGTCTCCGCGGCAGGCAGTTGGAATTTGATCCGGGTTTCCGGGTTGAAGGGATTGGGGTAATTCTGCTGCAAGGCGAATTCCCGGGGAAGCTCCCCGCCGGGCGGTTCGATGATCCCCACCACGGGATTGACCACCACTCGCAGGGTCGCCTGGGCAAAAGCGTTCTCCGGATCGGTCGCTTTGATGGTCAGGAACGCCTCTCCCACGAAGCCGGGCTGCGCGATAAGTATGAGTAACCCGGTGTCGGGAGAGTAGCTGTATGCCACTGCATTCGTAGAAACCGTGAAAGTATAGCTCAACAGGGAGTCGGGCGTTTCCACGTCTTCCGTAAAATCCCAGATGTTCAGGCTGGCGGAAGAATCCGGCGTAAACGCCAGCGAATCCGGCAGCCCGCTGATCATCGGGGGGTCGTTTACGGGCAGCACGTTCAGCGCCACGACCTGCTGATCGCAATCGTTGGAGACATCACAGACCGTGAACCGCAGATCCAGGTTCGAGACATAATAATTCGGATCGGGAATAATCGAGAGCACCCGGGTCAGCATATTCAACTCCACCTGGATGCTGTCCGAAGCGCCGCCGCCGCTTAAAACTTCCACTTCCCAGGCCAGGCTGCTCACCGGATCGTCGATATCCGCCGCCAGGGTATCCAGGTCGAAGGCGAGGGTATCGTCTTCCGCAATCGTGTAAGCGGCGGCCAGGTTGATGATGGCGGGAGGATCGTTCACCGGGGTGATGGCGACCGCAAAGGTGTCGCTGATGCTAAATACCCCGTCGTCCGCAGTGACGATGGCGGTTCCGCCGCCGAAATAATTCAAACTTCCATCCACCCACAAACTGTCGTTCTGCACCGCAATCTGAATATCCGGGTTATCCGACTGCGCCGTGAAAACAAAACCGCTGCCCGGATCGGGATCGAAAAATACCGTGTTGAGGTCGTCCACCGCCAGGTGCGGCCCCCCGTCTTCCGGGAAGTTGAGATCCGGAATGGGGTTGACCACGAAGGGCGGGTCGTTGGCCCCGGTGACGGTGACCAGCATGGTGTCGATGTCGCTCAACCCCGCCGGGTCGCTGACGGAAAATTCCACCGTGAAAAGCCCGGTGCTGTCGAGCGTGGCGGTGAAGGCGGCCAGGTGGCTGAGCGGGTCGATGCTCACCTGCAAATCGCTGGTATCCACTTCCAGCCCGTTCGACTGCGCCCCGATCACCTGCGCCGACCAGGAAAGCTCGCCGGGATCGTTATCCGCGTCATTCACCCAATCATCTAAATCCAGCGTGTAGCTGCTGTCTTCCGGGAAAGTAACATTGGGAATTCCGCTGATCGCCGGGGGATCGTTCACCGGGGTAATGGTAACCGCAAAGGTGTCGCTAACCACGCTGCGGGTTCCGTCGTTGGCGGAGACGATCACGCTGCCGGCGCCGAAGAAATTCAGGGAAGAAGATACCGCCAGGCTGTCTCCCTGCAGGGCCGGCAGAATACCGGGATTATCCGAGAAGGCGCTGAAGGAAAACGCCGTTCCGGGATCGGGATCGGAGAAGACCTCGTGGAGGTTCGCCGCGGCGATGACCGGCCCGCTGTCTTCCGGGAACTCCACATCTCCAATGGGATTGGCCACAAAGGGCGGGTCGCCCAGCGCGCTAACGGTTACGGTAATGGTGTCGCTATCCGTTAGCCCGCCGGGATCGCTTACCGTCAAAACCACCGTGAAAACCCCGCTGCTGTCCAGCGTGGCGGAGAAGGCAGCGATGCCGGTGGCGGGATCAATGGTGATCTGCAAATCCTCCGGATCTACTTCGATCGGAGATTGAACATTGAACATTGCCTGCCCGACTGCCGGCAGGGGGGAAGATTGAAGATTGGGAAAACCTTTCTCGTTCCGAAACTCTGTTTCGGAACGCGCTATGGTCCGAAGCTCTGCTTCGTAGGCAGGAAGAGCGTTCCGCTGCGTTGCGCTCAGGAACTGCGCCGCAATCACTTCCGCGCTCCAACTCAGCTCCTCCACGCTGTTATCCACGTCGCTGGCGTAAGGGGTGAGGTTCAGCGTCGCGCTGCTGTCTTCCGGGAAGCTGACATCCGGCAGCGGGCTGCTGATCGCCGGGGGATCGTTTACCGGCAGCACCGTGACGGTTACCCGGGCAGTATCGCTCGCGCCGTTATCATCGATAATCGCATACCGGAAAGTGTCCGGCCCGAAGTAGTTTTCCGCAGGAACATACTGGAAAGAGCTGTCTCCCACCTGGCTGGCCGCGCCGTGCAGGGGCTGGCTGAAAAAGCTGATGGAGATGGCGTCGCCATCGGGATCGAGGTCATTGGCAAGCGCGTTCAGGGTCGCCGCCAGGTCCTCAGAAGTATTGATATGGTCATCATTCGCCGCCGGAAGCTGGTTGACCTGCAAGGTGTGCAGCACCACGCCTGTGGACTTATACTCCAGGTCAAACATCGGCTGGCCTCCGATGGTCGGGGGGACAAACGCAGCAAACTGCCCCACCCGGCTGGTATAACTCATCACTTTGAAGGTATCGCCGATGGCGGGAACAAAATTATTGGCCAGAACTACTTTCAGGGTTCCGCTGAGCTGCGCCGCGCCCACCACTTTCAAACGGTCATATTGAACTCCGGGGGTGTACCCGCCCACTTCGATGTGCAGGGTTCCTGCGGCAGACTGGGGATAAGTGCCGGAGATGGTCAGCATTCCGGGAGAGGACCCCGGCTTCACGTTACCGTTGTTCAGGAAAGTGGCGGTTGCCACGCCGATGGTATCGGTGCCCTGGAGAGTTCCGGCAACGTCATTGAGCAGGGTTTTGGTAAAGGTCATTTTGCCGCTGTTGGCGTCTAAAAAGCCGTAATTATTGAAATCCACGTTGATGTTGGTGGTGCCGCCGCCGTTGGTTTTGATGGCGCTGCCGTAATTATTCACCACACCGCCTGCCGGCGCAATGAATTCCAATCCGGCGTCGGTTTGAATATCGAAAATGCCCCCTGCCTGGTTGGCAAATACCGCGCTATTGGCAAATCGCAGGTTGCCGGTTCCGTTCAGGTTGATAACGCCGGCATTGTTGAACGTTAACCCATCCAGGGTTTTGGCCCCGCCGCCAGGCAGGTTCAGCGCCCCGTTAACGGTGAAAGAACCTGAGCCGGTAAGCGTTCCGGTATTCCAGTTAAAAGTTCCGTTAATGATGGTAGGTCCATCGCTGTCGAAAATGCCGCTGAGCATGTTCAGGGTGGCCGGGGCATCCAGGGTCATGCCAGCGCCGAGGGCGTTTAGGGTGCCGGAACCGGTCAACACCGCGGTTCCGGCACCGTTAACGGTTACTCCGGAAAGGGTATGAACCCCGCCGTTGAATTGCAGGGTTGCGCCCGCGCTGATGGTGAAGGTTCCCCCGCTGCTGTTCCCCCCGCGCTGCAAATTGACGCTGCCGGAGCCGATATTGAAGCCGCCGTTGTTTTGCAAGGCCACGTCGATCACCGTGGTTCCCGCCCCGTTATTCTTGTTCACGACGCCGTGGTTGACGAACGCGCCTCCGTCAGGCACCGCAAAATCGATCTGCGCATCGGACTGGATGTTGAAGGTTCCCCCGGGCTGGTTTTCCAGCACGGCATTGTTCTTCAAACGGATATCCCCTAAGCCGGTCCAGGTGAGGGCGGCAGAATTGGAAACCGTCTGCCCGTCGATAGTTTTGGCGTTATCGCCGGAAATGCTGAAAGGACCGTTGAAGTTGAAATTGCCGCTCCCGCCGATGGTTCCCCGGCTCCAGGCAAACGGGCCGTTAACGGTAAGGGGGCCGTTGCCATCCAGGATGCCGTTATTCACCTGGAAAGAAATCCCCGGGTCAAACGCAGCCCCGCCCCCGTTCACTTGCAGGTTGCCGGTGTTGCCGGTCAACTCCACGGTTCCGGTTCCGGTAAAGGCAACATTGTCGAGGCTGTGCAGGCCGGAAGCATACTGCAGAAGGAGACCTCCGCTGATATTGAAGGTTCCCCCGGCGCTGGCTCCCCCGCGGGTCAGCCGCAGGCTGCCGCTGTTCAGGTTGAAGGTTCCGTTGTTGTTGAAGGTGGCGTCGATCAGCAGGTCCCCGGTGGCGACGCTGCGGGTCAAAGTTCCCGCGTTGATGAAAGTTCCCCCGTTGGGAGTGGCAAAATCGATCTCCACGTCGCTCTGAATATTGAAATTCCCGCCCGCCTGGTTCAGCAACTGGGCGTTGTTTTTCAAGTCGATCCTGCCGGCGCCGGCCACCACGGCGGTTCCGGCGTTGGCCAGGGTAATGCCGTCCAGGGTCTTGATCGTCGTTCCGCTGATGGTTAAGGAGCCGTTGACGGTCACGTTCCCGCTGCCGCCGATGGCGCCGCCGTTCCAGGCGTAAGCGTCGCTGACGGTTATGTTGCCGCTGCCGCCGAACGTCCCCCCGCCCTGGGTAATATTGGCCAGCGAGGACAGGCTATTCAGATTCAGAACTCCGCCGCTGATGGCGGTGGACCCGTTGCTCCCAAAACTGCCGTTGAAATTCACCGTTCCGGCAGAAACGGCCAGGGCGCCGCTGCTGCTGTACGAGCCGTTAAAATCGCTAACCCCGGTCCCGGTAAAATTCAGGTTGCCGGCCCCGGTAACCGCGGCGGCGGGACTGAAGGTATGGGTTCCGCCGCCGATGTTCAAGGCGGCGCCGGCGGCGATGGTGAATGCGCCACTGCTATTACTGCCACGCTCCATCGCCAGCGTTCCGCTATTAATATTTATGGCGCCGTTGTTGGCCATTTCCACATCAATGGTAGTAGCGCCGGCGCCGGTCTTGGCCAGGGTTCCGGCATGGTTGAAGCTCCCGCCGCCGGGGACGGCAAAATCAAGCTGGGCGCTGTTCTGAATGTTGAAATTCGAGCCGGGCAGGGTTTGTAATACCGCCCCGTTCTTCAGGCGAAGGTCTCCCAGGCCGCTCCAGGTGGCCGCGCCGGCCAGGGAGATGGTTGCGCCGTCTAAGGTTTTGGAGTTATCGGTTTGGATCAATAGAGAGCCGTTGATATTGTAGGTTCCCAATCCTTTGATGGTGCCTTTGCTCCACTTCAAAACTCCGTTGACGGTCACCGGCGCGCTGCTGGACAGGCTTCCGCCGAGCATTTCCAGGTTGCCGGGGGAATTGATGGTCATTCCGGACGCGCCGATGGCCACGGAGTCCGATATCACTTCCAGGGTTCCGCTCCCGCCCAGGGTAACCCCGTCGAGGCTGTGGAATCCCTCGAAGAACTGAAGGGTGCGGTTGGTGGAGACCGTAAAGCTCGCGCCGGTATGGGTTCCCCCGTTTTTCAGCCGCAGGGTTCCGGCGGACACGTTGATCGCGCCGCTGTTTTCGATCACGGCGTCGATAATGGCCGTCCCGCTGCTGCCGTTTTTGTTCAGATTCCCCTGGTTGAGGAGGATTCCGCCGGTAGGCGCGGCGCCATCCAGGGTGGCATCGGTTTGAATGTTAAACGTTGCCCCGCTGCGGTTCAGCAAGACTGAATTATTCCGCATATTGATATTGCCGGGATCCGACCAGGTCGCAACGCCGTTGTTGATCAGCACCCGGCCGCGCAGGTCTTTGGAATTCAGCCCGCTGATGAGCAGTGTCCCGCCCGGGAGCACCTCCGTGGTATCGATTCCCGCCAGGGTGGTGTCCCCATCCATGTCTCCCCCGCTCCAGGTAAAGGCGCCGGCGATGCTGAGCTTTCCGGCCCCGTAAATGGTGCCGCCGGCCAGGGTCAACCCGCTTACCGTAACGTTAGTGCTGAGCAGCACGGTTCCGCTGTTGATAATCGCATTGTCATTTGCGCCCGGAACCCCGTTGGGCAGCCAGTTGGCGGCGGTGTTCCAGTTCCCGATCCCGGTATTCCAGGTATAAATGGTTTGGGCATAACCGGACAGGCTGATAAGCGTAACGAGCGCTGCAAAAAAACCGTTTTTAAAAAACTTTCGCCATACATCCATGGAATCACTCCTTTGATTTGATCAGGTATTCTTCCCTGATAGTTTCCAGACTACTTGAGAGCAAATACCCCTTTGAAGTGGTGGAAATTTCTGACCGGCAAAGCGCCGCATGATTGCAAATCTGCGTATCGCGTGCTTTCACCGATCAATTCAAAAAGTAAGAGGTGAAGCGGGAATAGGGATGATTGAACGCACAAAATCAAGATGCGCTTTGGTGTTCCGGGGAGAGTAAGGCGGTCGAAAAGAAGAGTAGGGGGATGCGGGGTGAGGCGTGAAACGTAATGCGTATTGCGTAATGCGTAAGAAAAACGGAATACGCAAAACGAAATACGCAATACCCATCACGCCTCACCTTTACGTTTTACGCATTAGGTCCCACGCTTCACCCCGCCGGGCGCGCCGCCGCGGTACCGGCCGGCGCGCCCCGGGGGAGAGGATGGGTCACTTGAGGTAGATCATTTTTTTCGTTTCCGTGAAATCGCCGGCGCGCAGGCGGTAGTAATACAGGCCGCTGGCAACCGGCTGCCCGTCATTATCAGCGGCGTCCCACTGCACGGAGTGGCGGCCCGCCGCTTTGAATTCGTTAATCAGCGTGCGCACCAGCCGCCCCTGGATGTCGTAAATCTGTAACGTTATAAAGCTATTGGCTGAAAGCTGATAGCTGATGGCTGTTACGGGGTTGAAGGGATTGGGATAATTCTGCTCCAATTCAAACCCTTGCAGGGGCGAATCGCCCGGGGCAACGCCGCTCAACCCGCTTTCGATCAGGAAATTCCCGCCGCCGGGGTGCTCGAAATACAGCGTCCCGTCGTTGCCCACGTCAATCGTCTGGAGCAGGGCGCCGTCCTTTTTCACCTGGTATTGAGCGGGCAGCAGGCCGGTAATAAAGTGGCGCACGGTTTGGGCGGTGTTGATGGTGTAGCCGATCCAGGTGCCCGGCGCAGCAGTTTTGTTGAAAAACGCCACCCGGTCCCCGTTGATGAAAGCGCCGACAAAGCGCACCGTCTCCAACTTCTGCACCGCGGCCATGGCGTTCAGGGTGTTGGCGTCGCCGATCTGCATCACGGTAAGGAACTGGGAATCCTCGCCGCCGCTCCAATCTTCCACCTCCAGGCGGTGGCTACCGGCCCAGAAAGCGCCCCAGTCGGAGAAGGGTCCCCGTTCGGTCAGGTCATTGCCCTCCGCGTCGGTGAACCAGTAGTAACTGCTGCCGTTGTTCCCGCCGCGCAGGCGCAGTTGATAACTATTCGGGGCGAGGATTTTCAAGAACATTCTGCCGTGGGCGTTGGCGTAGGTGCTGCTTACCTTCAGGGTGGTACCGGAATTGGCGGTCCAGAACCCGTTTCCGGCCGGGTTCCAGCTTCCGTCTAACAATTCCGGGGCGGAGGCAGTGTGCAGCAGCCAGCGCCGTTTGATGCCCGGCTCGTTCAGGTCCGCGTCGTCGAAGAAGAGCAGGTACTCCTGGTTGGTGTAATTGGGGGCGTTGGGATCGCGGATGTAGAGCATTTTCCGGCGCATGCGGTCGGCGTAGTCTTCGCCTTTGTAGGCGCGAATGTAATCATAATCCACGTAATCGAACACCCCCGCTTCAAAGCGCAGCGCCGCCACGTCGCCGACGTGATTGGCGCCCCCGGGCTGGTTGTCGGGATCGTAATAAGCGTCGGCGGCGTCGTTGGTGTTGGTTTGGTACTCATAGAAAATGTTCTGGCCGGGGAAATAGGTCGCCAGAATATTATGATAAACCGGGGTGCTGGTCTCGTTGGATTTCGGCAGGGTAGAATGGTTCTTGGTCACTCCCGCGTCCACCGCCAGGTTGCCGTACTTGAAAATGATGAAGCTGGTGTTATCTTCGTGGGCGTGCCGGGTGATGTGGTATTTGGGAGTTATGAAGTTGATTTTGGTGGCGTTTTGGGTGGTCAGGTCGCTGCGTAGGATAACTTCCCCCAACCCGAAACGATAGGAAGTTTGAATGCCGGCCTGGGCAGGGGTTTTCTTGGCGACGTCTTTGCTCCCCCACAAAAATTTATAGAACAGCCAGTACAGGCGCGGTTCCGCGGCATCGAAAGAGAAGGTGGTGAAGTGATATTCGCTGTCCTCCGCAATCCAGCGGTAAAACCCGGCCGCGGTGGGATCGCTGGATTTTATCAGCGAAGTGACCGGGTAAAGCTGTTGCAGGGTTCCCATGTTGTCCCATTCGCGCAGGGAAGCGGCGTCGTTGCGTTGCTCGTAAAAACCCGGCTCCTCCCCGTTGATGTACATCGGGAAGAGATAGAAATACAAATAGCGGGGAAGATCGTGCAGAAAATGAATATCCTGGAACAAATTCTGGTTGATGGCGCTGGAGAGCGCGGCGGTGTACCAGATCATGTGGGAGCTGCTGCCGGCAAAGTAGTCCGGGCCTTCGCTCCAGCCGGTGGTGCCTTCGAACATGTGGTCGCCCATCAGCAGAATGCGGTCAAGCCAGAGCCACTGGATGCCGTTCAGCATTTCCTGCACGATGGCGGTGTACTGGCTGCCCAGGGGATCGCCCCACAGCGCCAGGCCGCCCACTCCCACGTGGTGGCACTGCGACAGCACAGACATACCCAGCTTAACATATTCTCCCGGGTTTACATCATTATCGCGCTCGTTGTATAATGTGATCAGCGCGTCGGCGATCACCTGTTTTTGGGAGAGGGTCAAATAGTTATAGCACCAATCATATACCGCTCCTAAGGTTAAACTCGCGTATCCTCCCTGCCCGCCGGAGGAAAAGATGTTGCCGTGCGATTCCTCATCCAGCCCGCGCTGGGCGATTTCCGCGGCATGGTCATACGCTTTCGCGGCATATTGCTCGGCGCTGCGGGCAAAGCTGTAATTGGAAAACAGCCCGGAAGCCTTCGCGTAGCTCAAAAAAGCAAAATTCGTGGCGTCCAACAGCAGGAAATTGCGCTCCTTGCCGGAAGGCGCTTCGTTGAACGCCCCGTCCAGCGCATTAATGTAAGTTTGAAAATTGCCCGCCTCGTGGGCGTTGATATAATTGCGGATGGTTTGCAGGCTGGCCTGGGTAAAGAACAGGCGCGGATGTTCGTGGTTGGCCAGGGGACTGCCTGGGGGCGGGGTGTAGGTTTGGGCGAGTAAGAAAGAGCAGCCGAAGAAGAGCAGCAGGCGCGTGAGCCAGCGGCTAACGGAACGAGAAAGCATTCTAACCTCCATATTGTTTTAAAAAATCCATTTTGTTTACAACAAATCTGATACCAGTCTATTAATCGAATGAAATT
>CAZFVV010000064.1:0-28882 GCA_964522165.1 uncultured Calditrichaceae bacterium
GAGCTTGATAAGTCTTCACTTTTGCTCTTTTCCCTCAAAGTCTTAAAGTAGAATTGGCAATTGGCAATTAGCAATTAGCAATTGGCAATTATATCCCGCCCCTACACATTTCCCCCCGGTTCATCAATCGGCAGTTCAATGAATACCGAGGTTCCCACTTTCGGGGTGCTTTCAATATACACAACTCCTTTATGCCCCTCAACAATTTGTTTGGCAATTGCCAGCCCCAGGCCGCTGCCGGCGCGTTTGGTGGTGTGGTAGAACTCGAAAACGTCTTTCAAAATTTCCCTGGGGATGCCCACCCCGGTATCCCGGAATTCGATTTTGATATAACACCCCTGTTCCTTATCGGATTTTTCTTTCCGGATAATAGAGGTTTTGATCCACAGGGTTCCCCCTTCCTCCATCGCTTCGAAGGCGTTGATGATGATATTATGAAAAACCTGTTTGAGTTGGTTGTAATCGAACATGCCGGTAATCGCCCCGCTCTTGAATTCCTTCGCCGGGGTAAATTCCTGATCGAGCGCCACTCCAAGGGAAGCGGCGCGGGCCGCCTGGATCATAATGATCTCCTCCAGCACCTGGTGAATATCGGTGCGAATGAGATTCAATTCCGGGGGGCGGGCGATGGTTAAAAAGTTGGTGACCAACTCGTTTATGCGGGAAATTTCCGAAGAAATCACCTCCAGGTACTTGATTTTCTTTTCCGGGGAGATCTCCTTGCGATGAATCAGGCGCTTCAGTATCTGCATGTTGATGTTCATGGAATTGAGGGGATTGCGGATTTCGTGGCTGACCAGCGCGGAAAAACGGCTCAGCGCCTCTAACCGTTCCATCTTTTGCAGCTTCCGCTGGTTACTCAGCAGGGAACGGGCCATGGAGTTGAACTCCTGCGCCAGCTCGCCCAATTCGTCCTGGTTTTTCATTTGAATTTTATGCTGCAAATTGCCGCTGCCATATTCCCGCACGCTCTGCACCAATTGCAGCAGCGGCCTGGTAAACCGTCTCACCCCCAGGATTCCCAACACCAGCGCCACCAGGATGGTAATAGTGGTGAAGATCCATAAGCGCACCTGCATCTGGTGCGCCAGGGTAAACGCTTCGTCCAGGGATTGCTGCACCACAATTCCCCATCTCAACTGGGGAATGGGAACGTACACCAGGATGTTCTCCTCGCCGTCGATGGTGTAAGCGGCAATTCCTTCCCTGCCGGATTGCAGCTCCCGGGAAAACTCAAAGCGGGAATAATCTTCCTGCTCGAAGACCTTCTCCTTATTCCGGTGGGCGATAACCTGGCTCTCCGCGCTGAGCAGGAAAGCAAACCCGGTTTTTCCGATGGTAACGCTGTCTACCACCGCCCAGATGTTTTTCAAATCGATCTCCGCGGCCAGCACCCCCAGCACCTGGTTGTATTTTTTGATCGGTTCCGAAACGGTGAGCAGGGGGAAGCGGGAAGGGGTGAAGTACACTTCGGAGAAATAGGAGCTGTCTTTCATCGCCCGGGTGAAAAGGGGCTGCCGGCTGAAGTCCTGCATTTCTTCCCCAAAACGGGTAGTGGCGGTTACCCGGCCGCTGTCATTCAACACAAAAACGGTGCGGAAGAGGGAGTTCTCGTCTTTTATTTTATTGATCAGGTTGCTCTGGGTAAACCGGTCCATGTCGGTAATGTCGCGGGTGAGGGTGCTGCTGTGCAAAATGGTCAAGGGCTCTTTGACGAAGAGGTAGATCTCATTGGCGGCGCGGCGGGCGATTTCCAGGTTGCGCTCGTAAATGTAGGATTGCACGGTGTTGCGGGTCAGGGAAATCAGGATCAGGCTGACGATCAACAGCGGCAGGGTGCCTAACCCCACGTAGGTAATCATCAGGCGGTTGGAGATTTTCCGGGAAAGGAAGTGTTGAAACTTGTCCCGGATCGCCCGGAGGGGTTGTTGAAAAAAACGTCTCATTTAACCGCGCTGCGAGTTTAAGATCGGAGTGCAAAGCTTCAGCTTTGCACTGTATCGGAGTGTAAAACTTCGGCTTTGCAGTTTAATTCCTCATTGAGCAGCCCCGGCATTTGCCCTGTCGCGAAGCGGCTCCTTCGGAGGATTGCCGTCAGATTGAAGATTTGTCAGGGTTGTGCAAAACTGAAGTTTTGCACTCCGCTTCTCGGGTCAATACTTCTGCAATTCCTTCGGCACGAACCAGTTTTCTACCGGGTTCATGCGGTAATAGAATCGGCGCTCGTCCTTGTGCACCGCCCGGAACTCCCGGAAACGGCTGTCCAGCCCCACCAGGATGCGTTCATCAAAAAACAGGAAAATGGCCGGATTTTCCCGCACCGCAAAGGTTTGAAAGCGCTGGTAGATATTCCGGTGAAGCTCCTCTTTTTCGCGTACCAGGCTGAACAAACGGTTCAAATAGCGGTTCTGGTAGTTCGGTTTTTCCAGCCCGGCGCCTAAGATGTTGAAGAAGAAATCATCGAAAGCCTCGAAAAGGTACCGGGGATCATAACTATAGGCAAACAGGAGACACTGGTAAGCGCCCTGCCGAACCAGCGTTTCCTTGCCGTCCGGGGCCACGGGAATCGGCTCCACGTTCATATTCAATTCGGCCAGGTTGATCTTGATCGCCCGGGCGACATTCTCTTCCAGGTGGGAGTGGCGGGTAAAGTACAGGGTAAAGGAGAGCGGCTGGCCGTTTTTTTCCAGCATCCCGCTCTGCTTGTTCAAGCGCCACCCCGCTTCGGTCATCAGGGTTAAAGCTTTCTGGGGGTCGTACTCTTCACGGTAGAGGGAGCGTTCGTAATAGGGGCTGGACTCCGGCAGCAGGGTATTGGCCACTTTGCCGACGTCTTTCATAAAGCGGTTGACGATGTCCTGGCGATTGAGCGCCAGGCTAATGGCCTGCCGGACTTCCGGCTCGGAAAACGGGAAGCGGGTCAGGTCGAACAGCATGGTGTAAACTTTGATCTCCGGGCGGGGAACCGGGAAAAGCGCCATCCGCCGGCCCATCAGCTCCCGGATGCGGTAGAGGGTGTTGGGGTCCGAAAATTCGATATAATCTACCTGCCCGTTTACCAGGGCATCGATGAGGGCCTGTTCATCGGGAAAGAACAGAACTTTAACCCGGTCCAGAAACGGCCTTCCGGAATAATAGTGGGGATGGAACCGCAAATTCATCAGGTTTTGAGTGAAGGATTCCAGAATGAAAGGTCCCATACCTACCGGCTCCTTTTCCTCGAATACCCGCAGCCCGACCCGCAGGGCGGCCTGGTAATAATTTTCCGGAACGATGGGGATATCGGCCAGCTTAGCCCCGAAGTTCTCGTCCGGCTCGAATAACTCGAAACGCACTTCCAGGTCTCCGCTGCATGAGATCGATTTGATATTGTCGAAATCGAACTTGCGGTTGAGGATGAAACCACGGTATTTTTTCAGCACCTCGAAGGTGAATTTGACGTCCACGTTGCGCAGGTTGGAGCCGTCGTGAAAACTGATATTGCGATCCAGCAAAATTCGCCATACCCTGGGATCGTTCTTTCCCGGGCTGGTAATGTAGCGTTCGATCAAGTCGGGAGGATTCAGCACCTTGTCGGGAGTTTTGGTCAGGCCGTAACCGAAAATCAACTGGAGAATTTCTTTTTGGGCAGGAGAGTAAATTTGAAAAGGGTTGAGGGTGAAATTTCTATCTTTCAGGATGCCGATCACCAGTTGATCGCCATAGCTTTCGATCCCCAGGGCAGACGGTTGGCCCGGCAGCGGGGAAGGTGCCAACACCGCGATCCACAGCCAGAATAAGATGCGACAATAGTTGCCCAATAACGTTCCCTCTTTCAATAGAACCCCATAATACGCACGGGAAATTATAAAATCAATTTCTAATCGCTCCATTTCGCATGATGAAACCCTCCTTGCAATAATATTTGAGGGATATTATATTGTGCATCTCTTTTGAACCATGAATATGAAAGGATAAACAAGGAACGGGTATGCAAATAGACGTCAAAAAGGTAAGTGCAAGCAAACGGCAGATCACCATCAAATTAACCCCGGACGAGTTGCGGGAAACAGAAAAAGACGTTATCCGAAACCTCCAGAAAAAAGTCACCCTCCCGGGTTTCCGCAAAGGGCACATTCCCCCGGGAATGTTCCGGCGCAATTTTGGGGAGGCCATCAAAACGGAGATTCCGGAGCTTGCCATCGCCAAATATTATTCTGAAATGCTCGCTGAAACCGGTCTGAAACCGGTCGGCGTGGGAGAGATTACCCGGATTGAATTCAAGGAAATCGAAGAAGGAATGGAGTTTGACGTTGAGTTGGAAGAAGAGCCGGAAATCGAGTTGAGAAAATATAAAAATCTGAAAGTCGAAAAAGAGATCGCGGTGGTGACGGATGATATGGTCGATAAAACGCTGTTGAATATTCGCAAGCGCTTTGCCACGGTAAAAGCGGCCGATAAGGCCGTCAAAGGGCATTTCATCACCTTCACCGCCCAATTATTGGGAGAGGGCGACACCCCGGTGATCGGTAAAAAATATGATCAAATCACCCTGGAAATCGGCTCCGGTGACTTTGACCCCGGTTTCGAGGAGCAGTTGATCGGTATGGAAGTGGGCGGGGAACGGATTATCCGCCGGATGGTTCCGCCCCGCCGCGGGGAAAAGAGCAGCGAGCCTCTTCTAGAAAGCTATAAAGTAACCGCTGAGGCCATCGAAGAGCGGGAGCTGCCTCCCCTGGATGATGATCTGGTAAAGAACCTCGATGATGAGAAAATCGAGACCCTCGAACAGTTGAAGGATGCTTTGCGCAAAGACCTCCAGTACCGGCTGGAACGGCGTAGTAATTCCCAATTCTACAGCCGCTTAGCCGATGAAGCGCTGAAGGAAAATCCCTTTGATGTGCCGGATTCCATGCTCAACCGGCAATTGGATTCCATTGTGGACCGGGTTCAACAACGCTACCCCGATGAAAAAATCGATGAAGACCTGGTGCGGGAAAAGAACCGCGCCGACGCCATTTATGCCCTGCGCTGGTATCTGCTGAAAAAGCAGATTGCCAGGGCCGAGGGTCTCCAGGTTAGCGATGAAGAGGCGCTCAAATTCATCGATTCTCTCAATATTACCGTCAAAGAAAAACATCAGCGGAAAAAGAATAAGGATTATCTCTATGACTTGAAGCAGGATTTGCTGGAAGAGAAAATCCTACATTTGTTGTCGCAGAATGCCGATATTGTCGAAGTCTATGTTCAACCGCAACCGGAAGAAGAGGGAATCATTCCGGTTTAAGTGACCGGGCGGCTGTCTTGTTCGCCGCCGACAAAGCGTTCGGCGAATTTAGTGGTTCTGATTTTTTCGATGTTTCACCCGTTTTCAAAAGTCCCCCAGGGCCTTTGACCAGTTTGAAAACTTAAACGCTGCGAGGAATCATACATGCCCTTAGTTCCCATCGTTATTGAACAATCCGGGCGTTCGGAACGCGCCTATGATATTTATTCCCGCCTTTTGAAAGAGCGGATCATCTTTCTGAGCTTCCCCATCGATGATACCATTGCCAGCCTCACCATTGCCCAGCTTCTGTTTTTGGAGGCGGAAGACCCGGAAAAAGACATCTACCTGTATTTGAATACGCCCGGCGGGTGGGTAACCTCCGGCCTGGCGATTTACGACACCATGCAGTACATCAAGCCGGACGTGGTGACGACCTGTATTGGGCAGGCCGCCAGCATGGGCGCTATTTTGCTGGCCGCGGGGGCCAAGGGAAAGCGATTCGCCCTGCCCAATGCCCGGATTATGATTCACCAGCCCCTTGGCGGGGTGGAAGGCCAGGCGACCGATATTGACATCCACGCCCGGGAAATTTTGAACATCCGCGACCGCTTGAACCATATTTTAGCGGAAAAAACCGGCCAGTCGCTGGAGAAGGTGGAGCAGGATTCGGACCGGAATTTCTTCATGTCCGCCCAGCAGGCCCTGGAATACGGGATCGTGGATGAAATTCTGGCCAAACGGGGCGGGATCGAAAAACTGAAAGCGCGGGAAGAGGAATAGGTCTTTGAGCGGGCAAGCGGGCAGCCTGCGGCATCTGCTATAGCGTAACTATTATCCAGTCACTTAAATATGAAAAACAAAGGTATGAGCAAACGAGATTATTTCGACCACGAATCTTACTGTTCTTTTTGCAATCGCAAGGCCACCCAGGTGGCGCAATTAGTTACCGGGGCCTCCGCCAGCATCTGCGACCAGTGTATTCAGAGCGCCAACGAAATCCTGCGCAATTCCCGCTCCTCGCGCTTCCAACGGAGAGATTTACGGCTGCCCAAACCGGCGGATATCAAGAAATTCCTCGATCAGTTTGTCATCGGGCAGGAACGGGCCAAGATCGCGCTCTCCGTGGCGGTTTATAACCACTATAAGCGCATCTCCTTCGACGCCCAGGCCGATGACGTGGAAATCGACAAGAGCAATATCCTCCTCATCGGTCCCACCGGGGTAGGAAAAACCCTCTTAGCCCAGACCCTGGCGCGGCTGCTGCAAGTGCCCTTTTCCATCTCCGACGCCACCACCCTCACCGAAGCCGGCTACGTGGGCGAAGACGTAGAAAATATTTTAGTGCGGCTTTACCAGGCCTCCAACTACGACATTCCCTCCACGGAACGGGGCATCGTCTATATCGACGAGATCGATAAGATCGCCCGCAAGGCCGGCAGCCCCTCCATCACCCGCGACGTCTCCGGGGAAGGGGTGCAGCAGGCGCTGCTGAAAATCTTAGAAGGCACGGTATCCGCCATTCCCCCCAAGGGCGGGCGCAAACATCCGGAAGCGCCGATGATTCACATCAATACTCGCAACATTCTGTTCATCTGCGGGGGGGCATTCGAGGGGCTGGGAGACATTATTCGTCGGCGCATCGGGGAAAAATCCGTGGGATTTTCCGCCAAGATCAAATCCGTCAAACACCTCAAAGAGGGAGAGGTGATGGAATTCGTGGAGCCGGAAGACTTGCTCCATTACGGATTGATCCCGGAGCTGATCGGGCGGTTGCCGGTTTTCGTGGGATTGCAGGAATTGAGCGATTCGGAAATGTTAGCCATCCTCTCGGAACCGAAGAATTCCCTGATCAAGCAATACAAAAAACTGTTCGAGTTAGAAGGCATCGAGTTAAAATTTACCGAGAAAGCCCTGCGGGAGATCGTCAAAATGTCGCAGAAGCGGCGTAGCGGGGCCCGGGGCCTGCGCAGCATCCTGGAAAAGGTGATGGTCAACGTAATGTTCCAGGTGCCCTCGCTGGGCAACGTAAAAGAGTGCCTGATTACCGAAGAGGTGATCCTGGGCAGCGCCGAGCCGGTCTTGAAGCAGGGGAAATCCCGGCAGTCCGCGTAAGTTTAAGTGACTAAAGTGTCTAAAGTGAACTAAAGTGACTAAAGTTAAAAACCAGCCTTCATATAAGGTGCTTTAGCTTACTTCCGGCATTTTCTTCACGGTAGCTCACTTTAGGCACTTCAGGCACTTTAGATCACTTTAGTCACTTTAGAACACTTTTCCATGAAAACCATTCAACATTTTACCAAAGGCGACGAAACCATTCGCATTCCCGGCACCCTGCCGTTGCTGCCCATCCGCGACCTGGTGATTTTTCCCTACTCCGTAGTGCCGCTGCTGGTGGGGCGGGAAAAGTCCCTCGCCGCCATCGAAATCGCCAAGCATAATGACAACCTGCTGCTGGTAGCTACCCAGAAAAACCCGGAAAAGGAGGATATCACTTCCGCGGATATGTTCCGGGTGGGCACGGTGTGCCGGGTTCTGCAAGTGCTGGAATTTCCCAACGGCCACGCCAAGTTAGTGGTGGAGGGGATTACCCGGGCGCGCATCACCCGTTTTTTGAAAAACCGCCAATCCTTTCACGCGCAAATTTCCCTGTTCCGGGAACAGGAAACCTTCACGCGGGTTTCCGAAGCCTATCTCAAGCAACTGATCTATTATTTCCAGGAATATATCAGCTTTACCCCGGATTTGCCGGACGAGATGCTGGAGCACCTGCACCGGCAGGGCGACCCGGAGCGGATGATCGATTTCGTGGCCCTGAACATCCAGGCGGAAGCGGCGGAGAAGCAGAAAATTCTCCAGGAGCGCGACCTGGAAAAACGCCTGCTGTTGTTGCTGGAATTGCTGCAACAGGTCATCGGCCACCACCGGGTGCGCCAGGAGATCGACCAGCGGGTGCAGGAGCGGCTGATCCAGAACCAGCGCAACTATTATTTGCAAGAGAAGCTGAAGGTGATCAACAAGGAGCTGGGCGAGGAAGAGGAGCTTTCGCCGGAAATTCTCAAGTTGGAAGAGGAAATCCTGGCGGCGAACCTGCCCGACCACGCCCGGGAAAAGGCGGTGGAGGAGTTGGGCAAGCTGAAAAAAATTCCCCCCTTCTCCCCGGAATATACCGTCATCCGCAACTACCTGGACTGGTTGATCCGGGTACCCTGGGCGCAACACACTCCCGACCGCCTCGACATCCGGGAAGCGCAGCGCATTCTCGACGAGGATCATTTCGGGCTGGAAAAACCCAAAGAGCGGATCGTGGAGCACCTCGCGGTGCTGAAACGGGTGCAGGGCATGAAGGGGCCGATCCTGTGCTTTGTAGGCCCCCCGGGGGTGGGGAAAACCTCGCTGGGAAAATCCATCTCCCGGGCGCTGGGGCGGAATTTCGTGCGCATCTCCTTAGGCGGGGTGCGCGACGAAGCGGAAATCCGCGGCCATCGCCGCACCTACATCGGCTCCCTGCCCGGCAAAATCATCCAGTCCATGAAGAAAGCCGCCACCAACAACCCGGTGTTTCTGTTAGACGAAGTGGATAAGATGAGCATGGATTTCCGCGGCGACCCCTCCGCGGCGCTGTTGGAAGTGCTCGACCCGGAACAGAACAAGAGCTTCGTGGACCATTATTTGGACGTAGATTACGATCTCTCGCAGGTATTTTTCATCACCACCGCCAACGTGCGCGCCAACATTCCCCTGCCGCTGCAGGACCGCATGGAGATCATCGAGCTGCCCGGCTACTTGGAGCACGAAAAGCTCAACATCGCCCAACTGCACCTGATTCCCAAGCAGTTCCGGGAACACGGGTTGAGCTCCGGCGAACTGCAAATCTCGCAAGAGAGCATTCTGCGGATCATCCGGGAATTTACCCGGGAGGCGGGGGTGCGCAATTTAGAGCGGGAGCTGGCCAATCTCTGCCGCAAGGCGGTGCGGCGGCTCTCGGAAAACGGGGATATCAAGTACCTGAGCGTAACCGCGGAGAATTTGGAGGAATTCCTGGGCCAGCCCCACTTCCTGAACCGCAAAGCGGATTTGAAGGAAGAAGTCGGCGTGGCTACCGGCCTGGCCTGGACCCCCTTCGGCACCGGGGATTTGCTGCGCATCGAAGTGAGCGCCTTGCCCGGCAAGGGGCAGTTGACCCTCACCGGCAAATTGGGCGAGGTGATGCAAGAATCCGCCCGCACCGCGCTCAGTTACATTCGCTCCATCGCCGGGGAGTTGGAGATTGCCAACGAGACCTTCGAGAAGAACGATCTGCACATTCACGTGCCGGAGGGAGCGGTTCCCAAGGACGGGCCTTCCGCGGGCATCGCGCTTACCTCGGCGATCATTTCCGCCTTGACGAAGCGCCCCCTGCGCAACACCGTGGCCATGACCGGGGAAATCACCCTGCGCGGCAAGGTGCTGGCCGTGGGCGGCCTGAAGGAAAAGCTGTTAGCCGCCCAGCGCAATCGCGTGCCCATGGTCATCGTTCCGGCGGAGAACACTAAAGAAATCGCGGACCTGCCCAAAGAGCTGCGGGAGGGGTTGGAGATTGTGCCGGTGGAGCATTATGGGGAGGTGTTGGGGCGGGTGTTGGTGTGAAACTGCTAAGAGCCTGTCCGAAAACCTGCCCCGTCACTCTTCGGCTTCGCTCAGAGTGAATTCAAATAGGAGTGCAAAATTTATTTTGCACTGGCAGTGTAGAATAAATTCTGCACTCCTGATTTCTTCCTCGCGCAGTATTTGGTTACACTCAAATCAACGGGGGTGGGGCGCTACCCCGGCGTTCCCGAGCCTCACCCCTCCACCGCCGCTTCCGCCATGGCCCGGATATTCTCCGGCGGCACGTTGGGCAGCACGGCCTCGTGGCTGGGGCTGACGATCAGATTTGGCCCCAACAACCTCTTTACCCGGCGCACATCCGCCCGCACCTGATCCGGGGACCCATTCACCAGAAGGTCCTGGGTGTCGATTCCCCCCATAAATGCAATTTTTCCCCCGAATTCCCGGGCGAGCGTCTCCGCATCCATGTTGGCGGCTTTGGCCTGCAGCGGGTGCAGCCCATCCACGCCCAACTCGATCAGGTCAGGGATAATCCGGTAAATGGAGCCGCAGGAGTGCAGGATTACCGGCAGCCCGCGCCGGTGCGCCATCCCGATCAACTGCTTGAAATAGGGAACGATAAACTCCCGGAACAAATCCGGGCTGATGAGAAGGTTTTGCTGGCTTCCGAAGTCATTGCCAAAGAAGTACCCATCGACCAGGCCCTCCGCGGCGGCGAAGAAGCGGGCATTGGCTTGCAGGTAGAAATCGACCACCCGCTCCGTAACCGCGTGAACCACCCCGGGATGGGTAAACATCTTGATAAAGTAGTTCTCCATCCCGAAGAATTCCGCCACGTCGTGGAAAAACGGGCACCAGAATCCGCTGGCGCGATAGACGTCCCCCGCTTCCCGTAACGTCCCGATCACTTCCGAAAAGTCCAGGAAATCAGGATTTGGCCACTCGAAATCCTCTACCTGCCGCATGTCTTCGCACCCGGCGAATGCACCCCCGGCGCCAAGCTCCTCTCCGGTACGCTGCACGTCGAACATGGGCTTGCCTCCGGGGTGTTTATAGACGCCCGCGGGTATCCATCTTAGATCGTCGTTCAAGGCCTGGCGCAACTGCTCCTCAGTCGAGGTTCCGAAATATTGATGGAGCAGCGGCCAGGTATCCGGGTGGGGATTTCCCAGCCACAGCCCGCAGCGGTCCGCAGGCTCGCCGGCAATGATTGCCCGTATTCTATCGCGGCGGTTCATGGGATTTTCCTTTTTGCTGTATCCGGCAGAAGTTTTTGGGGTAGTGGCTAAGTTTTAACAGATCAAAGAGTAATTGCCACAAAGGCGCTAAGCTACGAAGCGTCACAAAGGTATTAAATGCCTGGTGAAAACTTAGCGCCTTTGTGGCTTCGTGGCATGAGAACAAATGTTATCAGTCAAAATATAACCACTACCGTTTTTGGGTTTTACTGCGGGTAAAGATGAATGTATATTCAAGATAGTTTTGTTCTTGCTGCAAAAAGTTAGGGAGGGAGAAGGATTTCTGTCAAGAGAAGAGATTTTTTGAGACCGGAGGCGCTATGTCAATATCCCATTACATTTGTTCTGTTTTTTTGATCTGTTTAGCGACGATTCTTACCGCGCCGGCAGGCGATTGGAGCACCGTGGGCGGCAATAATCAGCGCAACGGCCGGTCCGATGAAACCGGCCCGGCTACCAACCAGTTGCTGTGGAGCAAGCCCAGCCTGAATTCGATCTGGGGAAACCAGGTCTATACCTGGGGGGACAAGCTGGTCACCACCCGTTATACCTCGCTTTCGCCGCTTCGCGCTCCCCTGGCCTGCCACAATCTCTACACCGGCGACACCCTGTGGACCCGCAACTATGCGCCCAACGGAGTCATGATCGTGATGGGTTTCCACAACGATCAAATCTACGCCCGCAATTTCCAGCAGGGCGGGGCGGACAGCATTTACGCCATCAACCCGGCGGACGGGGCGGTGATCTGGAAATCGGACTTCACCGTGGAGCGGGGAATTATCTGGAGCGCGGTATTCACCGGTAACGGCGATCTGATCGTGCCCGGCAGCGGCAGCCTGAGCATCATGCGCATCGATCACGCTGACGGAGATACGGTGTGGACCCTCACCCGCACCATTCCCAACACCGGCGCGGAATCCATGTGCGCCATCGGGAACACCCTCTACGCCTGGGAAGGGGCGATAAACACTCCCAAACGGCTCATGGCCATCAATATCGACAACGGGGAGGTCAAATATTATTCCCCGGGGTTGCCCGGCGACGGCGACCAGGAAATCACCTTCTCCCTGGGGCCGGACGGCGTGATCTACTGCGCCCGCGACGGGGGATTGATCTATGCCCTGGAAGACAACGGCGGCGCCCTGGCGATTCGCTGGAGCGCTGCCCCGCGCGGCGCAATCGGAACTTACGCGCAGTTTGGGGTGGGGACGGATAACAGCGTTTACATTCCCATGGGGAAACGGCTCTATCGTTTAGACGCCCTCACCGGTGCGGTTCTGGATTCCTCGGCAGAAGTGATCAGCAGCGGGGTTACTAACGGGCGCATGGCCATCGGCGCCGACGGGATGGTTTATTTCGGGAACGGGGCATCGGAGCCGGCCCAGGGGAAGTATTTTATGTTTTCGCCGGATTTACAGGAGGTTTTCTGGAGCCAGAATGTTGCTTTCAATTATTACAGCGGCCCCGCGTTAGGCCAGGATGGCATTCTGGTGTTCGGGGAGAGCGGCGCCACTCTCTACGCTTATCAAACTCCCACGGCCATTTTTCCCCAACCCGCGGCGCTTGCGGAAGGATTCTCCCTGGCGCAAAACTATCCCAATCCTTTCAACCCCTTTACCATCATCCCTTTTACCCTCCCGAAGGCGGCGAGCGCCACCCTGGTGATCTATAATTCCGCGGGGCAATCCATTCGCACACTGGTCTCCGGTAACCTCGCCGCCGGCCGGCATCTCCTTCAATGGGATGGAACCGATGGCGGCGGAAAACCAGTCGCCAGCGGCGTTTACCTGTACCGGCTAAAAGCGGGTAATTTTAAAGAAACGCGAAAAATGATGCTGGTGCAATGAAAGTGGCGCGCCGGCAATCTATGTCGAGAGAAAAACCCATGCGAGCTATAAAATTGGGCATCATCGGCTGCGGCATTGCCGCCAGAAAACTGCATTGGCCGGCCTTGCAGCAGATGGCGGATAAATTTGAGATCACCGCGGTGTGCAACCACACCGAAGCGAAGGCCAAATCCTTTGCCGAACTAGCCGGCGGAGTGCCGTACGTGCTGGACTACCGGGAGTTGTTGAAACGGGAGGACGTGGAAGCGGTGGACATCATTTTACCGATTCACCTGAATTACCCGGCCACCCGCGCGGCGCTGGAAGCCGGGAAGCACGTCATGGTCGAAAAACCGCTGGCGGCGAACCTGCGCCAGGCGCGGCAAATGTTGGCATTGGAGCGGCGTTATCCCGGGGTAAAATTACTGGCGGAGAATTTCCGCTACCGACCCCTGTTTGCCCGGCTAAAACAATTGATTGACGAAGATCGCATCGGCGCGCCCTACGGGGTTATCTGGAACATCTTTCTGCACGTCGATGCCAAATACAATCCCTATGCGAAGACCGAATGGCGGATTCATCACCAATACCCGGGCGGGTTCGTTACCGACGGGGGAGTGCATAATGTCGCTGCCTTGAGGCTTCTGTTCGGAGAAATCGTCTCCGGGCAGGCCGTGGCCCGCTCCATCAACCCGGCCATCGGGGAGGTGGATTTGTTTTGGATGGCCTTTTCCACGGATCGCGGGGTGAGCGGGCAGCTCAACCTGCACTACAGCGCCGTCGGGTATGCCGACGACAGCCTCTACGTGTTAGGAGATCGCGGAAGCCTGGTGGTGAAGAGCGGGGAAATCGCAGTAAAACATGACGGATTTGTAGAGCAACGTGAGAAAATCCCCGATGATAACGGTTTCTATGAGCAATTCGCGGATTTTTACCGCGCCATCCGGGAAGGGAAACCGGTGAAGAACACCTTTCAGGAAGGCTACCGCGACCTGAAAACGATCCTTGCAGCCCTGAAATCCGCCCGCGGGGGGAGAAAATTTATCGTAAGCGAGGAAAAAAGATGAAGGAAAAAGGATGAAGGAAAAAGGATGAGGGATGAAGGAGAGCGGGGAAACGGAGAATCAATTGAAATACAAATATCTTGACACTGTTGGGACAGAAATATATATTTGGGCGGTTTTAAGCGGGAGTAGCTCAGTTGGTAGAGCATCAGCTTCCCAAGCTGAGGGTCGCGGGTTCGACCCCCGTCTCCCGCTCAAAGAACTTTCAACGAAAGCGTTAAAAAGTGAATTTGACGCCCGCTTCACTCCCATTCTTTGAACCTTTTGAAATCCCATAATCGCAGCACTGGTTATTTTAACTAAATTCTGGAGGATAAGTATGAAACGGATGTTTATGCTACTGTTGTCGCTGTTGTTAATTAGCAGTTTTAGCGCATTTGGGCAATACTACCAGAGCAATCCCGGGGTGGGTAATATCAACTGGACCGATCAAGTGATTCGCGCCACCGGGATTGGGGCGCCCAATCCGAACATGCCCCCGGGAGCCCAGCGCGCCGGCGCTATCGAAGCCGCCAAAACCGTGGCGTTGCGGAACCTGTTGCAAATGGTGAAAGGGATGTACATCGATTCCAAAACCACCGTGGAAAACGCCATGGTGATGAGCGACCGGATCGAAACCCAGGTTAGCGGGATCGTGCGGAACTTCCGGATCGTGGACACCCGTTACATGTCCACCGGGGATATCGAAGTGGACGTGGAAGTGCCGCTTTCATCATTTTATGAAATTTTAGCCGAGCTTCCCGGCGGATTACCCCCGGCAGGCCAGCCCAACCCCTACGGCCAGGGCAGCGGCATGCCCTCCGGAACCCCGCAAAGCGCGATTTACACCGGCCTGGTAGTGGACGCCAGCGGTTTGGGCGCCCGCCCGGCTCTCTCGCCGAAAATCTTAGATGAAACCGGCAATGAAGTGTATGGAACCGGCTACGTCAGCCGGGAGTACGCCGTGCAGGTAGGCGTGGTGGGATATGAAAAAGACCTCACCCGCGCCCGCGCCAACGAGCGCGTGACCGGCAATCCCCTGGTGTTCAAAGCCCTGCGGGCAACCGGGCAGAACAAGACCGATATCGTTGTCAGCAACCAGGACGCCGAAGTAATCCGTTCCGCCGCCGCCAACCTGAATTTCTTGCAGCAGTGCAAGGTGATGATCGTGCTGGATTGAGGCGCTTGTAATTGCCAATTGGAATGAGCTTCGGGAACATTTCGGAAGAATTGATTCTTTGAAAAAAATTTGAAAGGAAAGCAATGAAAAGAGCACTTCTGATTCTGTTTGGAATGGTTTCCTTTGCATTCCTGGTCGCTTGCGGAAGCAGCCAGAAAGCCCGGGAAGCGAAATCCGTGGTGGATTCGCCGGGCATTCATTACGACCGCGGGAAAACCTTGCTGTCCCAGGAAAAATATGCCGACGCCATGTTCGAATTCAAGCAGGCGAACAGCTTAGACCCCAAGTACGCCCCGGCATACGAAGGGATGGCCTGGGTTTACCTGGCCCAATCGGATATCAAAAACGCGGAAGAATCTGCCAAAAAAGCCCTGGACCTCGACGGCAAATGGGCGCTGGCCAAAATCGCCCGGGCGCAGGTGAAAGCCAAGCAGGGTAACCACAAAGACGCCATTAACGAAGCCAAAGACGCCATCAACGATATTCCCAAATCCACCGTGCCGGATAAGAAAAAAGCCACCGTGGAAGGGTACCTGGCGCTGGGAGATATTTACAAAGAAGCGGACATGTATGACGAAGCCCAGGCCTCCTACCAGAAGGTGCTGGAAGTCGATAACCTGAACATGAAGGCGGATAAGGCCATCAAAGACCTGGCGGCCTATAAATCGGCCGTGGCGGGGCAGCGCCCGGAACTGCGCAAGATTGCCAGCCAGAAAGAGATCACCCGCTCCGACGTGGCGGTTCTGTTCGCGCTGGAGTTGCCGCTGCAGAAAATCTTCCGCCAGGCGCCCCAGCCAACTGAATCCGGCTTCCGGCCTCCCACCGAGGACGTAATGGGCAAACGCGAACCGGCGCAGGCCGGGGAAATGCTGCCCCCGGACGTTCCCGCGGACCACTGGGCCAAATCCTTCATTACCGAAGTGGTGGACAAAGGGGCCATGGAACTGTTCCCCGACGGATCTTTCCATCCCGATGAGAACGTCAACCGCGGCGAATTCTCCATGCTGATCCAGAAATTCGTGGTTCGCTACTGGAACGACCCTAACCTGGAAAGCAAATTCTTCGGCACCACCTCTCCCTTTGCGGACGTGAACAATTCCGCCCCGATCTTCAATTCCATCATGGTGGTGAGCAGCCGCAACTGGATGCCCGGCTTCGACGACGGAACCTTCAAGCCCCTGGGCGGGGTTTCCGGCGCCGAAGCGTTGAATATCATCCGCAAGCTAAAAGCGGATTTATAAACGGTGTTTTTTAAAGCTAAAACAAGATAGCGAAGACAATGGCACGATTAACCAAAATACTAACCTTGGTATGGATTCTGTTCGGTTCCGCAGCGCTGCCGGCGCAGACCGGGGCCGGGCAGGAAGAGCAGGAAGTGGTTGCGAAAGGATTAGGCGCGATCATCGGCGGCGACCAGGCGAAAGCCGCCGATGACGCCCTGGCGAGCGCGCTCCGCAGCGCGGTCGAACAGGTGGTGGGCACCATGGTACAATCCAACGTCCTGGTCGAAAACTACCAGGTGGTGGAGGACCAGATCTACTCCCGCACCCAGGGATACGTAAAATCCTACCAGGTGCTTAGCCAGACCCCCCGCGACAACACGATCATGGAAGTAACCGTGCGCGCGGTCGTCAAGAAATCCAACCTGGAAAACGATCTGAACGCCATCGGGCTGCTGATCCAGCAAAAGAACAAGCCGCGCATCATGGTGCTGGTCGATGAAAAAAACATGGACTCTCATTACTACTATGACCATTACGACCTGAACACCACCGCCAATCAGTTGACCAACAAATTCCTGGAAAAGGGATTCACCTTTGTGGACAAGGAGGTGGTGCTGCGCAAACTGCAACGGGAATCCGTGCAGGCGGCGCTGGACGGGGATACCAAAAGCGCCGAGAGCATCGCCCGGGAAAGCGGCGCGGAAGTGCTGATCATGGGCAAGGCGGTGGCCAAGGAAGCCTCCGGCGGCCCGGCGGTGTTGCGGCAATCCGGCATGGTATCCTGCCAGGCCACCCTTAACCTGCGGGCGGTGCGGGCGGACGACGGAACCATTATCGCGGTAACTTCCCAGCAGGCCCCCGCGGTGCACGTCGATAACGTAACCGGGGGAACCCAGGCGCTGGCCAAGGCGGCAGACCTCGCCGCGAATGATCTTACCACAAAGATCCTCAAAGTATGGCAGCAGGACGTCTATTCCGGAACCACCATTCAGATGCGGGTCATGGAAGTTCCCTCCTTTGCGGACCTCTCTAAATTCCGCGACATGTTGAAAACCCATGTGCGCGGAGTGCAGAACGTTTACCAGCGGGAATATTCCGGCGGCACCGCCCTGCTGGATTTGGACGTGCGCGCAAACGCCAGCCAGGTAGCCGATGAGCTGGGCCGGAAGGATTTCAGCCCCTACCGGGTTCAGGTGGTGAACTTTTCGCAAAATTACCTGGTCATTAAACTGAATCTAATACAAACGGAGCAATAAGGATGTTTTCAAATCATCAGTATAAATTCGTCATTTTGTTGGCAAGCATCCTGTCCCTCAGCCTGTTCGGGCAGGATTTAACCGGTTTGAAAAAGCGCGTTGCCGTGGTCGATTTCGAAGACCGCGCCGGCTATGGCCATAACATTGGCCGCGGCCTGGCGGACATGCTGGTGACCAGTCTGGTGAAAACCCAGAAATTCATCGTGGTGGAGCGCCAGGAACTGGACCAGGTGCTTGCCGAACAGGGATTGGGCGCCAGCGGGGCAGTCACCCCGCAAAGCGCCGCCCAAATGGGCAAGCTGTTAGGGGTGGAATTGATGGTGACCGGCAGCGTGTCCGAATTTGGCGAGAAACAATCCTCCATGGGCGGGTCTATCCCCGGCATTGGCGCCAGGTTTTCCTCCCGGCAGGCGCGCTCCGTGGTGGACGTGCGCCTGGTGAATACCACCACCGGGGAAATCGTTATGGCCGAAAAAGCGGAAGGCTCCGCGTCCTCCAAGAGCCTCGATGCGGTCAGTTTCGACCAGATCGACTTCGGAAATCCTACTACCTGGGATCAAACCATCCTGGGCAAGGCGGCCCGGGAATCCGTGGAAAAGAGCGTCAAAATTATCGACAAGGCCATGGAGAAGATCCCCTGGCAGGGGAAAATCATCAAAGCGAACGATGACGGCAGCGTGTTTCTAAAACCCGGTTCCCAGGGCGGGGTTCAAGCCGGAATGGAGTTTACGGTCTATTCCAAAGGCGAGGATTTGATCGACCCGGATACCGGGCTGGCCCTGGGCAGCGAAGAGAGCATGATCGGCAAGATCAAGGTGGTGCAGGACATGGCGGAAGGAAAAGCCTGCAAGGCGATTGTGGTCTCCGGCAGCGGTTTTAAGATCGGCGATATGGTTCGGATAAAATAAAAAAGTGTACGGAAACGTTCCCTAAAGCCCGCTGTTGGAAAACGCGGGCTTTTTTATGGTTTTTGATATGGAAGTTTCAAGCTGAATGTTCAATAACTATTCAGCCACAAAGACATAAAGAGATGAAGGAACACAAACAGGCTTTTACCTAAACGTTGCCCCCCTTGCCCCAGGGAAGGGGCGGCGTACGCCGCGGGGTTGGCTTAAAGAGAAAATGTGTTTTTAGAATTTTGAGATACTTCAAACCTTGGTGACTTTGGGGCTGAATCGTTACAATTCTCAGCCGGTATGAACTAAAAAACATGAATCAGGAGAAACCCATGCGCAACATTCTACGGCTGATGCTGTTGATTCCGGTGTTCTTCACCTTGCTTTCTTTCAGCGCTTCCGGCAAAGAGGCAGTGGGAAAGATCTCTTTTTACGTGGGGCGAGTATTTGTTATCCCTGCCGGCACCACGGAATTGGCCATGGCCACTTTTAACAAAGATCTCTTTGCCGGCGATAAAATCGAGACAAAAAAAGAGAGCCGCTGCGAGATTACCCTGGTGACCGGCGACGTCATCCGGGTTGACGCAAATTCGCTCTTTACCCTGGAAATCGTGGAAATGAGCGGCAAAAGCGTCAAAACGGAATCCTCGCTGCAGCAGGGCAAAGTCTGGAACAATATCAAGAAGATATTTACCGACGACGGCTCTTTCAAGGTGAAGTCTCCCTCCGCGGTGATTGCGGTGCGGGGGACGATTTACCGGGTGGACGCCAACCCGGACAGCACCACGGACGTGAAGGTTTATGACGGCGAAGTAGCCGTCACTCCCTACTCCCCGGGCATGGAGCAGGGCGCGGCGCCGCCCCAGCAACCGGGGGTGCAAAAACCGCAGCAGGTTGCCCCTCCCCAGCAGGTTTCCGGCCCCCAGGAAGTTTCCGTGGAGACCTGGATGGAGATCGTTAAAGCGCAGCAGCAAATCCTGGTGCGCCCCAACGGCACTTTCCAGCGTTCGGAGTTCAACCTGGAGGAAGACGCCAAATCCGATTGGGTGCAGTGGAATCTGGATCGGGATCGGCTGTTGGAACAACGGTGAACAACGCAAAGCGCAACGCGCATAGAGCATAGCGCATAGGGCATAGATAACTATTCCCTATACCCCATGCACTATGCGCGGGGCCTTTCCGCGGCGGCTAAATCATCGAACGTAACCCCGGGATAGAGCCGCAGAAGGTAAATGTTGCTCTCGTATTCATAAACGATGCTCCGGCCTTCCCGGTCCATGGCTATTTCGGTTTTGTGGAACCGCCGCCCGTCGCGGTAGCTGCGGTCGCCGTCTAATAACGGGGGGACTAAATCCACAAAACGGTTGTTCGACCATAGTTTAACAGTCGAAAAAAATTCCAGGGTCATTCCCGAATAACTGCAAAGCGCGACCTGCTGCGCCTGCTCGGAGGCCGAGAGAGAGGGAATTTTCGGTTCGTAGATGGGGAAAAGCTCGCGTATTTCCCCGCTTTCGAGGCGCGCATAAACCGCGCTCAATTTCGATCCCGCCCCGCGAGGCAGCTTTTCTTCCCTTACAAACAGCACGCCCCCGTTTCCGCCATAGAACAATTGTTCCTGGTATGGGATTGCGGGGGCAAATTTTTTTAGCGTCTCCCCCCGGAGGGAAATCGCCCGGTTTTCAACCAAAACGCCTTGCAAATCCGGGCGGGGAACAAAACTGAGCCACTTTTTCCGGCCCTCCAGGGGAACTTCTTGCAGAGTTCCGTCATCCAGGGAAATCAAAAAAAGGTAGGAACGGTCGTTGCTGTAGCGGTAAGCGCTCAGGTAGGCGCGCCGGTCGCGGTCGAAGAGGTAGATTTTGTCTATTTCCCAATCCAGGTCCCATGCCGGAAAGCCGCCGGTTTTGATTTCCAGCGGCGATTCGGCCCCGGTTGCAATGTCGTAGAGATATAATTGTTTGAGCTTTTTGCGGGAGGAGGGTTCCCCATCGGTCCTGAAATAAATTACCCGGCTGCCCTCCGGGTTGATTCCCGGTTCCAGGCCCCGGGCGATTTGCTTAACGGTATAGAGCGTGTCGAAGCGCACCTGGTGGGGAGCGGGCGGGGAATTGCGGGAAATGGTGATCCTGGCCTGGTAGAGCTTGAAGCGGGTAAATTCGGCGCTGTCGATATCCGCCAGCTGGGCGGCGTAAACCTTCAAGTCATAATTGCCGGTGAAATAGTTCCGGAGCGGGTAATGAAAATTACCGTCTTCCCCCGGGGAGGGGCTGAGGAACTCCCCGTTGAGATACGCGTAGCTTTTGGCGTCGCCGGGAACGATGATCGAGAAATCTCCGTGCAGGCTTTTCCACACCAAGTAGATGCACCACAGCAACGCCAGCGCCAGCAATATCAGGATCACCCGGATGATCAATATCCGGCGGGCGGGATTGGCATATTTGAAATTGGCTTTGAACAGATTGGCGTTTTTGAAATCGACGTTTACCTGTTCGATGCGGAAAAGGTTTGCATGGGAAAAATCGGTCGCGATGAGCACGGTTTCATCCAGAATGGCCTGGGAGAGGTTGGCCCGGATCAGGCGCGCCCCGGTAAGATTGGCCTGGCGGAAGTTGGCCTGCTGCAAATTCGCTTCGTTGAGAACCGCTTCTTCCAGGTTGGCTTCTCGAAAATTCACCCCTTCTACGTGGGCTTTGACCAGGTACGCGCGGTAGAGCCGCGCCCCGGAAAGGTCGGCGCGGTGGAGAGAGGCTTCGTAGAGATTCGCGTCGCTGAGGTCGGCACGGGAGAGGTTCGCTTTGGTCAGATCCGCCTGGTTCAGAAAAGACCAGCTCAAATCCGCTTCGCTGAGATTGGCCCAGCTCAGATTTACGCCGCGGAAATTCCCCCCGCTCAGGTTCGCTTTGCTCAAATCCGCCCAGCTCAAATCCGGGTTGGTAACCTCGGGATTCAGTTCTCGCCAGCGGTTCCAGGCCTCGATTCCTGCTTCAATTGCCTTTAAGTGCTCTTTATTCGCCATTCCTTCCTCGCCAGGTTACGGAAAACCTTTCAAATATTCCGGTAATGCTCTCCCGAATATACAACATTCCGGGGAAACTTTCCAGAGCCTACTTTGGCTCCCCGGTATGACGAACATCCCCGGCAAACCGGGGCAGGCTCGTGGATGAAGCACGCTCCCGGCCCGAAATGCCAATCCTTCCCAATTCATCCGCCAGGGCTGTGGACTTTCCGGTATGGAGGCATTGGTTCAGGGCGACCGGCAGGGATGCCGGTCTTACTCCGGGAATAGGATGAAAATCGCGTAATTCTCTTCATTCAGATACGCTTGTGCGGCCTTGCGGATGGCGGCGGCGTCTAACTTTTCCACGTATTGCGGATAGTCGAGAATATTCAGGGGGCTTTCGCCGTTGAAATAGTAAAATTGCAGGCTGCTCAGCCAGTGGTTGTTCTCTTTCAGGTCGGTTTCGTATTGCCGGCGCTGGGTTTCCTTGATTTTCTGAAGGTATTTGTCGCTGGCGCCGAACTGTTTCAGGCTGTCGATTTGCTGGAAAACGGTCTGGATCAGTTCTTCCACCCGCCCCGGGGCGCAGCCGAAGGACACCGAAAATTCGTAATCCGGTTCCGGGTAATGGGAAGGAGATGCGCGCACTCCCACCCCGTAGGTGCCGCCTAAGTCCTCCCGCAGGGTTTCCCGCAGCTTGATGCGCAGCATCGCCGCCATGGCGGCGATGTCGTAGCGGTTCTGGCGGCTCCATTCGAACGGCCCGGTAAAGACGATCCGCACCTCGCTTTTATCCTCCCGGCCTTTGCGCACCTCTTTGCGGATGACCCCCACCGGGGGGCGAATGCCCGGGTCTTTCCAGGTTTCCCGGCGGTTCAGGGAGGGCAGGCTGCCTAAGTAGGTTTCCATTAGAGGGCGGAGCGCGGCCAGGTCCAGGTTCCCGACGAAGATGAAGGTGAAATCGCTGGCGTCGGCGAAACGCTCCCGGTATATGGCGAAGGAGCGGGCCAGGTCCATTTCTTCCAACAGTTCTTCGGACCAGGGCCGCGCCCGGAGATGGCGCTGCGCCATCACCACGTCGATGGTATCCTCAAAAGCGCTTTCCGGGTCGGCGCTGCGATTTTGCAGGAATCCCTTGATGCGCGAACGGTAGGAGAGGTAGGCGGTGCTGTCCTTCCGCGGGGCGGTGAAGTAGAGATGGATCAACTGGAACAGGGTTTCCAGGTCCCGGGGCGAGGCGCTGCCGGAAAAGCTCTCCGTAAGAGCGCCGATACCCGGCGATACGGCGACGACCTTGCCGGCTAATTTCTTTTGCAATTCGATCTGGCTGAAATTGCCTACCCCGCCCTGGGAGACGATCGAGGCGGCGGTGACCGCGGCGATGTAATCCCGGTCCGGCAGCAGCGAATTCCCCCCGGGACTGTAAGCGCTGAAAATCACTTCGTCATTCTGGAAATCGGTCGCTTTCAAGATCACCCGCACCCCGTTGGATAAGTTCCATTCGGTTACCCCGATTTCTTCGATCTGGTTCTCCGCGCCAATTTTACCGGGAAGAGGGCTGGCCGGCATCAGCGGCGCTTCCGAAACCTGGTCCAGGTAGGGAGTAACGGTTACCCGGGCTGCTTTTTGGAAAACCGCTTGCAGCTCCGCCTCGCTGGGAACGGCGACACCTTCCTTCTCCGGCATGTTCACCAGCACCACCCGGTTTTGGTCGGTGAGCAGCTCCCCGGCCTGGCGGTTGACTTCTTCTAAAGTGATGCCGGGAATGAATTTTTGATACAATTTGTATTCGTGCTCGATGCCCGGAATCGGCTCCGCGGTGAGAAAGTTGCGGATATATTCCGCGGCATACACCCGGGATTCGGTCTTGTCGCGCTCCTGGTAAGCCTGCTCCATGGCCCGCAGCATCTCGGTTTTTTGGCGCTGCAATTCCGTAGCGGTAAAACCGAAACGTCTGACGCGAGCCGCTTCGACCAGCAGGGTTTCTAAGCCGCCGGCGACCTGGTCTTCCTTAACCCCGGCGGAGAGCACGTACACCTCTTTGGTGCGCACGAAGCGCCCCTGCCCGGAGAAAGCGAACAGGAACGGGGGTTCCGGCTGGCGGCGCAGCTCATCCAGGCGCTGGTTGAACATGGCGTCGTAGAGCGCTTCTACCAGGGAGCGGCGGTAGGCGGCTTCGCTGCCTTCTTCCCGGGTATCGCGTTTATAATAAACGCTGACCCGGCTGCCGGTTGCCTCCGGGTCGCTGGCAATGGCGAAGAGCGGCTCGCTATGGTCGGGAACCGGGTAAAATTCCCGCTTCCGGGGCGCGGGAGAGGGGGGAATACCGGAAAACTGGGTTTTGACGAGGTTTTCGATGTGGGATTTGTCGAAATCGCCCACTGCGACCAGGGCCATCATATCGGGGCGGTACCAGTCGCGGTAAAACCGGCGCAGGGTTTCGTGGTGAAAAGTGTCCAACACCGCCTTTTGCCCGATGGGCAGGCGTTCGGCGTAGCGGGAATCTTTGAAAAGAATGGGAAACTGTTCGTCCCTCATGCGGGCGTCCGCCCCGCGCCCCAGGCGCCACTCTTCGATGACCACCCCGCGCTCTTTGTCGATCTCTTCCGGCTCGAAACTGACCCGGTAGGCCCATTCCTGCAAAATCCGGAAGGCGGTTTCCACTATCTCGCTGCTGTCCGTGGGGATTTGCAGCATATAGACGGTTTCATCGAAGCTGGTATAGGCGTTGACGTCCGGCCCGAAGCGCATCCCGATGGATTCCAGGTAGTCGATCAAATCGTGTTTGGCGAAATGTTCCGTCCCGTTGAAGGCCATGTGTTCCACGAAATGCGCCAAACCCTGCTGGTCTTCATCTTCTAAAATGGAGCCGGCGTTGACGGCCAGGCGCACCTCGGCGCGGTTTTCCGGCTTGCGATTTACGCGAATGTAATATTTCAGCCCGTTGTTCAATCGGCCGATGGTGATGCTGCTATCCAGGGGCAGCAGGGTTTCTGCGCCGGCCTGGAGGGCGGGGCTGGCTGTTTCTTTCCCGGAACGGGCGCCGGAGCAGGCGCCAAACAGAATCAGAATCGCAATGAGGATGATAGCCGGGACTGGAATTTTCCGCATAGTTTGTCTCCCGATTGTCAAATAACCTGGTTTAAAAGGCGGAAATATAGTCATTTTTCCCTGCGGGGAAAAGGTCTCTTTTGGCAAAGGGGGGGAAGGGGAGGGGATAATGCGCTAAAGCTTTGCCGAAAAATAACTTGACGATTTCGCATTATTTTTGTACCTGTAATCATAAGGGGACTAAAGAATTCCTCGGAAAGACAGGTTAAACGATGAGCCAATCTATATCTCCTGTTTTGGAACGCAATAATCGTGGAAACTCTGTTTCCGGCCACAAAAAGCGCAGAATTTGCATGCGAAACTGGAGTTTCGCGTGTAATTACGTTCCCAAAGAGACTTTGGGAACGAGGTTAGGATCGTGGCTGGGCATTGCGAACCGGGAAACCGCTGGTTTTTACCGGCGTGAACGTTGACCGCGTGGTTGGGGGCCGCATTGTGGAGCATGGCGGGGCCGCCAACATGCTCGGCCCGTTGTTAGAGATCGGGGCAATAAAAGTGGCAGGGGCAGATTTAGAGTAGCACTGGCCGAACAGCCGGCTCAGCGGAGGGCGCACACGCCGCGCAACTGCCGAAACAGGCTGTGATGGAGTCGCAAATGGAAAACCGACAACGGGAAGCGGGGGAGAGATGCCGGCCGATCCGGATTCCAGAGGCAAAATTGTGTTTCAGAGAGATTTTTAACCAGCCCACGGTTCAAACCTGGGTGCTATAAACCAGGTAAACCCCGCCCAACATCACCAATACCCCGCAGGCGCGTTTGAGGTATAAGACCTTTGACGAATCTTCCGACCAGTTCAGGTAACGCTGAACCCACTGGCCGGCCGTTCCCGCCGCCACAATGACGGCGATATGCCCAATCCCAAAGGCCAGCAGCAGGCTATTGGCCTGAAGCAAGCTTTGCTGGGAAACGTGGAATACGATCCCTAACACCGGGGCCATGTAGGCAAAGGTGCACGGCCCCAACCCGACGCCGAAGATCAAGCCTAACGCCAAAGCTCCCGGCCAGCTTCGCGAGCGCTTTCTCGGTTGGGGAGAAAAACCGCCCCAGTTCAATTTGATCACGTCAAGCAGGTACAATCCCACCAGGAAAAAAATCCCCGCCACCAGCCAGTTGCCCCAGGTCCCCACGTCGCCCATCAGCCGGCCCATGTAAGCGGTGACGGCACCGATGAGGGCGATAGTGACCAGGATGCCGACCGCAAACACCGTGGACATGGCAAAGGAGCGCCGGGCGGTCACCTCCCCCCGGCTGGTAATGTAACCGATGATCAGGGGAATGCTGGAAAGGTGGCAGGGGCTGAGCAGAATGCTCAATACTCCCCACAAAAACGCCGCGCCCAGCGCCAACTGAAAGCTGCCTTCCAGGGCGCGGGTCAGTTCGGAAAAAAGTTCGGTAATCATTCCCTGCTCCTTAACTGCCTGTTTTGACGGTTAAGCCCCGCGCCTGCAAGAAAGCGTCGATCTCCTCTTCCGGAAAGAATCCCTCGTGGCGCATGATCTCGTTGCCGTTTTCATCCAAAAACACCTGGGTGGGGATCAGGCGAATGCTGAATTGCTGCGCATAATGGCGCTGCTCCGGTTTCCAGACGTCGTAGAAGACCACCTTTACCTGGCCGTCGTATTTCTTCTCGATGGAGGCCATAATCGGCTGCATTTTCCGGCAGGGAATGCAGTTGACCGAGCCGAGTTCCACGAAGATAATTTTAGCCGGGTCGACCGTATGCTCCATGGCAACTGATTGCTGCGCCTCCCCCGGGCGGCTGTCCGCCCCGCAGGCCAGCATTAAAAACAGGGAGGTTACTGTGATTGAAATCATCAGGATTCGTTTCATGTTACTGCGCCTCCTTTAACCATTGCAGGATTTGTTCGTCTTTGGGAATGATCCCGTTGCTTTTCAATTGTTCATTGATCACCAGGCCGGGCGTGCGCACAATCCCGTAAGCGATCATTTCCGAAATATCGCTGACTTTTTGTACTTCTCCCTGAATCTGATGCGATGTTACCAACTCGCGCACTTTTTGCTCCAAAGCATGGCAGCGGGCGCAGCCGGGGCCTAAAATTTTGATAACCATGACATTTTCTCCGTAGTGAACAACTCTTTATATTCCACGCTTCAGTACGCTTTCCGCAGCATATCCGCGTATTCATCCGGCAGGGGGCTGGCCTCCACCGCTTTGGCGGCTTTTTCCACATCATACTTCACGCGAATAAATTCTACCTTCAGGCTTTCTGCATCGCTCATTGCGGTATTTTCATCCAAATCCAGCATCACGTAGCAGGCGCGGGGGTCGCCGTCTTTGGGTTTGCCCACCGAGCCGATGTTGACGGCGTGGCGATAGCGTTTTCCAGCTTCACTTTCCTCCGCCAGTTTTTTATGAAACGGTTTATGGGTATGCCCAAAGGCCATAATGTCCGCCTCCGCCTGCTCCATCATGCGCAGGGAACTGGCCTCCGGGCGGTCTTCGAACAAATATTCATTGATCTTGCGCGGGCTGCCGTGCACTAACAGCAGGTTGAATTTCTCCTTCTCCAAATCGAATTTAACCATTAAATGCGCCGGCAGGGTGCGCAGGTAGCGCCGGGCGTCATCTTCCACTATTTCATTGGTGAAGGCAATCGACACTTTGCCCAGCGCTTTTTCTTCATCGGTTTTGTACGCGCAGCCACAGTCGTCGCTGTGCAGGCCGATGCCCTGGTCGTAGTTCCCGGCGATGGTGGGAATTCCCCGGCGGCGGATTTCCGCAATCACTTCGTTGGGCCAGGGAGCGTAACCCACCAGGTCGCCCAGGCAGTACACCGCATCCGGCTTGCGATTTTCCATATCGCTGAGAACCGCCTCTAATGCGGGAAGATTGGCGTGTATATCGCTGAAGAGTGCTATTTTCATCTTATTGCTCCTCTGGTTTGGTGTTTAATAAAAAAAGCTTGATTGAAGGTCATTTGGCTTCGCCGTCATTTGGCTTCGCCGTCATTTGCGCTTCGCCGTCATTTGCTGCGCGTCATTCAATTGTCATTTGGGCTTTGCCCGTCATTTAGTAGTCAATGACTAACCAATGACAGCGAAGCTGAATGGCGCGCGAAGCGCAAATGACTCCCGGCTTTCCGGGAAAATGACTTTTCCATCTTTATTCCTGACTACCCGCCGCCGCCGTTCCCGCCGAAAAATATTTCCGCTGGAACCACAGCGCCACATTCACCAGCATAATCAACACCGGCACTTCCACTAACGGGCCAATGACCGTGGCAAACGCCGCCGGGGAGTTGATGCCGAATACCGCAATGGCCACGGCAATGGCCAGCTCAAAATCATTGCTTCCGGCAGTAAAGGCTACCGTGGTGGTTTTGGCATAAGAGGTTCCGATCCGCTTCGCTAAGAAAAAGGTGGCAAAAAACATGAAGGCGAAATAGATGGTGTAAGGAATCGCCACCCGGATAACATCCAGGGGCAACTCGATGATTTTCTCTCCCTTTAAAGAAAACATCACAAAAATGGTGAACAATAAGGCGATGGGGGTCAACAGGGAGATTTTGGGAATAAAGCGTTTAAAATACCATTCGTCGCTTTTGGTTTTGCGCAGGACCGCGCTGGTAAGCAGCCCGCCCAGGAAGGGAATTCCCAGGTAAATCAGCACCGTGACGGCGATTTCCCCGATGGACACATCGACAATCGCCCCGCTGAGCCCGAACAAGGGCGGCAGGATGGTGATGAACACGTAAGCGTACACCGAATAAAGGAACACCTGAAAGATGGCGTTGAATGCCACCAGGCCGGTGGCCAGTTCCGAGTCGCCTTTAGCGAGGTCGTTCCACACCAGCACCATGGCGATGCAGCGCGCCAAACCCACTAAAATCACCCCCACCATCATCTCCGGCTTATCCGGCAGCAAAATGATCGCCAGAATGAACATCACCAGCGGACCAACGATCCAGTTTTGCACTAAGGAAATGAACAGCAGGCGCAGGTTGCGGAAGACCTTGGGAAGCTGCTCGTAGCGAACTTTAGCCAGTGGGGGATACATCATCAGGATTAACCCGATGGCAATGGGAATGTTGGTAGTTCCCACGGCCATGGTGTCCCAGAAACCGGCGATGGCTGGGGCCAGGTATCCCAGGAACACCCCGGCGAACATGGTCAGAAAAATCCACAGGGTTAAATATCTATCGAAAAAAGACAATCGTTTGGAGACGCTTGACATTGGTATTACCTCGTTCGGTTAGAGATTTAGGATTTAAGCGTGATGCGTATTGCGTAATAATTCGTGATGCCTGTATTTTG
>CAZFVV010000065.1:0-28312 GCA_964522165.1 uncultured Calditrichaceae bacterium
TTTGATGAGGGGCTGCTGGGTAGATCGTGAGGTCGCACCAGCGGCCTACTCTACAGTATAAAACTCTTGCCCAAATTCAAAACGCATGGTTCGGGAGGCCAACCTTCCGGGCCATGCGCCCGGTTATTTGACGGTCGCTTTTGCTTCTGCTCCTTCAACGATCTGGCGCATTCGGCGGAGGGCGCAGCACAAATTGCACTGAATTGACAAATTTGATAGCACGCTGAAGCGTGGCAATCTATAAATTATTCATCTTCAGATTGCCCCACTTCAGTGAGCAGTACTCCCAAATGTGCAATTTGTGCTGCGCCCTTTTCTATCAAGATAACTCTCAATGCCTAAATCAGCTTACCCCGGTTTTCTTTTTGGTTTGCCGATAGCGGGGATAAATCACAAAAAAAATACTTTTTTTTTCTGATTTTTTTGCGCTATTATTGCAGGCTGTCAGTTTAACGCATCAGCTTCAAAAACTCCCGGGGGCAGGACGTTCGCGAGCCGGGTAAATGATAGTTTTTGATTTTTCAAGTTCTTTGAAAACAGAGAGTTGTGGGCGAAAAACGTGATTGGAAAAACCCTTGATTTTCAGGGGGGTATCCCGTATATTCTTCAAACCAAAAAATAATTGAGAACCATGGGAAAAATCGTTGCCATCGCAAATCAAAAAGGCGGGGTGGGGAAAACCACCACGGCTGTGAATCTGGCCTCCTGTATGGCAGTCGCAGAGAAGAATATCCTGCTGATCGACGTGGATCCGCAGGCAAACGCTACTTCCGGTTTGGGGGTTGACGCCCGGGAGTTGAATCGTAGCATTTATGATGTGTTCGTGAACAATGAACAGATCAAAAACGTGGTTCAGCAAACCAAAGTTCCCAACCTTTCCCTGGTACCTTCGCACATTAACCTGGTGGGCACCGAGATCGAGCTGGTTCACATGGTAGCGCGGGAGAAGATTCTGCGGGAGGCGGTTCGTTCGCTCAGGGATGCGTACGATTATATCCTGATCGATTGCCCTCCTTCGCTGGGAATTTTGACCCTCAACGCCTTGACCGCCGCGGACAGCGTGCTGATCCCCATCCAGTGCGAATACTACGCATTGGAAGGTCTCAGCAAGCTGTTGAATACGGTGCAGTTGGTGCAGCGCCACCTGAACCGCAAGCTGACCATCTATGGGGTTCTCCTGACCATGTACGACGGGCGATTGAATCTTTGCAACCAGGTGGAAAAAGAGGTGCGGGATTACTTCAAGGATAAGGTATTTACCACCACGATTATGCGCAACGTGCGTTTGAGCGAGGCGCCGAGTTTCGGGTTGCCGATTATCATGTTTGACGCTGCTTCAACCGGCGCCGAGAATTACATGCGGCTTGCCGAAGAAGTGTTAGCCAGGGGAAGCGTGGTTCAATGAGAGGAAAAGAGCGCCTCGGTAAGGGGCTTCATGCCCTTATTCCGGCGGCGACGGTGGAGGAGAATCATACCCTGCCGGCCGAGTCGATCCAGGAACTGGATGTGGCCCTGATCGATCCCAACCCTTTTCAGCCGCGAATATCCTTCAGCGAGGAATCATTCGAGGAGTTAAAAAACTCCATCCGGGAAAAAGGCATTATCCAGCCCATTCTGGTGCGCCCTGCGGAAGACGGCCGTTACCAGGTGGTGGCGGGAGAGCGGAGGCTGCGCGCTTCCATTGAAGTCGGGATAAGATCTATCCCTGCCTACATCAAAGAAATTACCACGGATGAGGAAATGCTGGAAATTGCGATCATTGAAAATGTTCAACGCGAGCAACTGAATCCTATCGACCTCGCCAAAGGCTATCAGTTGTTGATTGATGAATGCGGTCTTACCCAGGAGGACGTGGCGAGGAAGATCGGGAAAAATCGTACCACGGTGGCGAATATTATCCGCTGCCTGAAATTGCCGGAGAAAATCCAGGAAAGCCTTCGGCAGGGAGACATCAAGGAAGGCCATGCCCGGGCGTTGTTGCGCATCACCGATCCGCAGGTGCAGGAGAAGATCTGGCGCCGCGCCATCAAAGAATCACTCTCGGTGCGCGTCGTGGAACTCCTGGCCCAGAAGTTCGAGGACGGCGCTGCTCCTCCCCCTCCCAAGGCCCCGGCCACTCCCCGGAAGTCCGCATATATTAATAAGGTAGAGAGCAAACTGCGGGAAAAATTAGGAACCCAGGTAAAGCTGCGCACCCGCAAGGAGGGCGGGAGCATCGAAATCAGCTTTTACTCCGGGGAAGATTTGGAAAGATTGCTGGATATATTCGAGCAAATCAAGTTTTAAGGCCGTCGCCTGGATGCGGCGGCAAAGCGCCATTATGGCCGCGCGAAGTATAATTACCTGAAAAAGCCGAACCTATTTCCGAAAGTGATCGAGGACAGTGCATAAACGCAGTAAGAAAAAATTTCTCAATATCCTCTTTATCTCCGACAGCCAGGATACTCCCCTCAAAAGCTTCCGGATTCGTTACACGACTTTACGGCTGCTAATCGTATTGCTGGGGATATTTTTTGCCAGCGTGATACTGGGAATCGTTACTTACAGCCAGGTCTTGCAGGCAGCGCTGGAAAAAAATGAGCGGGAAAAAGAGCTGCTGCAATTGCGGGAACAGTTGAAGAAGGGAAATCAGCTCCAATCGGAGTTGGATACTTTGAAAGCCTACCGGGAGAAAGTGCGCAGCAGCCTGGAAGGATACGTGAAATTTGTTGAAAAATCCGGCGAAGAGGCGGTCATCCCGCGAAATATTATTGAGAATAATCTAAATAAAATCTCGATTTTTACGAATGTTCCTTTAAGAGCGCCGGTAAGCGGCTTTGTATCCCAGGAATACAGCCAGGTCGGCCATACCGGCATTGATATTGTCGCCCCCGAAGGCACCCCGGTGCAGGCGGCGGCAGACGGGGTGGTAATTTTTAGCGGGTGGACCTATGAAGACGGCTATGTCTTGATTCTTTATCACCCCGGCGGTTATATTACCTGTTACCGCCACAATGCCCAGAATTTAGCGACCATTAACCAGGTGGTGCGGCAGGGGGACGTAATCGCATTCCTGGGGAATTCCGGGGAATCCTCTTCGGGTCCTCACTTGCATTTTGAAATTTGGAAGGACGGACAACCTTGTAATCCCAGGGAATTCTTATTGGATTTAACCGCAGGAGACTGATTTATGGCTTTGAAAATGAAACCCGGCGAACCGGTCCAGAATGAATTAAATATAATCAATGCCGGAACCTACCTGGAAGGAACCATTGAGACCAAGGGCAGCTTGCAGATCAACGGCAAAGTAAAAGGAATGGTTAAAGCGGCTGACGAGGTGCGGGTAGGGCGTTCCGGCGAGATTATCGGGGAAGTGTATGCCAAATCCGCCCGCGTTGCCGGAAAAATCGAAGGCGACGTGTATATCGAACAAAAGCTGACCCTGGAAGAAACTTCCTACTTGAACGGGAATTTGACGGCCAGCAAGCTGATCATCGACGAGGGAGCGTATTTCAACGGCAAATCGGACATGAGCGGCAGCCGCCCCGCGGGAAGCAATGGTAAAAAGGGACTTTTTGAAAAACCCGGTGCTGCCCAGGGGGTGGCGCATGAATCTCCCGAGAAAAAGTGAGCGAGAGGCCGGAAAGACCGGCCGCAAATCCACCTTTCAATCCCTGGCCAATGCCTATCGCGAGATCGGCCCCTATCTCAATATCGGCTATTTTTTCATCGCTGCAATCGGATTACTGGCCTTCATCGGGCATCTGGTTGACAACCACTGGGAGCTTCATCCCTGGGGAATCGTCAGCGGAGCCATCCTGGGAGTGATTGTAGGGTTCTACAATTTCATCAAAACCGTCGCCGGGTCATCCGGAAGCAAACGGCGTTCATGAGCTTTTGGGCATATCTCAAAAAAAGTCTGCTACTACTTTCCCTGTGCCTGCTAATTGGCGGGGCAGCGTTTGCGAGGTGGAACAGCGAGGAAATTCGCAATGCTATCGTCCTCGGGGTGGCCATCGCGTACGGGAATGCTCTGCTGGGTTTTGTCCTCCTCAACTGGGGTATAAAACAATCCCAACATATTTTTTTTCTTTCAATTTACGGGGGGATCATTTTTAGATTTTTGTTGATTTTTTCACTTTTATTTATTTTAATAGGGGCGCTTCAACTCAACCAGGTTGCGTTGGTTTTATCCCTCATCGCAACCTATTTTTTATTTCTGGCGCTGGAAATTTACCAGGTTTACAAATTTTCTGATACCCGTAAGGAATCCTGAATGAGTATGGCTTTGTTGCGGAACGGAACAGAAGAACATGGTGAAGGCGGGTTAGGAGAATATATCCTTCACCACCTGAGCGATTCCAACCAATGGCTGGGAACGCACCTTCCGGTCATCAAATTCAACCTGTTGGGCACGGAAATCGATCTTTCCATTACCCTGCACGTGTTGATGTTGTGGTTTGCCGGGGCCTTGCTGATTCTCATGTTCTGGCTCTCTTTCCGCAAGCCCCGGATGGTTCCCCGCGGCCTCGCCGGAGTTTTGGAGAGCGTGGTTCTGTTCGTTCGCGACGAAATCGCCATTCCCAATATCGGCGAAAACCTGGGGAAACGGTTAACCCCCTTCCTGGCGACGGTTTTCTTTTTTATCCTGGGCTGCAACCTGCTGGGCTTGATCCCCATCTTCTCCACGGCCACGGCTAATATCAGCGTGACCGCCTCCCTGGCTCTGGTTACCTTTATGATGACCCAGTTATACGGAATGAAGGAAAACGGGGTGGTGGCCTATTGGAAACACCTGGTGCCCAGCAGCGTTCCCTGGTTCTTGCTGCCGATTATGATTCCCATCGAAATCCTGAGCCTGTTCACCAAGCCGTTTGCCCTGGCCATGCGTCTCTTTGCCAACATGATTGCCGGGCATACCGTAATTTACGCGCTCTTAGGATTGATCATCGTTTTGGCGTCCTACGTTGCCGCCCCGGTTTCCGTGGCCTTCGCCATGGCGATTTATTTCCTGGAGCTGTTCGTGGCGTTTCTCCAGGCATACATTTTTACCATCCTCACCAGCCTGTTCATCGGCATGGCGGCGCACCCGGAACACTAAAGGGTTGGGGATTCCGAAAAACGGTCGGTATTGTGATAGAGGGATAAGGGATAGGGGATAGAGTATAAGGTATAGGGGATAGATTATAAGGTATAGGGGATTGAAGAATATAGTGTAAAAATGTTTATTCGATTGGAAAACTAAAAAATCAGTAACATGCAAAAGGAGATTGAATAATGGAAGCAACTGGTTTAGCGTATTTGGCAGCCGGTATTGGCGCCGGGCTTGCGGTTTTGGGAGCGGGATTCGGAATTGGCCGGATTGGCGGCCAGGCGATGGAAGGAACCGCCCGCCAGCCGGAAGCGGGAGGCGATATTCGAACCTCGATGATCATTTCCGCGGCGCTGATCGAAGGGGTAGCGTTTTTCGGCCTGGTAATCTGCTTCTTGTTGGGCGTTAAGTAGCCTCTGCCCGCCCGGTGTTGTACCCCGAACATCCTCTCTGTCTTCAGCTAACCGGCTGGTTCTCCGGTGAGTATAATCCTTCCGGAAAGCCGCCAAGCGGAGGGGAAATCAGGTAATTTATTCAGCGGATTTGAAAAAAATCGTTAAAAAGGGTCGGTTATGCTGCAATTAGAACCCGGAATGTTAGTTTGGACCTGGATCACCTTTGTGGCGGTGCTGCTGGTCTTATGGAAAGTGGCCTGGAAGCCGCTGCTCGGCGCCGTGGAATCCCGGGAAAACCGGATCAACGATTCCTTGCAAAAAGCGGAAAACGCCCGGGAAGAAGCGGAGAAACTGCTGGCGCAGCAGCAAGAAAAATTGGCCGCCGCCCAGCAGGAAATCCAGGGAATGATAAAAGAAGCCCGGCAGACCGCGGAAAAAATGCGCGCCGATCTTATGGAACAGGCGCGAACCGAGGCGGAAAAAGTGAAGGAGCGGGCGCGCTCGGACATCGAAAAAGAGCGCGGCATGATGATGGTTTCTCTCAAACAGGAAGTCGCCGACCTGGTGCTGGAAACGACCTCGAAGCTGTTGGGGGTGGCGGTGGATAAAGCCCGGCACCAAAAAATCATCGACGATTCGATTGCCGGCTTCGGGCAGAAGAATTGAAGTGCAAAGCTTGTCCCCGCGAATGCGGGGATGAAAAGTAAAAAGTAAAAAGTAAAAAGTGAAAAATGCAAAATGCAAAGTGAAAAGTGAAAATGGCGTTGCGCTTATTTTACACTTTACATTTTTCATTTTGCAATAATCAAGGAATGGCGCGTGATTAAGTTGCGAGTTGCAAAACGGTACGCCCGGGCGTTGTTTGAATTTGCCCTGGATAATAGCCAGTTGGAAAGCGTGGCGGCGGATTTAGACCTGCTCGAAGCCGCCCTGCGCGATTCCCCGGAGTTCCGCCAGTTGATCGACTCCCCGGTAACTTCCAACCAGGCCAAGCAAGCCGCGTTCAGCGCCCTTTTTAAAGATCGCCTCCAGGCAAATACCTTTAAGTATATCTCTTTTTTAATTGCGAAAAATCGGGAAGCAGTGCTGCCGGATATTGTTGCGGATTTCCATGATTTACTGGACGAACACCGCGGCATTTTGCGCGGAGAAGTGTCCAGCATAATGCCGCTTTCGGAGCTCCAGTTGCGCAATCTTAAAGAACGCCTGGACCAACTGACCGGCAAAAACGTGCTCATTGCCCAGCGCACCGACCCCGGCCTGTTAGGCGGCCTGGTGGTGAGAATCCGCGACACCGTTTATGACGCCAGCCTGCGCAACAAATTGGAAAAATTGCGCCAGAACCTGGTTCAATCTTAACGGCACTCGCTTTTGATTTTTAGCCCGCCGGATTGCGGTGTTACGTTTTACGCATCACGTTTTACGCGCATTTGTAAACCATAGAATTGAGGATAAGACAATGGCAGTAGATTTCAAACCTGAAGAAATCTCCTCTATTATTAGAAAAGAACTGGAAGGCTTCGAAAGAGAAGCGGACGTTTACGAAGTCGGCACGGTGCTCCAGGTGGGCGACGGCATCGCCCGGGTTCACGGTCTTAGCAACGTGATGGCCGGAGAGTTGGTGGATTTTTCCGTGGGAGTAACCGGCATGGTGCTCAACTTAGAAGAAGACAGCGTGGGCGTGGTGATCTTAGGCGATGATAAGGAAATTAAAGAAGGGGAAACCGTAAAGCGCACCCACCGCATCGCCGAAGTACCGGTTGGCAAAGAATTGTTAGGGCGGGTGGTCAATCCCCTGGGCCAGCCGATGGACGGTCGCGGCCCTATCAATGCCAAACAGTTTAACTTAGTAGAACGCAAAGCTCCCGGGGTGATCTACCGCCAGTCGGTAAACGAACCGCTGCAAACCGGGCTGAAAGCGATTGACTCCATGATTCCCATTGGCCGGGGGCAGCGAGAACTGATTATCGGCGACCGCCAGACCGGGAAAACCGCTATTGCGGTGGACACTATCATCAATCAAAAAGATACCCATAAAACCGATAAGCCGGTGTATTGCATCTATGTGGCCATCGGGCAGAAGGCCTCTACCGTGGCCCGGGTGGTCAAAATCCTGGAAGATAACGGGGCCATGGAATATACCACCGTAATCCTCGCCTCGGCCAGCGAGTCCGCCGCGCTGCAATATATCGCTCCTTACGCCGGCGCGGCCATGGGCGAATATTTCCGCGACAACGGAATGCACGCCCTGGCCATTTACGACGACCTCTCCAAGCACGCCCAGGCTTACCGGCAAATGGCCCTGCTGCTGCGCCGCCCTCCCGGGCGGGAAGCCTACCCCGGAGACGTTTTCTATCTCCATAGCCGCCTGTTGGAACGCGCCGCCAAGTTGAGCAACGCCGGGGGCGGGGGTTCTCTTACCGCGCTTCCCATTATCGAAACCCAGGCGGGGGACGTTTCCGCTTACATTCCCACCAACGTTATTTCCATTACCGACGGGCAGATTTACCTGGAACCGGGACTCTTTTACGCCGGCCAGCGCCCGGCCGTGAACGTGGGCATCTCGGTGAGCCGGGTGGGCGGGAACGCCCAGATCAAGGCGATGAAGCAAGTGGCCGGCCGCCTTCGCTTAGACCTGGCGCAGTACCGCTCCCTGGAAGCGTTCGCGAAGTTCGGTTCCGACCTGGATAAGACCACCCAGGCGCAGTTGACGCGCGGCCAGCGCCTGGTAGAGTTGCTCAAGCAAGGCCAGTACGTGCCCATGCCGGTAGAAAACCAGGTCGCCGTAATCTATGCCGCCAACATCGGGATGTTAGATAAACTGCCGGTGGAGAGCATCAAGCGGTTCGAAACCGAATACTTAGAATTCCTGGAGAGCAAATATCCGGACATTCTGAAAGAGATCGACGCGAAGAAGGCGCTTTCCGACCCGCTGCAAGAGCGGATGCGTAAATCCGTGGAAGATTTCTTGAAAATATTCAAATTAGAGGCGTGACGCCCCATGGCAACGTTGAGAGAAATCCGGCAGCGCATCCGGGGAATTAAAAGCACCCAACAGATTACCCGGGCGATGAAAATGGTGTCTGCCGCCAAAATGCGCCGCGCCCAGGAGCGCATGTTCAATGCCCGGCCCTACGCCGGCAAAATCAAAGAATTGGTGGAGCACCTGGTGCTCAGCAGCGAAGGAGTGCAATTGCCGTTGCTGCAAGAACGCCCGGTGCGGCGTCTCAGCCTGATTGTCATTACCGCAGACCGGGGATTGTGCGGCTCCTTCAACAGCAACATCATTAAAAAAGCCCTGGGGGAGTTCAAAGTTCATAAAGAAATGGAAATTTCGCTGCTGTGCATCGGCCGCAAAGGGTTTGATTTCTTCCGCAGGCGGAATTACACCATTGCCCGGAATTACGTCAATATCTTCAATGCCCTGGAAGTTTCCCACGCGAATGATATCGCCGGCTACGCCATCGAACAGTTCATCGATGATAAAACGGACGCGGTGCGGATCATCTACAACCAGTTCAAAAGCGTTGCCCAGCAAGCCCTGGTAGTAGAAGACCTGCTGCCCCTGAAAATCCACCCGCCCGAGGCGCCCGTATCTGCGGAAGAATATCGGCGCTCGATTGATTATCTCTACGAACCCTCTAAGGAAACGCTGTTAAAAGCTCTGCTGCCGCGGCACATCCGCATGCAGATCTGGCGGGCGCTGTTAGAATCCGAGGCCTCGGAACAGGCCGCGCGGATGATGGCAATGGAAAACGCCACCGCAAACGCCAGCGAATTGATCGAAGCCTTAACCCTGGAATTCAACAAGGCGCGCCAGGCCAGCATTACCAAGGAGATTTTGGAAATTGTCGGCGGGGCCGAAGCCCTCAAAAAGGCTTCTGCTTAAGAAAGTTCAAGCCGGTTTTGTGCGGAGCGAGAGGCGTAGAGCGTAGGCAGGGGGCGTTCTACGCTTCTCGCTCCCTGCTTTAAAGGCTTAACCAGGGAGGTTCGAAATTCTCCACTATAATTGCCAATTAGCAATTAGCAATTGGCAATTGACAATTGGCAATTAATGAAGAACTCAATAGAAGGAACCTGAAACATGAACAAAGGCATTGTGACGCAAATTATCGGCCCGGTTGTGGACGTGCAATTTCCGGAAGAAAAATTGCCCGCAATCTATTCCGCAATCACAATTAAACGGGAAAATGAAAACGAGTTGGTGTTAGAAGCGCAGCAGCATCTCGGCGAAAATATTGTCCGCTGCGTGGCCATGGACAGCACCGACGGTCTGGCGCGCGGCGCCGAAGCCATCGACACCGGCGGGCCGATTACCGTGCCGGCCGGCCCGCAATTGCTGGGACGGCTGCTCAACGTTATCGGGGAACCGATTGACGAGATGGGTCCCATTGAAGCCTCCGGGCGTCTGCCCATCCACCGCCCCGCCCCGGAATTCGAAGATCTGAGCACCCAAACCGAAATTCTGGAAACCGGCATCAAGGTGATTGACCTCCTGGAGCCGTATTCCAAAGGCGGCAAAACCGGCCTGTTCGGAGGCGCGGGAGTGGGCAAAACGGTCATCATCCAGGAGCTGATTCGCAACATTGCCGCGGAACACGGCGGTTACTCCGTGTTTGCCGGGGTGGGGGAAAGGACCCGGGAAGGTAACGACCTCTGGGTGGAAATGAAAGAAAGCGGGGTGTTGAGCAAAACCGCCCTGGTGTTCGGGCAGATGAACGAACCGCCCGGTGCCCGGCAGCGGGTAGGGCTGACCGGCCTCACCGTGGCGGAATATTTCCGGGATGAGGAAGGCAAAGACGTGCTGTTGTTCATTGATAACATTTTCCGCTTTACCCAGGCCGGTTCGGAAGTATCCGCCCTGTTGGGGCGAATGCCTTCCGCAGTAGGATACCAGCCCACCCTGGGCACCGAGATGGGCGAGCTGCAGGAGCGGATTACCTCCACCAAGAAAGGCTCCATTACCTCGGTTCAGGCGATTTACGTGCCCGCCGACGACCTGACCGACCCGGCCCCGGCCGCCGCCTTCTCTCACTTAGATGCGACCACGGTGTTGTCGCGCCAGATTTCCGAGATGGGAATTTATCCTGCCGTGGACCCGCTGGATTCTACCTCCCGGATTATGGACCCGAAAATCATCGGCGAGGAGCATTATGCCGTGGCCAAAAGAGTGCAGGAAACTTTGCAGAAATACAAAGACCTGCAGGACATCATCGCCATCCTGGGGATGGATGAATTGTCCGACGACGACAAACTGGTAGTGCAGCGCGCCCGGAAGATTCAGCGTTTTCTGTCCCAGCCCTTTTTTGTTGCGGAAGCGTTTACCGGCCGGCCCGGCAAGTACGTGCCCCTGAAGGACACCATCCGCGGGTTCAAGGGCATCATCAACGGAGAATACGACGATCTTCCCGAACAGGCGTTCTACATGGCCGGCGCTATCGAAGAGGTCATCGAAGCCGCCAAGCAAATGCAGGGATAGCAGGGTGTTAAGGTGTTATAGTGTTCAAGTGTTATAGTGTTCTGGTATTGGGTAATCTTAGCCGGGCACTATAACACCAAAACACTATAACACCAAAACACTCGAACACTATACTTTTTTAATTAAAGTTAACGTCCATCCAAACGATTATACCTTATACCTATGGCAGAGAAACATTTGAAAATTGAACTTGCCACTCCGGACAGCAAGCAGAGCATCGAGCCGGCGCTCAGTTGCTCCGCGCCGGGGGTACTTGGCCGATTCCAGATTTTGCCGAATCACGCGGCGTTCATCAGCGAATTGGCCGTAGGAGAAATTAAAATTGTGTTGCCGGAAAAAACCCGTTACTTTGCTACCAGCGGGGGGTTTTTAGAGGTCGTTGATAACAAAGTGCTCTTACTGCTGGAAACCGCGGAGCCTGCCGAAAGAATTGATGTCGCGCGGGCTGACCAGGCCAAAGAGCGCGCCAGCGAACGTTTGCACAACAAAAAGGCTTCTCTGGACGTGCCCCGGGCAGAGGCGGCCCTGGCAAGAGCGCTAAACCGGTTGAAGGTTGCCGAGCGGGCTTCTCCGTAACCGGGAATTAATGTAACTTTTGTTGAATTTCTTTAATAGTGGAAAGATTTCCATGAGGCGCATCTCCCTTTTTATCATCCTGCTTTGTCTCCCTTTCTCCACTATCTACGCCGCCCCTCCCCAGGCTTCAGATTCTTCGGATATCCAGCAACTGCTTTCCTACACCACGGAATCGGACATTCAAAAGGCCATTGCCAACCACGTGTACGACCAGTATATCCGGTTCGGAGAGGGAAGGATTTCCGACGAACGTTACCTGATCAGCATGATGTACCTGCTGAACCAGGAAATTTCCCGGCGCCTGAAAAGCCCTGCCCAGGCCCGCCAGGCTTATTTTAACGATCTGCACAAAATGCTGGATGAAATTTACCAGCTCCGGCAGCGTCTCCGGCTGGCCGGTATCCGGGACCTGGACTCTTTTTCCAGCGATTTGAGCGAGCGCATCAAATACACCATCGACCGGGGCGAGATCGATTTCAAGAAGAAGAAGGTCTTCGAAGACGCTCTGCAGATGCTCTACGTCTCCGAGGAAATGATCAAGCTGGACCAGCTCCAAAGCCCTGCGGACCTCGACCAGAAAATCGGCAAAACGAAAGAGCAGCTCCTGTCCGCGTTCGGGGAAACGTCTTCCGAAGGCGGGGAATACCTCGGGCCGCAGCCGACCATCTACGACCTTTTCGTGGAGTGGAAGAAAAACGAAGAAGTTCACTACAGCCTTCGTTTAGCGGATGTGAAGCTGGCGCGGATCAATCTCCTGAAAGCCTCCGCCCCGGAGGATATCACCACGATGTTCGACAACCAGCTAAAACTGGCTTATACCGCCTTCAATTATGAAGATTATGACCTGGCGGAGCGGCTCCTGGGAGATCTGTTGGAAACCTATCCCTCCTGGGGACTCCGAAACCTGGATGATCTCTATTTTTACCGGGCGGAGTGCAATTTTGCCCTCGATCGCTTGTTGCACGCCCGGCAAAATTACGAGGAGTTGCTGGCCAAATATCCGGGAACTTCCTACCTGCCGGAAGTGTACAGCCGCCTGGTGCAGATCAACTATACCCTGGAAAGCCCGGAAAAAACCATCGAGTACGCCGGCCTGTACCAGAGCCTGGTTTCTCCCGCCGCGCCTGAATTTTATGACATCCAGTTTTTGCAGGCCATGGCCTATTACCAGACCGGCAATTTCGAGCGCAGCATCGAAGCGCTGATGAATATTCCCACGGACCATCCCTATTTTTACCTGGCGCAGTACTTTATCGGCAACGCTTACGGTGATAACCAGCAATACGACGAAGCATCGCAGATTTACCTCACCATGCTGGATAATAAGAACGTGCCTCCCTACATCCACGCCCGCGCCCTTTACAAAATGGGTCTGATGGAATACGAGCGGGGGAACTATTTTGCCGCGGTGGAGTACCTGAACCGCATTTCCTTCGGGTTTTCGCGCTACGACAAGGTGTTGAATGCCCTGGCCTGGAGCCATTTTGAAATGGAACGCGCCAAACCCGTGGGAGAGCCGCGTAACTTCAGCATGGCGCGGTTCTATGCCAAGAAGCTGGTTGACGATTACTACGCTTCCCCCTATGAAATGGAGGCCACCGGCTTGCTGGCGTTCATCAGCCAGTACGAGGGCCAGCCCGGGGAAGCCATTACCCTGTACCGCGACGTATATAAAACCAAGGAAAAACGCGGCTCCATCGAAAACATCTACGCGGAAAGAGCGCGGTTGCAGGCGTTGCTGCTGCAAGCGGAAAACTACCGGGAAGACGCCCTGAAGGCAAACAACCTGGAAGCCTACGGCAAAGCGGAAAAGCTCATCGCCGGGTTGAAGGAAGAAATCCGCAGCATGGACCTGGCGGAAGCCAGCAGTTCCGGCCTGGGCGTTTACCGGGAAGCGAATTCCATTATCCAGCAGATAAAAGAGTTGAACAGCCTGCGCCTGGCCGCGGAAGAAACCGGCAACAAGGCGGCCATTCAAAAAATCGACAGCTTGCAACTGCACTTAGGCGCGGTGCTGGAATCATTCTCGCCGGATCTTTTCACCGAGGCGGGCATCAACCTCTTCGATGATTACCCGGTAAGCAAATACGTGGTGGAGGAAGAATTCCGCCATACCGGCGTGATCGAAAAACGGCAGGAAGTGCAGAATGAGATTGCCGCCATCGATAATTTGAACCAGACAGTGGACCGGGAAATCGAAAACGCCCGCATCGCCCAGAAATTCGATGCGGTTGCGAAATTAGAACAGCAGCGCGACCACCTGACATCCTTGCGAAAGCGTTATGACTTGCTGCTGGTAGAGCTTCACGAGATGGAAACCGTGGCGAACCCGTACCCGGAATTCAACCGCTGGGGCGATTTTGGGGCATTCGGAATCATCAACGTCTATTTTGACCAGAAACAGCAGACCCAGGATCAGTTGGTGCAGGTTGCGGGAGTGTTCGAGCAGGTGAATGAACAGCTAAACTATCGCAAGCAAGTGATCGAAGATAAGATCAAGAAGATCGAAGGGGAGGTGCGCCTGATGACCATGAAGGCCCGCATGGAAGAGCGGGCGCGCCTGCGCGCCGAACGGGAACGCGCCTTCCGGGAGAGCTATTTTGATACCCGGGAATCGGAAACCCCGGAAGAACCGCAACAATAAGAGTGTTTTAGTGTTATGGTGTTCAAGTGTTTTGGTGCTTTCGGGTTCAACTAAAGGACTACAACCAGATTCTAAAACACTAAAACACTAATTTCAAGAGCTTAAAATTTAACGTTGTTGAGCATAATTACCTGTATCCTATGAGAACAGCATTCGTTTTCTCAATCTTTTGCCTGGCGGCTTCGGCAGTTTTGCTGGCCCCCGGGCGGTTGCACGCCCAGTTGGAATTGTTGAGCGACTCCACCATCAATATTTTTTCCGTGGAAGACCTGGTGAAAATTCGCAAAGCCCTGGCCCGGGAGCGTGACCAGTTATTGAAAAAGCAGGAAAACGTTCGCGAGCGCGGCCTGGAGGTTACCGAGGAATTCCTGGGCAAGTCCAAAGAAGAGAACGCCAATCAAGATAAAATCCTGATCCGGGTGGCGGAATATTACATCGAAGAAGAAGACCTGGAGTTCGAACGCCGCTACGAAGAGTACGAAGTCAAATATACCGACTATGAGAAACAGCTCCGCGCCTTCGAGAGCGGGGATACGAAAGTGAAGCCGGTGGAGCCTCCCCAGCCGCAGCGGGATTACCAGAAGGCCATTGGCATTTACGACCTGATCATCCGGAATTTCCAGGAATCGGACCTGCGCGACGACGCTTATTACGGCAAGGCCTATCTCCTGGAAGAGATGAACGAGACCACCGCGGCGCGGCAAATTTTCCAGACCATCATCGACGAATTCCCGGAAAGCCCGTTTGCCCCGGAAGCCTACATGAAGCTGGCGGAAAGCTTTTTTTATCCCGAACCGGGCGATACCAAATCCGAAACCATTCTGAAGCTCAACAAGGCGATCCAGCTATATAAAAACGTGTTGCAGTACAAGGATTCCCCGCGCTACGACGAAGCCCTCTACAAGTTAGGCTGGAGCTACTACCGCCTGGCCGGGGAGAATCCGGACAACTATTCCGATGCGATCATCTACTTCGTGAGCGTGGTGCAGGATATCGAAAAATTGCAGGAGCTGGATCCTACCGGGGAAATCGTGCGCACGGACGTCAAGCCGGAAGCGCTGCAATTCGTGGCCGCCTCGTTTATCGATCCTTCCTATTCCCGGAGCGGGGTGGCAAACGCCCGGGAATTCATCGAAAAGTTAGGCAGCCCCGCTTACGGCATCAATATCATGGAGAACATGGGCGACCGATATGCTAAAATTACCCAGTGGCCGGATGCGATCAACGCCTACAACCAGCTTCTGGATATGTACCCGGATTATACCCACGCCCCCCGGGTGCAGAAAAAAATTGCCGACGCCTACATTGCCGACGAGCAGTTTGAACGCGCTTTTGAGGAACGAAAACAACTTTTCGAAAATTACAACCCCAAGTCCGAATGGTACGCCCAGTTGGAACAGCGCGACATCCCCAACCGCATTCCCGCGCTGGATGAAGCCTACCGCATCACCGAAGAGGCTTTCCGCACCAATATTACGTACCTTTATAATATTGCCCAGAACAAAGACGCCAACAAGGAACCGGCTACCCAGGATTACGAAGAACTGGTAGCCCTCTGCCGCAGTTACTTAGACAATTACCCCACCGACGAGAACGCCTACGAGATCAACTGGGCGCTGGCCTATATTCTGGATACCCGTTTGAGCCGTTTTGAAGAGGCGTTTACCGAATATATCCGGGTCAGCAACGATTATCTGGAAACCGGGCACCAGTTCGACGCCGCCATCAACGCCATCAACGCGGCGGATACCCTGGTAAAAATTACCCGCTCGGGCGAGAATCCCGCGCAAATGGGCGGCGACCAGTCGGCTGCCCGCCAGGTGCGGGACCTTTCCCCGGAAGAGGGGATGCTGGCGGAAGCCTACGATAATTTCATCAAACTATTCCCCGATTCGCCCCAGACTCCCTCGGTGCTGGCCGCGGCCGGGGCGCTGTACTACAACCATCGCAAATACGACCTGGCCAAGAAATATTATAAAACCATGGTCACCAAGTTCCCCAAGTCGCAGGAAAAGAGCGTCGGTTTAGTGTCGCTGATGAACAGCTACTTCTTCTTAGGCCAGTACCGCGACTCGGAAATCGTGGCCAAGAAGATCCTCACCACCGATGGAATCCCGGAAGACCAGTTGAAGCTGGCCACCAGCCGCATCGGCGAATCTATCTTCAAAAACGGGGAGCGGCTGGAGCAGGAAGGAAACCACCTGGAAGCCGCCAAAGAATACTTGCGGGTGCATGAAGAGGCTTCGCAGTACGTGGATTTCGTGGATCTCTCCCTGTTCAAGAGCGCGCGCAATTTCGAGCAGTCCGGGGAATGGAAAAAGGCCATCGAGACTTACGAAATTCTGGTGACCAATTATCCTTCCTCCAAGCAAGTGCTGCCGGCGTTGAACAATATCGCCGCGGATTACAAAGAATTGGAAGATTACTTTAACGTTGCGAAAACCAACGAACGGGTTTTCCAGACTTTCCCGGGAACCCCGGAAGCGGAAAATGCCCTGTTCAACGCCAGCCTGTTCTTTGCCAAGGCGGAGGCCTGGCGGGAAGGCATTCGCACCAATAACCTCTATATCCAGACCTACCCGGGCAACCCGGAATCCAAAGACCTGTTGTTCGAGAACGCCAAATATTATTTGAAATTGGATGACCTGGATAACGCCAACCGGATTTACCAGGAGTTTGCGTCGCTTTACCCCAATGACCCGTTGACCATCGAAGCGTATTACAACCGCGGGGTGTACTATTTCGACCGCGGGGAATTTGTGACCGCCAAAGCGGAGTTCAACAAGGCGATCCAGCGCAGCAGCGATTTTGCCCGCGCCGGGCGCGATCCCAACCTCTATTACGCGGCCGAGGCCAATTACAAGCTGGGCGTGATCCTCTACCAGGAATACAAGAGTATCGAGCTTAGCTACCCGCAATCCACCCTGCGCGCGCAACTGGAGCGGAAACAGCAGATGTTGAACGAGGTTCAGAGCGCGTTTACCCGGGTGATCGGGGTGGGGTCGATCCGCGGTTTCGAGGCCATGTACCGGATTGCAGAAGCCTATGAGGAGTTTGCCAGCGCCATCTCCAACCAAAAATTGCCCGAAAACCTCACCAAAGAGCAGCGGTTAGTGCAGCAGAACCAGGTTTTTGCCGCTTCGGTGCCGGCTTATGACCGCGCCGTGGAAGAATACAAAAACGTGCTACTCAACCTTCCCACCCTGGCGGCAAAGTTGAACGTTTCCCTGGACACCTCCCAGGCCGCCCCGCCGGTTATCAAACAACCCGTGCAGGAGGACACCACCCTGGTGGTTCAAAAAGAAGTGGAAGCGGACAGCAGCCAGGCGGTGGCCTTGAAGTGGTATAACCGCGCCAAGGAAAAGATTTCGCTGATCCAATACACCGTGGCCGAGCGGGCTTCCGATTTTATTAACGAGTACCTGCGGGTCGAAAATCCCAACAAAGGCATCCGCGCGCTGGTCTTCGATGACCAGGTGCTGCGAACCCTGGTTGCTCCCCAGGTGCAGACCACCATCGAAGCGCATTTGAAGAATATCAAAGTGGCAGATGAATTGGCGCTGAGTAACCAGTATGTAGAAGAGTCGAAACGCAAACTGCTCCTGGCGCGCAATATCCTGGCTTCGGAATATGAGAAATTAGTACACGAGACCGCGGATTTGTACGTAAATTCCCTGCCGGTTCTGGAAGGGCTGGTGGAGAAGGGCGAGGGAGCTACCACCCCGGAAGGCTCGGATTATTACGATTACCAGGACAATTACGTTATGCAGTTGATCTTTTACATCAATCAGTTTTCCAAGATCGCCCTGAACCAGTATAAGACCACGCTGCAGATCGCCCGGGATAACAATATCCACAACGACGCCCGGTTGACCACGGAGCAGAAGATGTTCAATTTCGGGTATGAAGCCGGTGAATTAACTACCCGGCTCGCCAGGCTCCCTTCCGAAAAAAGCGAGCAGTTGTTGAAGAAGTTCGACGAGACCCAAAACGAAAATTACCAGTTGGGAAGCACCTTTTTTGACGACCAGGGCTTCGAATTGACCGGATATACCCAGGAAATTTTGGGGCTTTCTTACGATATCAGCAAAGAAATGGAAGTAGAGAACATCTGGACCCAGTTGATTTTAGCCCGGCTGGTGGAAATAGACCCGGCTAAGTACCTGGCGGATTTGCCGAAAGAAGAGTTTGCCCTGGGCAGCGACGCCACCTGGCAGGCTACCCTTCAAGAGGAAGCGAACTGGAACGCCCGGAGTTCCAGCGCCGCCAACTGGGGAAATGCCCTGGCGGTCGATATCCCTTATAATCTGCGCTTCCCGGTGTTTGATTCCCTGCAAGTGGCGCCCGCCGCCATCTGGGCGGTTCCCGGCGTCGCCGCAGGAGGGGATACGCTGTGGCCGGGGGTTCCCGCGGATAGCGCCGGGGAAGGCCAATCGCCGCTGCTCGGCGGCGGCAGCGAGCCGGATACCGTGACGGTGTATTTCCGGAAAGAATTTTCCCTGAATTCCAAACCTATCAACGGATGGATCGCTGTTTCCGGGGATCACTCCTACCACCTGTATCTTAATGATATTTACATTACCGGGGTGGATAAGACGGAATTCGAGAAAACCGAGGTGGTCCCCTTCCGCACTTTCGAAAATTTTGTCGCCGAGGGGAATAATTTGCTGGCCGTGTCGGTCACCGATACTGATGGTAAACCCCATTACGGCCTGCGGTTCCACCTGCACCTGGAATTATTGCCCGGCGAGATGTCCGATACCATCAAAAATATTCGCAGCCGGATGGGAGAAGAGAATATCGATCCGGCAAAATTGCAGAAGAGCGGGGTGCTGAACAAAAACCGGATTGTCGATTAAAAAGGGTTTACTGCCATGAAATTAAATCTGTTCGTTGTGTTGCTAACTCTGTTATTCGGAGGGCTTTCGTTCCTGTGCGCCCAGCAGCCTCAGCAGGGCCAGCCGCGCCAGCAAACCTCGCAGCCTCCCGCGGCGGGGCAGGTCATCGAGCTGGAAGCCCAGGTCATCGATGCGCGGGTGGAATTGCCCCAGGTGCAGATATTGGATAAGCGCAAAAAATCCGACTTCGAAGAAGTAACCGTTGATAAAAGTTTTGCAACCGAGCTTTCCGGGAAAACCGAGGAGTTGAAATTTACCCCCCTGACCAGCGGGAAAATCAAACCGATCAAAAATATTGATCTTTTACTAAATAAAAGTAGATTTTGACCGAAAACGGATTCAAATGTACTTATAATTCAGCTAAATGCTAAGGAGAAGGTTCTTATGGAGTTTTGGCATCAATTCTTTGCCTCGTTTAATCCCAGTTCCGAAGGGTTTGCCTTTATGTGGGTAATCCTCTTGTTTATGGTGCTGGCCATCGCCATCGCCGCGGAACGCATGTATTACGTTATGGTCCGTTCTAACGTCAACTCCGACAAATTTATGATGGAGATTCGCAAGTACGTGACCAGCGGGAACATGAAGCGGGCCATCGAGCTTTGCGAAGCCGGCAAACAACGGGCTTTGCCGTACGTGGTGCTGGCCGGGCTTAAAAAGGTGGCCGAAAGCGAAAGCCTGGATTTTCGCTCCATCCAGAACGCCGTGGATGAGGGGATGTTGGAAGTGATCCCCACTCTTCAGCGCCGCACTAATTATCTGTCGATGTTAGCAAACGTTGCCACCCTTACCGGTTTGATGGGAACGATCTATGGTCTCATCATCGCATTCTCTGCCGTGGGGAACCCCAACATTCCCGACGACCAGAAAACCCGTTTGCTGGCTGCCGGTATTTCCGCGGCCATGAATACCACTATTTTCGGGTTAGCGGTTGCAATCCCCACGATTATGCTCTATAATCTGATTCAAAACAAAACGACCCAGATTATCGACGACATGGATGAGCACCTGGTAAAACTGATCAACTTGATTACCGGCAATCGTTAACCTAGGGGCGGGTAAGACTTATGGCATTTAAACCATCACAGCGATCCCATACCAAAATCCGGGAAATTCCCCTGGATATTCGCCCGGTCATGAATTTGATGGTGTGTTTGATTCCTATTCTGCTGTATAGCGCGGAGTTCGTCAAATTATCCATCCGGGAATTGAACCTCCCCCCGGCCGGGACCTCGGACCGGGGAAACCAGAATAACCCCCTCACGGAGCAGGAAAAGCGTTTCCAGCTAACCGTGATCATCTCCAAACGGGGGTTTTATATCGGGAACCGGGCAGGGTACCTCACCGGGGAGGCGAATACCCAGGCGGAACCCGCCATCCCGGTCATGGAGGGCGGAAATTATGATTTTGAGCGCCTGCGGCAACAACTGATCGAGATCAAAGAAAAGATCAAAGAGCAGGGGTTCGTGGATGAAAACAGCATTATCATTTCGGCGGAAGCCGATATTGAATATAAACATATCATCCGGTTAATGGATTACATCACCATTTACACCGACGCCCAGGGCAACGAAAAGGAATTGTTTCCGCAAATCAACATCGGAACGGTGATTTAGAGAGCGTACCGGGCAGGTTAAAGCATAATTGGCAATTTGATCTCACCGGGCGACAGCGAACTTGGAAAAGTCAACGTAATAAGGACAGGTCTCAATGGCGTTCATACCCTCAAAAAGGAAAAAGCATTTATTATTTGCGCAGGAAGAGTTGAATTTGACTTCCATGATGGACGCAATGACCATCATTCTTTTGTTCCTCCTGAAAACGTATTCCACGACGGGGGAAATTATCTCTCCTGCCAGCGATTTGAGATTGCCTTACTCTTTGAGCACCCAGGCGCCTCATAAAGAATTGACGGTATCGGTGACCCGGGACAATATCCTGGTTTCCGACCAGCGGGTGATGATGGTCAACGATATCGATCCGCGCTCTACCATGATTGGCGCATTATACACGGAGCTAAGCCGGCGGGCCCGGGAGGCGAAACAAAACGAAATTCAATACGCCATCCCGTTTACCCGGGAGGTCATTGTGGTTGCGGACGAGAACGTCCCTTTTCAATTATTGTTCAAGGTAATTTATACCTGCGGCTCCTCCGAATATGATAAATTGAGGCTTTTAACCATTCGGGAAAGGTAGCCGCGGGTATAGCGGGTAAGGTCATAAATGGTGTTTTTAAATTATTCAGGTATATGGGTATAGGAAGATAATACCTTATACCTTCAAAAATCACAGTTTATGCCCTTATGCAGTGTAGAAGATGCTGGAACCGTGGAATTTTTATCGTTACCTTTAGAACAGGGCGGTGGATAAAATATGCGGAGAGGCTAACGGTCGAATAAACTATCACCAGAAGTAGGTATTAAGGAAGCAATATGAGTGCAAAAATGTCAGGTTCTCCGGCTGCGCCGGGATTTCGCCTTGCCGGTTTTCCGAAAGAATTTGAGCGAAGCTTGTGGGAAACCATCGACCGGCGATATTATTCGGTCCTGTTGATTACATTTTTGCTTTTGTACGGGTTCACTTTTTACATGGCCCACCAGGACTGGAGTTTAAGCGAGGACCAGATCAACCGGATCAAAGAACGGGCGATCAAGAAAATTTATAACGTCGAGTTGATCGTACCGCAGCAAGACGCCGGGGAAACCGGGGCCGGAAGCGGGGGTTTTGCCGAGGAAGAGCCTTCTACCGAGGTGAGCGAGAAAGGGAAAGAACGGGTTGAAGAGTCCCAGGCGCAGCGGGCGCAGCGGCGCCAGCGCGGCCAGGCCGGTTTGGAAGCCCGCTCCCGGCAATTGCAGCAAGAAGTAGGCGGCCAGGGTATTCTGGCCATCGCCACGGCTGCCGGCGGCACCGGGGCCGGAAACGTGGCCTATAGCGACGTGCTGCGCGACCTCGCCGAAGGCGGCGGGGGCGTCGGCGATATTGGCGACGTGGTGGAAGGCACCGTGGGAATTGGCGTGGCCAGCGGCAGCGGGGATAGAACCCGGGCGGCCAAAGGCTCCGGTTACCGGCAGGACGGCTCGGGCACCGGCATCGATGATTTGATTAGCGGCAGCGGCAGCGGCTCCATCTCCGGAAGCGGCTCTTTTGAACGGCGGGGCGAGGTCAAGCTGACTTCCGAGAATGTAAAGTTGACTGCCGGGGCCGGTTCCCGCGACCCTGAGAGCATTACCGCGTCCATTAACCAGCAAGCATCTTCGATTGAATATTGTTACCAAAAACGGGCCAAGATCAATCCGAATTTGAAGGGCCGTATCGATTTGGAAATCGAAATCGCTCCCGACGGAACGGTGCCGCGGGCCAACGTCATCAGTTCTACCCTGGGAGACGACCAGTTGGATACTTGTATCCTCCGGGCGGTGAAGCGCTGGCGCTTCGGGGCCGTGGATACCGGTATCGTTCGGATCCGGGTTCCCTTCATCTTCTAAACCGAAAATTTGATACTTTTCCATATTGAGAGAGCCTGCGATCCTTTGCGCAGGCTTTTTTTTTGCAAAGCGGAGGGTGCAAAGTGCAAAGTGCAAAGTGAAAAGTGGGGGGAGCGGAAGGCGGGGGGCGAAAAAAGTTCTTCTCTATGCGCTATGCGCCATGCCCTATGCGCTCTGCGCGGTCGGTAAATAGGGCTTGATCCGTTTCCGTCCCCGCCGTAAATTTGCCGTTCTTTCAATGTAAACATCAGGAGTTAACATGCGTTTGAAGCGAACCTATAAGTGCGGAGAGATCACCTCGAAGATGGTTGGCCAGAAAGTCACGGTATGTGGCTGGGTGAATAGCTGGCGTGACCTTGGCGGATTACTTTTTATTGACCTGCGGGACCGCTATGGCAAGGTTCAGGCGGTTTTCTCTCCCGAAAAAGCGGATATCTACCAAATTGCCAGCAAACTGCGTTCGGAATACGTGGTGGCTATTTCCGGAACGGTACAACCCCGGCCGGAAAAAGACATCAATCGGGAACTTGCCACCGGGGAGATAGAGATTGCCGCCGAAGACGTCGAATTGCTCAATTCCAGCAAAACCCCGCCGTTTGAGATCAAAGAGCACATCGAGGTCTCCGAAGATTTGCGGCTGAAATACCGTTACCTGGATTTGCGGAGAAAAGAACTGCAGGAATCTCTCATTCTGCGCCATAACCTTGCCCAAATCACCCGGGAATTCTTTAACCGGGAAGGGTTTTTAGAAATCGAAACCCCCATGCTCACCAAGAGCACCCCCGAAGGGGCGCGGGACTTCCTGGTTCCCTCCCGGCTCAAACCGGGCAAATTTTACGCCCTGCCGCAGTCTCCCCAGACCTATAAGCAGATTTTGATGGTGGCGGGATTCGACCGCTATTACCAGATCGTGCGCTGCTTCCGCGACGAAGATCTGCGCAAAGACCGCCAGCCGGAATTCACCCAGGTGGACGTGGAAATGTCCTTCGTGGATGAGGAAGAGGTGTTAGGCGTGGTCGAGCAGTATGTCAAATATCTGTTCAAACGGGCGCTCAATATCGAATTGGAAATTCCCTTTCGCCGGATATCCTACCGGGAATCCATGGAGCGCTTCGGGAGCGATAAAGCGGATACGCGTTTCGGCCTGGAGTTGAACGATCTTACCGAGGTCTTTCGCAACACCCAGTTCAAAGTTTTCCGAGGCGTGGTGGAACAAAACGGGTATATCGGGGTGCTGGCGGTTCCGCAAGCATTCGACTATAGCCGCAAGCAGCTCGATGAATTGACCCAATGGGTGACTTCCATGGAAGCCAGCGGGCTGGCGCACTTGAAATTTAGCGGGGGGAATTTTGAAGGAGGGATCGCCAAATTCCTGGGCGAGAGCGAAAAAGAGCACCTCCAACGCCGCCTGGCGCTTTCTTCGGAAACATTGATCCTGATCATCGCAGACAAGAAGAAAGCGTTCGCCCAGACGATTCTCGGTTTCCTGCGCAACAAGTTGGCCGCAGATTTGGGACTTATCGACCCCCAGGCCCACCATCTGCACTGGACGCTCGATTTTCCGCTGCTGGATTATTCCGAAGAAGAGAAGAAATACGTGGCCATGCACCATCCCTTCACCTCTCCGAAATTGGAGGACCTGCACTTGCTGGAAAGCGAGCCGGAAAAAGCGCGCGCCCGCGCCTACGACCTGGTGTATAACGGCAACGAGTTGGCCGGGGGAAGCATCCGTATCCATAACCGCGAGTTGCAGGAACGACTATTCTCCGCCTTGCAATTAACCCGGGAGGAAGCGGAGATGAAGTTCGGATTCCTGATGGAAGCGTTCGAATATGGCGCTCCCCCGCACGGCGGCATCGCTTTCGGATTTGATCGTTTGGTGATGTTGCTGGGGCAGGTTCAATCCCTGCGGGACGTCATCGCCTTCCCCAAAACCGCCCGGGCGATGGGATTGATGGAGCAAACACCTTCGGACGTTTCCGCGGATCAACTGCGCGAATTGGGAATCCGCTTGTTAGATTGACATGAGTGGCGCCATGCGCAACCGCTACCGGGCATTGGGCCGTGTGGAAGGAAATCGGGCATGATGCCGTCTCCATCACGAATATGTATTTAAGCTTTTATAAATTAAAGCCTTGACAAAAAATTGAATTTTTAGTATTTTCTTTAGCATAAAAAATGACACTTAACAGGAGGCAATTTATGAGCGCTATTAAAAGACTGAGAAAGGTGATATTCGTGCTTGCAGTCGGCGTCGCGTTGATGCTATCGTTTGGTTGTACGAAACATCCCAATGAAGAGCAGATTCGGGCCATGGAAGAGACCCGCTCCGCAGCTCTCTCCGCTGAGCAGAAGGTAGAGGACCAGAAGCAGCAGTGCAACAAGCTGGAAAGCGATCTGGCCCAGAAACAGAAAGAAGTTCAGAAGGCTAAAGATGAGAAGGCCGCGGTGCAGCAACGGCTGCAAACCTGGCAGGGTATGTAGGTCAACCAACTAACAACGCAAACGATTATCAGGAGGCAACAATGAATAAACGTCACATACTCATCGTCGCAAGCGTTATCCTGCTGGCATTCGCGGTCTCGGCATTTGCGCAGCAGTATAGCTACGATTACAAAAACATGAAAATGGATGAATATCAGGCGGAATTGACCAAGTGGCAAAAACGGTTGGCCGACGCCCAGGCAGCCCTGGCCGAGCAGGAAGCCCGCTGCGCACAATTGCAAGAGCAACTTGCAGCGGCGGATAAAGAAATTGAAGACAACTGGGGCGAAATCTATTCCATGATAGGCACCGATAAAACCGGCTATGACGATTTCACCAACCAGTGCAAGGCCCTGGAAAACGACGTCTCCGCCTTCCTGGCGCTCTCCCCGGAAGACATGTATAGCCGCCGGGCAGAATTAAACGGCTATGAAGCGCGGCTGGCGGAACTCCGCAAAGATAAACGCAGCCTGGGCCCGGAACCCTATCGAGTCCTGCAAAACGTGGAAAACCTGATCAATCAGGCAAAAGAAAAAGCTCAACCCGCTGCGGCAGGTAAGTATGAAGTGGCAAGGGGCGATTACCTGTGGAAGATCGCCAAGAAGCCGGAAATCTATGGCGACCCCTACACCTGGATTCGCATCTACACCTACAACCGCGACCAGATCAAGAACCCCGACCTGATCTATCCCCAGCAGGTATTCAGCATTCCCCGGATGGCCGGCCCCGGCGAATACTGGGTGCTCAAAGGCGAAAGCCTGGGAGCCATATCGAAAAAAATGGGTAGTTCCTTTACCTGGCATAAGCTCTACGAAACCAACAAAGACGTGATCGGCGAAGATGCCAGCCGGATTTACCCCCACATGGTGCTAAGATTGCCCAATTAGTTTTTCAAATAACTTACATTTATCCAAAAAGGCTCTTGGCTTTTGCCGGGAGCCTTTTTAGTTTAGCCATTCAAGCCAGGGGTTAAGATTAAGGAGAAGTACCAATTGGATGACGTTTATGAACGACTGTTTATGATCGACCGGGTTGATCCAATGATATTGTACGGAGTGGGAGACCAGCATCTCCGGTTGATCGAAAAACACTTTCCGGTGCAACTGATTGCCCGGGGCAACCAGTTGAAAATCCGCGGAAAGCAAAGCGAGGTCGATCTGGTCGAGAATATCTTCAGTGAAATGGTCTTTGTCGCCAATAGAAATAACGCTTTGGCCCTGGAAGACGTGGAAACGATTATCCACATTGTTAAAGCGGATTCCTCCGCTAACCAGTTCTCACCGGCGGGGACGGAAAGGGTGCATTCTCACCAGGAACTGGATGAAGTGATCCTGTTTACCCAGCGAGGCTACATCAAGGCGCGCACCAAAGGGCAGCAAGAGGTGGCGGAAGCGATCAAACGCAGCGACCTGGTGGTGGTGATCGGGCCGGCCGGCACCGGCAAAACCTACCTGGCAGTGGCATTTGCAGTGGCGGCGTTGAAGGAGAAGCAGGTCAAGAAAATCGTTCTGGCCCGCCCCGCGGTCGAAGCGGGGGAAAGCTTAGGATATTTGCCCGGCGATTATAAAGAAAAAATCGACCCCTATCTGCGGCCGCTGTATGATGCCCTGGAAGAAATGCTGCCCCGGGAGCTGCTGCGGAAATATACCGAGCAGGGCATTATCGAAGTCATTCCCCTGGCCTACATGCGCGGGCGAACCCTTAACAATGCGTTTGTAATTCTGGATGAAGCGCAAAACGCCACCTCCATGCAGATGAAAATGTTCCTGACCCGTTTAGGAATAAACTCCAAAGCGATTGTAAACGGCGATATTACCCAGATCGACCTGCCGGAAAAAAGCAAATCCGGGTTATTGGAAATTCAGCGGATTTTGCATGGGGTAGATGGCATCGAGTTCCATTACCTGGATCGCACCGACGTGGTTCGGCACCGGCTGGTGAGAGATATTATCCAGGCATACGAAGAGCATAAAAAGCAAACCAACGGCAACCCTAAAAACGGAGGAGCAGAACATGTCTCGGATTCGTGAGGTCGTGATCGCCTCGGCGGTGCGCACCCCCATCGGCAGTTACGGAGGGGAATTAGCCCCGCTGCGGGCCCCGGAACTGGGCAGTATTGTGATCAAAAATAGTCTGGAACGGGCGAAAATCGCTCCCGCGCAAGTGGACAAAGTGATCATGGGCAACGTGTTGGCCGCCGGTCTGGGGCAGGCGCCGGCCCGCCAGGCGGCGATTTTTGCGGGATTGCCGAATTCGGTTAGCTGCTTGACCATCAACAAAATGTGCGGCTCCGGGCTGAAAGCGGTGATGCTGGCCAGCCAGGCCATCGCCCTGGAAGATGGGGACATTATCGTTGCCGGGGGAATGGAGAGCATGAGCAACGCCCCTTATCTGTTGGAGAAAGCGCGGTTCGGTTACCGCCTGGGGCACGGCGAGATCGTTGACAGCATGATCCGCGACGGCCTGTGGGACGTGTATAACAATTTCCACATGGGAAACGCCGCGGAATTGTGCGCGAAAGAGTGTAATATCTCCCGGGAAGACCAGGACGCCTACGCGAAACTGAGTTATGAGCGCGTCCTGCAGGCTCAAAAAGCCGGTTATTTCAAAGACGAGATCGTTCCGGTGGTACTCAAGGATAAGAAAGGGGATACCGTCATCGATCAGGATGAAGAGCCTGGGCGGGTCAATTTCGAAAAGATTCCCGCTTTGCGCCCGGTATTCCAGAAAGATGGGACCGTCACCGCCGCCAACGCTTCGTCGATAAATGACGGCGCTTCCGCGCTGGTGGTAATGGCGGCGGAAACCGCGCAGAAAAAGGGAATCAAGCCCGTGGCGAAGGTGCTGGCGTATGCAACCGCCTCCAAAGCGCCGGAATGGTTCACCACCGCCCCGATCGATTCCATCCGCAAGGCGTTGAAGAAGGCGGAGTTGAGCGTCGATAACATCGATCTCTATGAAGTCAATGAAGCCTTTGCCGCCGTGGCCCTGGTAACCAATCGTACCTTGAACCTGAACCCGGAGAAAGTGAACATAGCCGGGGGCGCAGTTGCCCTGGGGCACCCCATTGGCGCCAGCGGCGCGAGAATTTTGACCACCCTCCTTTATAATCTGAAGAGGACCGGGGGAAAGCTCGGTCTGGCATCCCTTTGTATCGGCGGCGGAGAGGCCGTGGCGCTGATTGTCGAAATGATGTAATCCTCCCGCGGGGGTATTTTTTTCAAAACCGAACCTGGTTGTCGGGACGGCGCGCCGACCCGACCTTCCTTTTTCCGCTGAAACC
>CAZFVV010000066.1:0-27445 GCA_964522165.1 uncultured Calditrichaceae bacterium
GCAAAGTGGGAACCATGTCCTTCCAGTCGCTCACCTACCAGGGCAATGCCTGGGCGGCGTTCGGACCCTATCATTCCCACACCATTACCAGCCAGGGCAGAACCTGCGCCCAATGCCACGCGAATTTCGGGGGGCAGATTCCCGCGATTCAGCAATTCAATTCCACCGGGGAAATTCATTTCGCCACCTGGAATTCCGCGGACAGCACCCTGAGCGTGCTCTCCGGGGTGGTTCCCATGCCGGAGAACTATCAATCCAGCTTCAAAATGGATTTTATCACCTATAACGGCAATCCCAACGACCCGGTCGCACCCTCCAAGAACTGGTCCTACATCGGCAAGAGCACCTGGGACGGGCATCAAATGTTCTTTGCCACCCCGCTGACCTCGGCCCAGATGGTAAAAATAGGCATGAATCCGGTGGCCATTGAGCCGGAGCCTACCGGGCAATTGGCGGATAAATTCGAGCTGGCGCAGAATTATCCCAATCCTTTCAACCCCTCCACGACCATCGCATTCAACCTCCCGAAGGCGACCTCGGTAACGCTGAAAGTCTATAATTTGCGGGGACAGGAAGTGGAAACCCTGTTGCTGAACAAGCAGATGACCGCCGGCGCTTACACCGCTTCCTTCAATGCGAAGAAGCTCAGCAGCGGCGTGTACATCTATCGCCTGATGACCCCGGAATTTTCCGCGGCGAAGAAAATGGTGGTGATGAAATAATTCGGTTACGGTAGAGACGCGCCGCCAGCGCGTCTCTACATTATTATTCAAATCCCATACAGGAGGACGAGCTATGGAAACTCAACGTCCTCAAAGGGAATTGGCCGGACAGAAAAAATGGTTTTTACGGTTAGCAACATTTTCATTCTTTATTCTCTTTATTGTTAATTACCCTTCTTTGGCGCAAAACCTTCCAATCAACCATCACAAATTTATTCCGGTTCACAAGTATGTAGTGGACGCCCCTTCCATCAGCGCTTATCCCGATCCCCTGGTGTTCGATACCACCGCGGCCAACCAGCAAAGTTCCGAGATGCTCTACGTTCTCAACCAGGGTAACGCCGATTTGATCGTCAGCGATATTGTCTCCACCCACCCCTCTTTCAGCGCCAGTCCTGCCCAGTTTAACGTGCTTCCCGGGGACAGCGAGGCGGTAACGGTTACCTTTGCCCCCGCCGCGGCTGGCGCCCATACGGGTTCCCTGGCCATTTTCAGTAATGATCCCATCACTCCGCAGTATAACGTTAGCGTGCAGGGCCAGGGCATTGACCCGCCCGTTATCGCGGTCGATCCGGAAATGATCAATGTATCGCTCGCACCCGGAAATTCTACGGATGCCCCGGTAACCATCTCTAACACTGCCTCCCCTGGCGCAGCGAACCTGGACTGGTCGGCGGAAGTCTTACTCACCAGAGTCAAGCTGCGGGTCAATCCCTACTCCGGCCCGGCCAGCGATAAAGCCGAAGCGCATCATCCGCGTGCGGCGGAAGGACACACCTATTCCTTAGTGGCCGAAGCTTTCTTGGATCTGCAATATTCCTGTAATTTGCAGAACCTCACCGGGGCGCTGGGCAATGCCGGCGCGGAATTTGACGGCATTTACGGATACACTACCCGCTGGGCCTCGAACTTGCTGCACAAGTTCGACGTGTACACCTGCACCCTGGTCGAGGAATTTTCCATTCCCGGGGCGACCGGCCTGCGCGACCTGGCTTATGACGGCGCTTATATGTACGGCGGGGCGGCGGCGAACACCATCTACCAGATGGATTTCACCACCAAGACCTTGATCGGCGCCATTCCCTCCCCGGTGGCGGTGCGCCACATCGCCTACGACGAAGGCGCAGACGCCTTCTGGGTGGGCAACTGGGATACTCCCCCCACCCTGGTCAGCCGCACCGGCCAGGTGTTGGCGACCCTTAACACCGGTTTGACCGCCCAGTATGGCTCCGCCTATGACAAGTGGAGCGCCGTCGGCCCCTACCTGTGGGTATTTGACCAGGGTTCAGGCGCGGGTTTCCCGCAACTGATCCACCAGTTCGATTTGAACACCGGAACCGCCACCGGCGTCAGCTACGACGTGACCTCGGATTTTCCGGCCTCGGCAGGGATTGCCGGGGGGTTTTGGACTAGTGTAGATATAGTACCGGGCCGCATCTGTCTGGGCGGGGTATTGCAAGGCACCCCGGATGTATATTTTGTTTATGAACTGTGTGGCTGTCCGGTATGGATGCGGCTGATTGGCGGCAACAGCGGCAGCATCGCTCCCGGCGATGCGGACGGCTTCATTATCCGTTTGACCGCTATGGGGACCGGTTTATACCAGGGCAGCGTGGCCATCAACAGCAATGACCCGGCCACCCCGGTGTTCACCATCCCGGTGACTGTGGACGTGAGCACCGGCCTGGGCGAAGAGGGTGAGCTTCCCACCACCTTCGACATCAGCCGGAACTATCCCAACCCCTTCAACCCCGGCACCACCCTGGACTTCCGGCTTCCCCGGGTGTCCCGGGTGAAGCTGGAAATCTACAACGTGTTGGGCCAGAAGGTGCGCACCCTGGTGGATGGGCAAATGCAGCCCGGGCGTTACAAAGCGACCTGGGATGGCCGCAATGACGCCGGCGCAGCGGTCAGCGGCGGAATGTATATCTGCCGCTTCGCGGCCGGCGATTTCAAGCGCGTGCAAAAGATGATCCTGATGAAGTAACGGTCCCCTTTAGTGAATACAAAAAAAAGGCGCTCTCGTTGAGGGAGCGCCTTTTTTATCGCAGGAATGATTCAAAAACAATTGTTCAGGGGGACTTTAGCCTGCTGCGGGAATAAAAGATCGATATAACCACCAGCGCCGCTCCCACTACCAGGAAGGAAATCACCCGCAAAGCCGGGTCCAGCCGGGTAGCGTCGATGAGCAATACGTGCCCCACGGTCAGCAGCAGCGTGAAAAGCGCCATCCAGCGATATTTCCGGTTGTTCAAAACCCGGCTCAAAATGTAGTAAATGATCCCTACTCCTAACCAGGACAGGCTTACGTACCCCGCCGGAACAATGTGATAGAGCGTATATGGGAACATAAAAAAAGCCGCCGCAAGGTAAGCATTGCGCATCAGCTCGGTTTTTAATTCCAGGCGATCTTTTTGCCAGTTCAAAATCCGGGCGCTCATCAACGCAACCACCCCGAAGCTCAAACTGATGGGAGTTACCGTTTTTGCTAAAATCAGATATACTAAAAAGATCAGGAGATATATGATGAAATTCGCCACGATGATGAATTTCGAGCGAAACCACACCGCGGTGGAGATTACCAGAAGGCTTTGCCAGCCCAGCCAGACCAGCGATTCCGGCTCGCTAAACCGGGCAATGATGGCAACGCTCAGGGCAGAATACCCGGTCATGGCGTAAAAAAAGGTCGAAAACTTGCTCTTCTCCCGGGACCAGTACGCGATGGCGAGACCCAAGAACACCAGCGCTGCCAGGAGATGATACATCGCGATATGTTCCTGAAACTTGATCACCGAGATGAGTAAAAAGAGGCCGTAACCTCCGGCGCAATTGAGAAAGGTGGTGATGATCACCATATTGCTTTCCGGGAGGCTCTTATCCCGGAAAAAATTCCCGGCAGCGAAAATGAGCACATAAAGCAGCACGAATAACAGGTTGGTTTCCGGGGAAGAAACGAATTGGAGGGTTTTGCCGAGAAAAGGATTATTTAAGAACCACAGGAAGTGGGTAAAATAAGTCAGCACGATTCCAAAGATCAGCAGGTGCTGCCAGCCATACTTCAATATGAAGTACACTACCAAAGCGGACATAAGGGCCGCCGCCGCAAACAGGAAATAGGCCTGGTCGCTGACAATCGCTGTGGTATAGCCCATCGCCAGGCTCAAGCCGGCCAGGTAAATCGATTTTCTGCGCCCGGAAATATAGAAATTTGCAAATACTATAATCATCAATAACACTATTTCCAGGGACCGGTTTGTTACGGCTTTTTCGGCGCTAAAGAAATAGAGGCGCAGGGTAGCAAAGTACATCAGCGCCATCCCCCCGCCGAGCAGGTAGCGGGAAATCAAGGAAAACGATCTTCGCCAATAATGGGACAGCGTAAAAATTCCCGCGGCCAGGCAATAGCCCAGGATGCCGGGGAGGATCGGGGGAAGATTTTTATACGGGAGCGCCAGCAAGAAAGCAATCCCGGCTGCCAGCACTACGATGCCGGTTTTTGCCAGCCAGTTTTCACCAATTTGCAATTCTAAGCGGTCTTCGCTCTCTTCGGCTTTGGCGGAGGAGGGCGGCGGAAGTTGGATTTCCGGCGCTTCCCCGGCCGGTCCCAGGTTAAAGTACGCCTCCAACCGCTCGATTCGCGCCTCTAATTTTTTCAAATACCCGAAAATCTGGTTAAGCTCTAAATTATCAGGGGAAATGCCCATACCACATCACCTCCTGAATTGGGGTCTTTTGGATCTTCCGAAATTTTTTATACGGCTTTTCGTAAAAATCCCGGATGAACTGGTTCTTTAAATCACCCACCCTGCTTCCTCTCGATCTCACGAATCTTAAAAAACAATGCGACGGCCAACATGGTCGCAAACAGCGCCGCGACTCCAAATCCCATCCGGCGAATTTTGGAATCTTTGATTTCCCGGAGCGCCAACGCGTGGGCTTCCCGGGCTTTTTGGATGCCCTCATCGGTTTTGCCGCTCACCTGTACGGGATCGAAGGTGTGCACCAGGGTTCGCGCCTGGATCAAGCTCTGGTGCGACTCCTGGAGTAGAAAACCGACGTCCACGTCATCCATCCCGACCCGCTGAACCTCCATTTGCTTCGCAGCGGCGGAATCGTAAGCCGCGACTAAATTCGCTAAATTGAGGCGGATTTGTTTTGCCGCTTCATAGCCTTCATCGCCTTCGCCATGGCAGTTCATGCAAACCGACTCATCCCCCACCCCCACCATATCATCGAAGGTTTTTTGAACTGCGTGGTTGCCGTGGCATTCTTCGCAGCCGTGGATTTCTTCTTTCTCGAACTCCCGCGCCATTTTGGTGGTCGCGAAGTATTGCATATTATTGACGTGGCAGGTTCCGCATACGTGGCTGATGGAAGTGATGCCGGGGGGAATCGCGCCATGATTCCCGTGGCAATCGTTGCAGGCCGGAGCGCCGGTATCTTTATTTTCTAACAGCGCTTTCCCATGAACGCTTTCCGCAAACTCGTCGTACTGGGTGATGGGAATGCTATACTCCTGCATGTACTCCCCGTCGCTGTGGCACTTCTGGCAGGTCGCGGGAACGTTCAGCGCATAGACGGAGGAGCGGGGATCTTTCGCTGGAAGAATGGCGTGAGCGGTATGGCAACTGCTGCAATCGGCTACTTTTGGGTCTCCCTGTTGCAGTTTTTTGCCGTGCACACTGGTATAAAACTGGCTCACCTGGTCGGTGGTAATGCGCGGCTGGTAGGCGCGCATAAAATTGATATCGGAATGGCACTTGCCGCAAAATTGCGGAGTTTGCGCCTTTGCGGGAACCCCCACAAACCCGGCTTTGGGGGACATGCTCTCGTCCGGATCGTCTTTGGTTGCATCCCCGCCATGGCAGCCGGCGCAAGAGAGCCCGTGCTGAAAATGAATATCGTTCTCGTTGAAATCAGCCGGTAACATCTCCTCCTCCTGGTGGCAGATGATACATTGATCCCCTTCCGGCAGCTTGCGTTTTTCCTGGGCAGGGGATGGGTGCGTATTCAGCAACCACAGGCTTAGCATGATGGACAACGGCATCAGGCAATTTTTGTAGCTCGCAACGGACATCGGCGATCTCCTTTCAAAAGATGTATCCCAGGATAGTCATAATAATAATGTAGGTGATAACCAGCATACCGATGATGGTCATGGGCCGGGGCTTTTGGCCGGGTTTTGCCTTTATTTCCCAAAAGGGAACGAATAACCAGGCCAGCGCCACAACGGTGAAGAACAAGATACCAGCCACTTCCCCCTCTAAAAAGAGTAAATGGGCGGGGAGCAGTTTAAGAGTTTGAAACATGAACATGAAATACCACTCCGGGCGGATGCCTTCCGGGGCCGGGGCAAAGGGATCGGCTTTGAGGCCCAATTCCCAGGGGAAGAATACCGCCAGGTAGAGCAGAATGTTTAAAACGATCAGCCAGACGAACGCGTCGCGCAGCAGAAAATTGGGGAAAAAGGGGATGGTTTTTTTCTTTTCCGGGGGCAGCTTCTCGAAGTACTCCGGCGCATGCATCCCCTGGCGCTGCACAAACAGCAGGTGCAGCCCTAATATAACCGTAAACAGGGCCGGCAGTAGGGCCACATGGAAGGCATAAAAACGCGACAGGGTGGCCCCGGTAACCTCCTCGCCTCCTCTTAGCACCACTTTGACGGCGTTGCCGATGAGCGGAACCGCCCCGGCGATGTCCGTGCCCACTTTGGTGGCAAAAAACGCCAGCTCGTTCCAGGGCAGCAGGTAACCGCTGAATCCGAAGCCCATGGCCAGGGCCAGGAGAATGAAGCCGGTCACCCAGGTCAATTCGCGCGGCTTTTGGTAGGCGCGGGTGAAGAAGGTGCTGAACATGTGCACAAAAATAGCCAGCACAAACAAATTTGCCGACCAACTGTGCAGCGAACGGATCAGCCACCCGAAATTTACTTTGGTGATAATAAAGCGAACGCTCTCGTAGCCGCTGTCCACCCCGGGCTGGTAGTATAGGAGCAGCAAAATTCCCGTGGCGACCTGAATCATAAACAAGAATAGCGCCACCCCGCCCAGGTAATACCATATCGAGTGGCGATGCACCGGCACTTGTTTGTGTTTCATGAATTCGATAAGGGGGGTTAAATGAAAGCGTTCATCCAGCCAGGTATAAATTTTTTTACCGATAGCAGCCGCCATTTTCAACCCTCGTGCTGTGGTTTAGCGATTACGATTTCATCATTTATAATATTCACAACAAACTCATCCAGCGGTTTGGGGGGCGGGCCGGATATGTTCCGGCCTCGCAAATCATATATTCCGTTGTGGCAGGCGCACCATATTTGCCGGGTATCGGTTCGATACTGCACAATGCAGTCCAGGTGCGTGCAGGTGGCGGCAAAGGCGCGGAATTCCCCGGAATCCTCCCGCACCAGGATCACCGGTTTTCTGCCGAATTTGACAATCTGGCTGCTGTTGGGGGGAAACTCCGAAGCCAGCCCGGCTTTTACGGAATTCACGTTCGCTTCCGGAACTTTGGGGGGCTTCAGGTAAGAGACCAGCGGATAGATGACGCTTCCCATCCAGGCTAAAAATCCGCCCCCCAGGATAACATTGAGAAATTTGCGGCGATCAATTCCCATATTTTCCCCTTTTTTAAATCGAAAAAAGCTGATGAAGCTTCGACGAGTATAATCACGGAAAAGCACTAAAGCAAAAGTTCTAAACTTCTGGAGGCTTTGATGTATGTAGCAACAGGGTGGAATATATAAAAAAGCCCCCTCGCCGGCCAGGCCGGTGAGGGGGCGGGTCAACTCAGTTTACCAGTTCTTCACTGCTTCATTGTCGTTCCTTACCGCAACCGCGCCGGCAACCGGCTGGCTGGTAATATAGCTATAGCTCGTCTGGAGTAATTGGACGATGTAGTCGGGGTTATGAATACCTTTGCTTCCGTCCTCATAAACATAAACCCAGTTCCATCCGGCTTCACGTTGCTCGAGGGTAGAAAGCGCCGTATCGCCGATAGCTCCGACAAAGCCTTTGGTGGTGGTATCCAAACCGGGAGGAGTATTCACAATGGCATCCCGGAGGAGAACCATCAACCCATCCACTTCTTCCTGCAATCCCTCGACGGTGCCGTCGCCGTCAAAGTCTGCCGCCGCGGGAATCTGAGTGAATGCAGTAATGGAGCCATGGCAATTGACGCAAGCTTCCGGTTTCGGTATAAATTCGTGTCCAACAACCGCAGCGCCGCCAGGCCCGGTGCCAAATTCCGACATATTCAAGTGGCAGGTCTTGCAGCTATTTTGTACCAGCAAGTGAGAAGGACCGGCCCAATTGAAGGTTGGATCAGCCACGCCTTTATACCCCGTCTCGGCTGCCAGGGCATCTGCTTGGGGGCTGTGGTGCGGGCCAAAACGGACATTTCCATTGGGAATGTGTTCCCAGGGTCCCCGGCGGGCATGGTGGCAGTGCATGCACAGTTTACCGGTGCCGCCCTCAGCGACAACGATGGGGGGCTGGCCGGTCGGGGTTCTCAAGGGCACATCGGCCACGGTGCGCACTTGCGCGGGATTATCCGGGCTGTGCGGATCATGGCAGGCCTGGCAAACCACCGCTTGCAGGGGAACCACGGAAGTATCCGGTCTTTCGCTGATCGCGCCGGTGCCATAAAATACGTTTAACGGATAAGATGAAGAGCCGTTGCTGAGACGAATCGCGGCGGCAACGCCGTCATGGCATCCGCCGCAGTTGGGGCTGTCCTCGGCGTAGGGGTCAAAATTGTGGGGAGATTGCCGCCACTCGGTCAAGAAGGGATGGTGAGTTCCCTCGTGGCATTGGCCGCAATTCATCACGTCATAGCTGACCTGCACCAACGCCGGGTTGACCTGCGCCACGTGGTCGGAAGCGGGACCGTGGCAGTTTTCGCACTGCACGTTTTCGAACTTGGCGATGGGTGCTTCGTCGTAACCGCTGTTGCCGGTATTGCCGACAAATACGGAATCTACAAGATCAAAGTCCCATCCCACCGCGTGGCAGGGATTACAGAACGGCTGGGGATGGCCGCTGTTCTGCAATGTTTCCCAGGCATGGGCGTGAGCGGTTCCTGCCCATTCGGTGTGGTTGCCGCTGTGGCAGCCCGCGCAGGCGGCGTCGCCTAAGTAATAGGGGGTCACCGTGGGCACGTACATTTCCACGCCTACCATGCTGGCGCCAATGCCGATGAAAGTTCCCGCGGCGTTGGCGGCGTGCACGGTAATGGTAACCACCTGGGGATCATCCGGGGCTTTCCAGTGCACCGTGTCGCCGGTCTGTGCATCGAGTTCGCCGGCGCTGGCGAACCAGCTGAAGGTCAACGGGCCGACGCCCGGCTGGGCAGTAGCGGAAGCGGTCAGCTCAACCATCCCGCCCTGGGCAATCATGGCCGGGTTTGCGACGACGGTGTCCACTTCCACCCCGTTCACCAGGATGGTAATGGTGTCGTGCACGGTAATCGTTACCGTAACCGTGTCGTGAACGGTCACCGTCTCGGTAACGACCTTCTCCGTCTCGCACCCGGTAGATAGCATAAACATCATGAAAATTACCGGGAGCAGGAAGGCGAATGATTTAAAGAAATTCCTCATAGCAAGTCCTCCTTTGGGTAGGATTTTACAAGTAGGGTTTAACATGTTTGGCGTCATCCTTCTATTGATTGATGTTTCAGGATACTTTTTACGGCTTTCGCCGGGCTTCAATGTTTCAGCAATACCGAAGCAATGATGTCATAGAGGTTTTCGGTGGTGATCGGTTTGACCAGGTAAGAAACGATCCCCAGGGAAAAAGCGGCGGAACAGATCGCCATTTTATCTTTAGAAAGGATCAACATAATCCGGGAGTCTTTCTTGATGGAGCGTAAGATATTGATCAATTTGAGGGCCTGGTCATCTAATACGTCCACGTCCAATATTACCAGATCCGTATGCACCGCAGAAAATTTTTCCAAAAGATCTACCGTACTCGAATAGGTAATAATTCTAATGTCTCCACTGTCCTTCTTTACAAAATCTCTAACCCCGGCATACAATCCATTTTCCTCAGTTAATGCCAGTACTCTAAACATTTTCATCCTCTCTGGCCTACAAGGCTGATACTTAATACATCTTCGATGCCAAACTTTCGGGAATTACCTTAGCTGCTTGATTATATGGAACTTACAATCACAGCTCGTTTTCTTCGATACGTACAATTCGAGACATCCATGTCTCTTTTGCCCGGTTTGTTTTGAATAATTTACTGTTTTTTATAAATTTAATCTGCTGGGGCATCCGTGAGACGACCGCGACATTGTTGTCGCAGATTTATGCGCCCACGGTCTTAACCGGGGAGATATTCTGGCAACCGACGCCATTCCCCGCAGGAGGGACTCTCCCCTTCATGCGAAAACATTGACGAAAATCATGTTTTCAGCTAACCAAAGTCATTGTTTGCAAGCGGCTCCTGGCGGTAACTTCTCCTTGCGGAGTATAGATTTATGAAGATTAAGGAGTCGAATTTTAAGAAATTGCAGCCAAAAGTGACTGCGCCATTGCCGGAATAATCAAACCGGATTAAAGAAGGAAACCGAGGTATGAAACAAATCCTGAATCAACCACGGGAGGATTTTTCATGAAACAGTCCCGCCGCGACTTTCTAAAAACCGCCGGCATCTTAGGGGCCGGGCTGGCCGGGCTGGCGCCCAAAAAGGCGCTCGCCGTGCCGAAGAACGTGCTCTCCGATGACCGCATGGGGGTGTTAGTGGATACCACCTTGTGCATCGGCTGCCGCAGGTGCGAGTACGCCTGCAAGGTCGCCCACGATCTTCCCAGCGATCCCATCGAGAGTTACAACGACCGCTCGGTGTTCGCCCAAAAACGCCGCCCCGCCCCCTCCGCCCTGACCGTGGTGAACGAGTTTGAAAATCCCGTAGCCGGGAGGGCGCCCATCAACGTCAAAACCCAGTGCCGGCACTGCGACTATCCCGCCTGCGTCTCCGCCTGCATTGTGGGGGCGTTTTCCAAGCAGGAGAACGGCGCGGTGATCTGGGATGAGAGCAAGTGCATCGGCTGCCGCTACTGCATGGTGGCCTGCCCTTTCCAGGTGCCGACTTTCGAGTATGAAAAGGCGCTGCAGCCGGAAATCCGCAAGTGCGATTTTTGCTTCGAGCGCACCCGGGAGGGCAAAATCCCCGCCTGCGTGGAAATCTGCCCCATGGAAGTAATGAAATACGGGAAACGCTACGAGTTGGTGGAGCTGGCGCACCAGCGCATCAAGGATAACCCGGACCGCTACATCGACCGGGTGTACGGAGAGTACGAAGTCGGGGGCACCTCCTGGCTCTACCTGGCGAGCAAAGAGTTCGAGAAGTTAGATTTTCCGGAATTAGACCCCGACCCCGCGCCGGGCGCTTCGGAATCCCTGCAGCACGCCATTTTTGCCTATTTTGTGCCGCCCATCTCCTTGTTCGCCCTGTTGGGCGGGATTATGTGGATTAGCAAACGCGGTAAAGAATCCGAGGAAGAATAAATAACCAGACCTCAAAGGGATCAGACCTCAAAGGTTTTTGAAACCTTTGAGGTCTTTTGAAAACCTTTGAGATCTTCAGGAGACAAAATGAACCTTGCCATCAAAGCAGAACCGTTGAAGTTCAAATTCTTCACCCCCGGGGTAATCGTTCTCTCGCTGCTGGTGCTGAACGGGCTGGTGTTCGCTTTCTTCCGCTTTGTGTTAGGCATCGGGGCGATAACCAACCTCAGCCAGGAGTATCCCTGGGGCATCTGGATCGGCATTGACGTGGCGGCGGGGGTGGCCCTGGCGGCGGGCGGGTTTACCACCGCGGCGCTGGGACACATCTTTCACCGCGAAGAATACCACCTCATCACCCGCCCGGCGCTGCTCACCGCCATGTTAGGCTACACCTTCGTGGCCTTAGGCGTGGTAATGGATTTAGGGCGATATTACAACATCTGGCACGTGATGATATTCTGGAACGGCAATTCGGTGCTGTTCGAAGTGGGCATTTGCGTAATGGCCTACCTGAGCGTGCTCTACATCGAATTTCTGCCCATCGTTACCGAGCGATTCATGGGGCGGGTGAATCTCACGGGGCTTTTTGCCCACTTCAACAAGGGAATCGACCGCTTTCTGAGGTTCTTAGACGGGGGCCTGAACCGCGCCATGTTCTTCTTTATTATATTAGGCGTGGTGCTCTCCTGCCTGCACCAATCCTCCCTGGGAACCCTGATGATGATCGCCGGGCCGAAAATCCATCCTCTCTGGCAGACTCCCATCGCCCCGCTGCTCTTTTTGCTCTCGGCCATTTCGGTGGGATTTCCCATGGTGATCATGGAGTCGATACTGGCCTCGCGCTCCTTCGGCCTGAAGCCGGAGATGCACGTGCTCTCGAAGTTAGCCCGCTTCATCGGGCCGCTGTTAGCGGTGTATTTAGCGTTCAAGATCGGCGATATGGTGATCCGGGAGACCTTCGTTTATCTTACCGATCTCAACCTGCAAACTACCATGTTCCTCATCGAAGTGGTGGTCGGTTTCGTTATTCCCCTGCGCATCTTCTTAGATCGCAAAGCGTTGAAGTCGCCTTCCTGGATTTTTTTAGCCTCCGTTTTAGTGGTCTTCGGGGTGCTGCTGAACCGCTTCAACAACTTCGTTATCGCCTATAAACCGCCGGTGGAAGCGGCGGCTTATTTCCCCTCCATCGGGGAAATTTCCATCACCGTGGGATTTATCGCTTTGGAAGTGCTGCTCTACCGCCTCTTCGTACGGGTATTTCCGATCATCGGGCAGCCGGACCTCAGCCACCGCCCGCGAACCAAATTCGCCATCCGGGGAACGCAAGACATTGAAGATTGAACATTGAAGATTGAAGATCGAAAAGTGAGAAGCGGGAAGTGAAAAGTGAAAAAATGACGGCAAAGCCAATTGACGCGAAGCAACTGACGGCGAAGCCAATGACGCGCGAAGCGCAATTGACGCAAAGCCAATGACGCGAAGCCAAATGACGCGAAGCGCAATTGACCATGAATGACAACGAATGTTAAGCAGGTTAAAAATGAAAAAGATCATGTTCATTCTTATCATCGGCCTGGGCGCTGCGTACGCCCAGCCGGCCGGGGAAAAACACCACGCCCAGATGCCCCTGGACTGCAAATCCTGCCACGTTTGCGAGCGGCCGACCTACGAAAAGCCGTGCCTGAAGATTATGCCGGAGTTTACCCGCCGCAGGGGTATTACCGTTTACCATACCGCCGAAGACGCCCCGGCGGTGCTGAAGATCGACGTGCTCTCCAACCTGTACGAGCCGACGATTTTCACCCATAAGCTCCACGCGGAGATGGCCGATATGGCCGGCGGCTGCGTCTCCTGCCACCATTTCAATCCCCCGGGACGGATCGCCGCCTGCCGGGAATGCCATGATCCCAACGCCACCGGTACGGATTTGAGCAAACCGGGGCTGAAAGGCGCATACCACCGCCAGTGTTTGAGCTGCCACCGGGAATGGAGCCACAGCAACGAATGTTCGGTGTGCCACGCGGTCAAAGGCGATCCCTCCGCCGCTACTGCCGCCGCGGTGAAATCGGCGAAACAGGAAATCAAACACCCGAAAATCACCGAGCCTACCAAATTGGTGTATCAAACCGAAGCGGATGAAGGCGCAGTCGTTACCTTTTACCACGATGATCACGCCCAACTTTACGGTTTAACCTGCGTGAGTTGCCACCAGAATGAGAGCTGCAGCCGCTGCCACGATACCATGAAGGAAACCGCCGCCGCAGAAAAAGAGCCGCACGACAATTGTATGGCCTGCCACGCAGAAGAGATCGACAACCGCTGCGAATTTTGCCACGGCGCTCAGGAAAAACTCCGTTTCGATCACGATCTCACCGGTTTTTCACTCACCCGTTTTCACAGCAGCGTCGATTGCAAGGAGTGCCACGGCCAGCAGGGTCGCCGGCGGGTCGCCAAACCCGATGCGAGCTGCATCGCCTGCCACAAAGGCTGGAACGCGACCAATTTCGACCATCGCATTACCGGGCTGGCGCTGGATGAAAACCATATCGAAAATGATTGCAGCGACTGCCACGCCAATCAGAATTTTAACGCCCCGCCCACCTGCACGGATTGCCACGACGATTTGAGCTACCCGAAGGACCTGCCGGGCAGGAAGGTGGATTGAGGGTAAGCTTCGCTGTCATTGGTTGTCATTTATGGTCATTTTATCCGAAAGACAAGCCGGGGAGGAAAGTTCAATAGGAGTGCAAAATTTATTTTGCACAAACCAACATGGATATAAACAATGTTTCAAAAAATCAGCTTTAAATTGATTTTTGCCGTCGCGCTGGCGGTAATTTTGATCATCAGCATTTTTGCTTACCTGAATATCCGCTCCCAGCGGCAGGTGCTACTGGCGGAAGTGGAGCGCCACGCCAATCAGCTTAGCGAGACGGTCAAAAGCAGCACCCGGTACGATATGCTGCTGAATAACCGCCCCCACATTCTCAAAATCGTCCAGCAGATCGGGGACGACCCCGCCATCAAAGACATTCGCATTATGAACAAGGAAGGCAGCATCACTTACTCCGCCGATACCAGCCAGATCGGCCACGTGCTGGATAAAAAAGCCCAGGCCTGTTACGTTTGCCACGCGGAAAACCAGCCTTTGGAGAAGCTGCCCATCTCCAACCGCACCCGGGTTTTCCGGGTACATCCGGATTCTGCCCGGGTATTCGGCATCATCAACCCGATCTACAACGAGCCTTCCTGCTGGACCGCGAACTGCCACGCCCATTCCCGCACCCAAACCGTGTTAGGGGTGTTAGACGTGGTCATCAGCCTGAAAAACATCGACGCGCAAATCGCTTCCGCAAAATTCAAGATGCTGCTATTGGCCCTGATCGCCATTTTGGCGCTGAGCGGGATCATCTGGTTTTTCGTCAAGAACTGGGTGGATAAACCGGTGAACGCCCTGGTCACCGCCACCCGGCAGGTCGCATCCGGGAACCTCAATTACAGTATCGAGAACGTGGGCAGCGACGAATTGGGCGCGCTGGCGCGCTCCTTTAACAATATGACCCAGAAGCTCTCCGAGGCGCGTCTGCAACTGGTTCAATCGGATAAAATGGCCTCCCTGGGGAGATTGGCCGCGGGGGTGGCGCACGAAATCAACAACCCCCTCACCGGCATTCTTACCTACAGCAGTTTTCTGCTGAAGCGGGCCAAAGACAACCCGGAATTGAAAGAGGACCTGGAAGTGATCGTGCGGGAAACCAAGCGCAGCCGGGAAATCGTGAAAGGATTGCTGGATTTCGCCCGGCAGTCGGTGCCCAAAAAGAGCAAAGTGGACATCCGGGAGGTGCTGGAGCGCGCACTTCACGTCATCGACAACCAGTTGACCCTGAAGCAGGTCAAAACGGTCAAACAATTCGACAGCGATCTTCCCCGCATTACCGCGGACGCCAACCAGATTCAGCAGGTGTTCATCAACTTGATCGAAAACGGCGCGGACGCCATGGGCGAGCGGGGCGGAACCATTGCCCTCAGTGCGGCGGCGATCCAGTTAGCCCCGTTTGGAATTCTCCAGATAAAAAAGGCGGCCTGCCCCAAGGGGCACGACCTCATCGACCCGGCCTTCAAGATCGATGGCCTGCCCTCCATCCGCCTGAAAGCTGCCAGCAACGGCGAGGAGGGATTCATCCACCTCCACCCGGTTTACGGCAAGCCGGCGCACCATTACGGCGTCGCGATTCACAAAAAAAGCAAGCTTACCCTCTCCTGCCCGCGCTGCAACATCTCCCTGTTAGAAGAAGGCAAAACCTGCCCCTCCTGCGGCTCCGCGGTGTACGCGCTGGAAGTGCCCTCCCAGGGAAAATTGACCGGATGCACCAACAAGGACTGCGCCTGGCAATACTGGGAAATGGCGGAACGAGAGGGCAAAAAGGAGTACGTGGAGATTCAAATCGCCGATAGCGGCTGCGGCATCCCCCGGGAGAATTTAGAGAAGATTTTCGAGCCTTTCTTTTCCACCAAGGGGCAAAAAGGCACCGGGCTGGGGCTGGCGGTGGTCTGGGGAATCATTGACAATCACGGCGGCAGAATCAGCGTGGACAGCGAGCCGGGCCGGGGAACCACCTTTACGCTGCGCCTGCCGGCGGAGAAAGGGTAGGGTTTTACTCGTGCCGACGGTTTCCGTCGGCACGCCCGGCTGAGACGCTCTGCGTCTTGGCCGGGCGGCGCAGAGCGCCGCCTTACTCGATCCAACGCAGAGCATTGGATCGAGTAAAGCGGGAGAAGTTGTAAATGGTGAAAATATGAAAAAATCGACTGACATACTGGTTATCGACGATGAGCCGGTGGTGCTGGACGCGGTGGTGAAGCTTTGCAGCGCCGAGGGCTTCCAGGTGGACACCGCGGCGCACGCGCTGGAGGGGCTGAAAAAGATCGCCCAGGCCGGCTACCGGCTGATCGTCTGCGACATTATGATGCCGGATATGGACGGCTTCCAGTTCCTGGAGCGTTTGGCGGAAAAGCACATCGCGACGCCGGTGATCATCACCACCGGTTACTCCACGGTGGAAAATGCGGTCAAATCCCTCTACCTCGGGGCCATCGACTTTTTGGCCAAACCGTTCACGGTGGAAGAGCTGTTGAGCACGGTTCGCCGGGGAATGAAATACCAGGAATTGAGCCAGTCATTCAACGCCGCGGCGCGGGAGCGGAACGACCTTTACCCCGTTTACGTGCCCTGCCCTCCCAGTTATTACCGGTTGGGATACGCCGGCTGGGTGAAGGTGGAGAGCGACGGCTCGGTAAAAACCGGGCTGAGCGACCTGTTTATCAAGGTCCTGGGGGGCATCCGGCGCATCGAATTTTTCGAGCGGGAAGAAGAGACCGTGCAGGGAAACGTATGCGCCCGGGTGGAAACGGAGGATCAACTAATTCATAACCTGCTGGCGCCGATTACCGGGAAGATCCTGAATTTCAATGAAGCCCTCTCCCAAAACTGCGCCCTGGTGGAGAAAGACCCCTACTTCCGGGGCTGGCTCTACACCATCCTCCCCTCGGACCTGGAGTACGAATTGAAGCACTTGACCCCGTGCAGCTCCGACCGGCTGTAAAACGAAGCGAAAAAACCCTATGCTGCTGCGATGACGAAACCGCGCCGGGAAAGCAGCGGGTTCACGAGCGGTTGCGCTTCTTGAATCCGGATTCCTGTCGAGGGGTTGAATAGATAGATCAAAAACAGCAGGTTTTCATAATGAAACGCATTTTTTTTGCCCTTTCCGCTTTTTCCATCTTGCCCCTTTGGGGAATCTTTTTTCCTTTCTCCTTTTCCTATGCTCAATGTGATACTATTTACTGGAGCACCGACCCCTCGGCCAACCTGCAAGTTTCCCCCTGGGGGCAAAACCCCCATGCCTACACGGATGGCGAAGGGGGGGTATATATTCTTTGGAATGCCAACACCCAACTCACCTCCCAATATCTTCAATATGTGGATCGCTGCGGCATTATCCGGTGGCCGTCTGTTGTGGAAATTAAAGGGGAGAAGAACGGAAGCAGCTACTTTCCTTCTCTAAGCGAAGATGGCTTTGGGGGGGCGCTGGTCTCTTATACCGAATGGGAAGTTGTCGGCCCCTATCCCCAGGATTCCCGGGTGCGGGTCAACCGGGTGGACCGGGAGGGAAACTTGCTCTGGGGGCCGCTGGGTGTTCGGGCTGCCAGCAAAGAAACTGACCAGTTTGGAGTAACCCAGGTAGTTCCCGACGGCCAGGGAGGGGCGTTTGTAAGTTTTGGCATACTACCAGATTCTCTCTACATACAGCATCTTTCCCCTGGCGGGCAACGGCTCTGGGGAGATGAGGGGATTTTAGTTACGGGAGAATCCGGTTTAAATTTTGATCATGTTCTTATTCCTGATCAACAGGGTGGAGCAATTATCCAATGGTTTGGCTATGATACCGGATTTAAGCGTTTCGACGGTCAGGGAAATCTTTTATGGCATCTTCCTAATCCAGGTCCTCAATGGATGTATTACTCGCACATAAAACCGGATGGAGATGGCGGAGCCGTGCTTGGAGGTCGTACGCCTTCAGGGATTCGAGATATTGTTGCAAATCGCATCTCGCCAGAGGGCGCTTTTCTATGGGGGGCGAATGGGTTAATCATTGAAGATAGTCTAAATTCGTCTTCTGGTGTCAATGATATAGTTTTACGTTCAGATTCAGTTCTGGTAATATATTGGACCGAAGTGAATGATCCTGTAAATGATTTTAATGTTTATACCCAAATGATTTCCTATTCTGGAGAGTTGTTGTTTCCTGAAAGTATTCCTGTAAGTAATGTAAGCTCTTTAAAAGGCGGTGGAAACTCAATATTAAGTGACAATAATTCAGTTATCTATACCTGGTCTGACCGTCGAAACAATGATAAACAATTGTTTACTCAGAAACTGAATCCTGATGGGATGCAGTTATGGCCAGTTTCGGATGTATTAATCACTAATAGAGATTTTGGGTTTCATACAGCTATTTCAGACTGGAATAATGGAATAATTGTGATTTGGGAAGACGCCCCTCTTAATGGTATCTTCGCTCAACAGATCAGTAAAAATGGTATTTTGGGTGAATTATTAACTTCAATAGACACGAACAATTTCTTTGTATTACCTCAATATTTTACCCTTTTTCAAAATTTCCCTAATCCTTTTAATTCCTCAACGGTTATCCGTTTTCAATTGTCAGCCAGTAGCAATGTGACACTAAAAATCTTTAATCTTTTGGGGCAGGAGATCAAAAATTTAATCACAGAGAAACTTACTCCTGGGAATTATGAAATTATATGGAATGGAACCGATGAATCAGGATTACAGGCTGCCAGCGGTATTTATTTATACCGCCTGATTGTAAATAATCAACCGGCAACAAAAAAAAGCCTACTATTACGCTGAAAAAATTTGCATAAGTAGTACTCGATTGCCTGCCTTTACAGGCAGAGGAGTATAAAACCATAATCGGATAAATTATCAAATAATCTCTAATTGAGGAGGGTTTCATATCATGAAGAGAATCGTAATGCTTTTGTTGGCAACCATTTTGTTTACCTTTGTTCATGCTGCGGAATACATTGATACCGGCTATATTACCTGGAAACAACCCAATGAAGTCACCTTTACCGCCCGGCTGTGGAGCGATGGGTTTTACTGGTGGATGGAAACCCAGGACGGCTACCGGATTATCCAGGGAGACGGCGGATATTACTATTATGCAGTTTTGAATGAGAACGGTGAAATGGCCGGCGAATTCGCCCCGTCTGATCAAAAAGTGGGGATCGATTCGCCATTGGAGAGTTCCTACCAGTTGGAACGTTCTTCAGCAAGGAATGCTGCGATAGAAGCGGAAATTGAAGCTTTTGAACAAGGGTTGGAGATTGCCTATCAAAACTATCTCAATAAAAAAGCTTCCGCTCCCGGGGGGATTATCACTTACAAACTCGGCGTGATCCTGGTTGACTTCACGCCAAGTACACGATGGGTTGCTCCAAACAATCAATATTTTCCTGATGGCTATGAAAAAGTCCCTTTTGACAGTATGTTTTTTTCCAAAAACTATTGGTATGATGATGAGCCGGGTGTTTTTCCTCACATACATCCAGATCGTCATGCTCTTTTCGGTAGCTTTGTAAATTACTATTCGGACCAGTCGCAGGAGACCGTTCAATTCAAAGGGTTAAACGGTACGCCTTCCATTGTGAACCCGGATACGCTGGTAAACGGCTACCTCATTCCCCAATGGGTGATTTTACCTCGATCTAAAACCTATTATGCCGATAGTATCAGCTTCAGGGCATACACAGATAGCGTAATAAACGCTGCCATATCCCAGTTTAACCTGGATACTTCCCAGTTCAATTACTATGCAATCATCAGCGCCGGAACCCGGCAGGATCCTAACCTCCGGGGAACCGCAAACCCCCACATCGGGCGCTACAATGTTACTGAAGTATCTTTTCATCCATACAATCCGATTTATTTTGCCCATATTGGGGGCCATGCCCATGAGTTTGCCCATTTGTTAGGACTGCATGATTATAGGGATACTACCAATGTTGCTGATTTGGCCTCATGGAACTGGAAGCTCATGGGAACCCCTGCCCAGGGTCCCAACAATCCCAATGGCGCCTGCCCCTGCAGCTTTTCCCCTCGTGCGCGGGTGGAGTATTTTGGATGGGTAGAAGCTGACACCATTAGCCGTGATACCACCTTGACCATCACTTATGACAACGAGAACCCTGAATACTATCTTATCGAAACATCCTTTAACGATGAATACTTTGTTCTTGAAAACCGCCTTCGGGAAGGGTTCGATTTATACACCCCCAACGACGTTAATTTAAACTACACCGTCCCGGATTCCATTGATCCCAATGGAAATGCCGGCGGTTTATTGATCTGGCGCAATGGCGAAGACCTTTTTGTGGCGGATAATTCCGTAACCCCAATCCGGTGGCCTGCTCCGGGGGATATGGAAAATTGGGCCGGAGATCCTTTTCCCTTCAATCAACAAGACCCGGGTTATGGCAGCGGTTTCAATTTTAATGACAATACCACTCCTACAAGCAACCTTAGCAATGGAATGCATTCCTATATTGCCGTCAATAACATTACCTGGAATAACTCTGACTCCACGGTTACGGCATCAATTTTCCTGAGTTACGGACTTGAAATCATCACCAGCGATGTAACCTGGAGCGGGTTGATTGAATTAGACCGCGATATTCTGGTAACGGATAGCGCCACCCTTACGATTACAGCGGGAACCGTTGTAGCCGTGGATACCACCAGGGGAATTGATAAAATTGAGATTCGATTTGAAAGCGGCAGCAGCATGGAGGCCCTGGGGACAGAATCTTTGCCCATTGTACTCAAATCCGCCTACAACGCCTCTAATTCCGATTGGCAAGGGCTGAGCTTTGAAAGCGGCAGTGATTTTGAATTCACCCATGTTGCGGTTAAAAACGCCGTACGCGGCCTTGATGTACTCGCCATGGATTCCGTCGAAATATCTAATCGCCATTTTGAAGGGCTAAGTTTTGAGAACTGTCATCTCGCCATCGCCGGTCTCAATGGCAATAACTTTTCGTTCAATAATTGCCATTTTATAAACAGTCAATTGAGCGTTAGTGCTCCCCACAGCGAATTCGATCTCTGTACTATAGATTCCAGCAGTTTGGCACTCTCTTTTGCAGAAAACAGTTCCGTTATAAAGAACTCTACTTTTTTACATTCTGCCTCCTTAAACATTAACGCCGCTGATGTCAATATTAAACACAATCAATTTTTATCCGGAAGCGGGATTCGGATTAATGGGGCAGGTACTCCAACCATTCAACACAATGTGATGAACGGGCAAGGCCGCCCAACCAAAGGAATTTTTATGAGTGGCGATGAGAGTATTGAGCCGCTTATAGTCAACAATACCATTTCTTTTTATGAATTCGGAATATATTGCTGGGAAGACCCGGAAACTGGCTACGCCGTGCCTGCCATTCGAAATAATATTCTGTATAAAAACTCTTACACGATTGATGAAAATGGCAATATGAGCGGAGGTGGTGCTGATGCTGCGGTTACCTATACCTGTATTTATAATTTAGACAATACCGGCGCTCCATTCGATAGCACCAATCTTTACGAAGACCCCATTTTCGTAAATGATATTGCTGGCGATTTCCACTTAAAAGCCAACTCCCCCTGCATCGATGCCGGTTCTCCGGCAGACAGTTTTCAAAATGAGCCTTATCCCAACGGCAACCGCATCAACATGGGCGCCTACGGCAACACCGCAGAAGCCACTCTTTCCTTCAACGTCATCGCCCAAAATGACCTGGTCGCCAACACCACCTGGAGCGGGTATGTGAACGTGATGGAAGATATTTCCACCAACGGCTACGCTCTTACCGTGCAACCGGGAACGAAAGTACTGTTCGATGACGGGAAAGTCCTGACCGTTAGCGGCGATTTTATTTGCGAAGGGATACAGGGCGGGGAGCCGGATACCATCATTTTCCGCGGCTATCGGCCAACCGAACGCATGGGCGGGGTGGCGGTGGATTACGGGGATTTGCAGCATGAACTGCGCCTGCGCTACGCCGCCTTCCGCCAGGGAGAGACCGGCCTGTTCCTTCAAAATGTCTCTACGCCGGAAAATCCCTTTGAACACCTGGAATTTTCCGGTAATTCGACCGGCCTGTATGCCAACGAATCTGCAGTGGAAATCAGCGCCAGCAATTTCTTCGATAATGAAACCGGCCTGACCGCCAGGGGAGCGGATTTAACCTTAGTGGAATGCGAATTCGACAGCAACAGCACCGAGGGATTATACCTGTTAGATTCCCAATTCCGTATCGCTGACTGCGCCTTCCGGGATAACGGCCTGCGGGGAGTCTATTTTGAGTACAGCTCCGAGGGCGGCTTCTATGAAAACATCGTCACCGGCAACAGCTACAGCGCTGTGAACACCCAGGCCAAAGGCGGGCTGGTCTTTTATCAAAGCTCCCCGACGGTATCCGGCAACCGGGTTACGGAAAATAAAGCGCCCGGCATGGTTTCCTTTGCTTCTTCTTACCCGCTGATGGTAGAGCCGGGGTATAACTTAGTGGCCCAAAACGCCCGCGAAGGCAGCGAAAATCCCCCGGAAATTCAGGTATATGACATTTCCTTTCCGATCCTCGATTACGGGTTCAACGATATTATGGATAGTGTGGGGGGATATTTGATGCACCGCGAGGGAGACGAACGCGAAATTATCGTCTATGTCCGGGAAAATTACTGGGGTACTACCGATTCCCTGGAAATTGCTTCCCGCCTGTATCCCCCGGATAGTTATCATTTCTCTCCTTTCAGCAGGAGTTGGAATACCGGGGGGCTGGGCTTCGCAAAAGGAACCGGCCAGGGCGGGAACGTTCTGGCGGAGGCCCTGCAAGCGGAGCGAGATTCCCACTATGCCGCCGCCATGATCCTGTATGATTCGCTGGCCCATGCTTCCCCGCTGTTAGCGGAGAGCAAGGCGGCGCTGGAACGGCTCTACTACCTGAAGCTCAAGGCCGGGGAGCCGGTGGCCAACGTAAAAGCCTGTTTCGATAATTTGAGCAGCCATCCCGATACCGCCCTGGCCACCGTGGCTAAACGCCTGGCCATCCGCTGCCTGACCTATGCTGAAGACTACCAGGCCGCCATCACCGAACACGCTGCCTGGGCGCAGGCCACCCCTTATTTCTGTGACTCGGTGTACTCAGAGATAGATATTCTAACCAACGAGTTGTTTGCCGGTGGAGGATGGTTTGGCAAGGCCACAGGTCTCAATGGGGCAGGCGGCAAAGCCGCAGGTTCCGGCAGACCGGGAAGCAATGGCGGAATCACCTCGGCGCAATATCTCAAAGCGCAGCAAGTTCAATTAGCACAATGCCGGCAGGAAACGGAAAGGTTGTTAAATCTGCTGCTTGAACCAGGAACCCGGCAAACTTCCCTGCTCATTCCACAGGAATTTGCCCTGTTGCAAAACTACCCCAACCCGTTTAACCCCACCACCACAATTGAATACCACCTGCCCCTGGACAGCCAGGTAAAAATCGAGATTTACAACATCCTGGGGCAGCGGGTAAAAATCCTGGTAGATCAGCGGGAGAAGGCCGGCAAATATAAAATCGTCTGGGATGGGCGGAATGAATCCGGAAACCGGGCCGCCAGCGGGATGTATGTTTACCGGATTCAGGCCACTTCCGGTGGAAAAACCTTTGTAAAGGCCAGGAAGATGATTGTTTTGAAGTAGAGCGGCACGGATATATGTTAAAAATGCGATACTATCAAAATTTGAATGATTTGACCATAAAAGGAGAACCCCATGGCATTCCTACTTTTAGTTGTAGCAGTAATCTTATTTGTGCTGGCCGACCTGGCCATCCGCAAAATTGGCCGGGCGGTGGCCGAAAAACGCGCCCGCCGGGAGCGGGAAGAGGCGCTGGCGGTCAACCTGAAGCTGGATTTCAGCCACGAGGCCAAAACCCTCAAGCGCGTGGAGGTGGAAAACCCCAAAGCGAGAATTTTAGCGGTGGACGACGAGGAAGTAATTTTGGACAGCTTCCGGAAAATCCTGGTGTTAGACGGCTATTGCGTGGATACGGTGCAGCGCGGGCAGGAGGCCTTAGGGCTGATCCAGAAACACCATTACGATTTCGTGTTCGTGGATTTGAAAATGCCGGAAATGGACGGGGTGGAAGTGTGCAAGTCGGTCAAACACCTGCGCCCGGACATCGACGTGATCATCATTACCGGCTACGCCTCCGTGGAAACCGCGGTGGAAACCATGAAGTTCGGGGCCATGGATTACGTGCAGAAGCCCTTCACCGAAGATGAGCTGTTGGAAATGGTGAAGAAATTCGTCATCCGCCGGCAGGATCGCATCCACAAGCAGTTGAAGCCGCAGGTGCGCATCACCCACTTCACGGAGGCGAAAATCCCCAGCTCCGTGGAATTCTACATCCCCGGGGGGGTGTTCATCTCCGAAGGGCACTGCTGGGCCAGCTTAGACCCGGACGGCAACGTCTTCGTGGGCATCGACGATTTTGCCAAGAAGATCATCGGGAAAGTGGACGGGGTGGAAATGCCCAACTTGGGCATGGAAGTGCAAAGGGGGCAGCACCTTTTCAGCGTGAAACAGGGCGCCCACTCCATCCCCTTCAAGTCCCCGGTAAGCGGAAAGGTGAAGAGCTTCAACAAAGCCCTGTTGGAAGACCTGGAGCGGCTGGACACCACCGCGTACGACGACAACTGGTTCTGCCGCATCGACGCCTCGCGCATCGACTGGGAGATCAAAGAGCTGAAAATCGGGCAAAGCGCGGTGAGTTTTTATAACGACGAGATCGAGCGGCTGCAGAATTACATCCAGAAATCGGTCAAATCCACCGAGGATGAAACGAAAGTGCCGGCGGACGGAAAGCTCTACTTAGGAGAATTGGCGGCCTTGAAAGAGAAAGACCTCGCCGCCATCATTCAGGATTTTTTTGAACGGTAAAAGCAGTGCGCAGGTGTTTCCAGTGTTTTAGTGCCCGGCGGGAGTGCAAAATTTATTTTGCACACAACAGGAGTACACCCACATATTTTAAGTTCCAGGTTATGCAGAATAAATTCTGCACTCCAGTTGAAGCGCTCACCTTTCGCGAAGCGGTGCTGGCCTTGATTTCGTTGCAACAGAAGCGAGATACCAGCCGTCTCCAGACGGTTATAGATAATATTCGCTCTGACATCGAGTCCGCCGGCGGTCTTGCTGCTGCCGAGATAGACAGGTTAGTGCGGGAATCCAGGCAGCGCCGATCACGTGGCTTTTGAAAATTCGTATCCGAGAAGCAGAGCTTCTCCTTACGCGTTACACCGCAGAGCGGTGTAACGAGCCGGGGTTCCACAAACTCACTCCAACAGCATCCCTATTAGCAGCGGCAGCATGATTTCATGGTGCCCCACAAAGTAGTAGCCCTTGCCGCCGGAGAGGGTGGGGCGGTATTTCACGTTCTCGGTGGGGCGGTAGTGGCGGATCATGTCGAACACCGCGGTGTAGAAGCCGTACGCCGGGTACTTCAGGTTGCGCACCACGGTCAGGGCTTTCAGGAACACCTCCGGCATAATCACCGCGGAGCCGGCGTTGATCACAATGCTGTCTTGCTTCAATTGGGTAAGGGAGTGGGTAAAAAGCTGAAAATCCAGCAAGGATTTCTCTCCGAAAGCCGCCCCGTCCAAATTGGGATGCTGGTGGATAATCTCCGTTCCCAGCGCCGGGTGAATGGAAACCGGCACGTTGTGCTCCAGGCAGGCGGCCAGCAGGCTGAGGCCCCGGTTGGGAGCATTGGCCGCGATAATTTTCTCCCCCACTGCTTCCCCGTACCCTTTTTGATTGTTTTTATTCGCCGCCAGCGCCTCGTTGATGAACGCGGCGGTCTCCTGCGCCATCCCGAAAGTGCCGTCCTGCAGCCCGGCGGCCACGTCCTCGCTGGTAATGCCCCACATGGCGATCTCCACGTCGTGAATCACGCAAGCGCCGTTCATGGCCAGGTGCGAAATATACCCCCGTCGAAGCAGCTCGATAATCAAGGGGTTGATCCCGCATTTGATCACGTGGGCGCCCATCATCCAGATAATGGCATTCTTCTCCCGGATCGCCCGCCGGAAATGGGCGATAAATTCCCGGAAATCCTGCCCGATGAGAATCTCCGGCAGCGCGTACAGGAAATCTTCCAACGTGGAAGTGCGCTTCAGCGGCTTCGCAAAATCCCCGATGCCCACCTTGCTGAAGCGTTCCGTGATGCTGTAAGTTTCGACCTCTTCAAAGGTCAATTTTTTGAACCGCGACATGGTGATGAACCTTTGGTTATGGTCATTGGCGGGGCGTCATTGATCGTCATTTTTCACTTTGCACTTTTCACTTTTCACTTTTCACTTGCAACTTGCCACTTCTTACTTCTCACTCTCATTTGACCTTCGCCGGAATGGGGTTGGGCACTCCCTCGATTTTTTTCAACTCCGTGGTAATGGAGCCTACGGCCACGGCGGATTTCATCTGCACCGGGATTTTGTATTCGTCATCGGTAAGCCAGACCCACAATTCTCCCTTCTGCTTGAAAATCGCCTCTCCTAACAGGCGCGGCTGCACCATAATGCAATCGAAGGTGCCGGCCTCCACCTTCACCCGCTCTTTTCGCTGAATGATCACCTGTAATTGGTACACCCGCTTATTATCATGGTTGGCCATGTAGATCGGTTCCCCGATCTTTAACTCCTGGGTGCGCACGTAGTAGAAGGCGCTCAGCACGTCCAGCACGTACTCCGGTATGTCCAATTCGAATCTCTCCTGGTTTCGCACTTTCAGAGGCTCATCGCTCTCGTAACGGATGCGCTCGATCTGGGCGATGCCATTCGTCTGGTCGTAATCCACCAGCAGGTCGAACTTATACCCCCCCTCGCGCAGGCGCTTGTTGTATTTCCAGGAGAAAAGTCCCCGGGTATCCAGGAAAGTTTCCACCTCATCGCGCACTTTGTAAAACGCGTCGAAAAATTTGGCCGAGTGGGCGGTAGAAACGATGTGATAAGCGGGCACTCCATCGCGCAGGTTAACGATGTCGCGCACCTCCATGGTCGCCTCCCCGGCCTTGATAAACTTCCAGCGCACGGTAAAGGTCAATTTTTCGCCGGGCCGGAAGGCGTTGTTGGGAATTACCCGGTCTAATTTATTGAGCGGGCGGTTTTCGGAAAGCGTTTTCGCCAGGGTGTCGTTGCCGGGGAAGGTTGAAGCGCCTTGCTGCGCTGCTTCCAGGCTGTCTCCCGGTTCTCTTTTCAGGGAATCCGCCTGCGCTGCGCCCGGCTGAAGGGAATCCACCCCGCTGCTATCCTGTTGGGCCAGCGCCGGATCGGGAAAGCACCAGGGAACCATCAGAACAGCGGCGGTTGATCCCAGGGCGATGCTTCCTGCCGTAATGAATATCAATATTCTGAACCATTTCATATCGCAAATACTTCCTTGGCTGATAGCGAATGGCTAATATAAAAAGCGAAATTCGCAGAACGCAGGGAAAAATAATTCCCGGGGGAAACGGGAGAGGAAGTGAGGGGAGGGGATGCCTGGGTGGTCGAATGGCTAAATGGTCAAATGGCTGAATGGTTGGAGGGTTAAAAAA
>CAZFVV010000067.1:0-25402 GCA_964522165.1 uncultured Calditrichaceae bacterium
TCCCGATGGGGGGGAGGAAAACTCCACCCACGAGATGAATTATGCAACAAAGCCATCTCTTTGGTGAAACAATCGATACCGTTGTAGTGGTTATGTGGATGTGAAGACTTTCGGTAAGAAATCAGATGAGAGTTACCAATCAAGAAACAAAATTTCATCTTTGAATGATAATTTGTAAGGTGTCTTCATAATGTTTGAAAAAGCCTTTGAACCTGCCAAACGTTTCCTGGGCGTGATCGGCGCTTCGGTCGGCGGGCTGACTGCTATTTTCTATGTGGCTGGCTTTCTGGCCATGCAGGCGCATCATCATTTCCTGGGACTTACCCATATCTCGGTTGACTATAGCCAGTATCTGTTCAGCGGGGGATTGTTTTTTGCCTACTTCCCCAATTTGGTGGTTTATTTCTGGGATAGCTTACTGGAAGTTCCCGCACGCAATTTCGAGTGGCTGCTTTATGGGCTGGCTGCCATCGTTGTGGCGCGGCTGCTCCTGCGCATCAAGCTGATCAGAAATCTGGCAAATAACGTGGGAAACATGCTGAGGAAGCTGGCCATACGCTATGTTGTTGTGTTACAAGTGGTATTCAATCTGTTTCTTTTAGTGGTGTTCCTCACCTTATCTCTGAAATTGGTGCAACAGAGCAATTGGCTGTTTGCTGACGCCGATCCCGCTTATTCCTGGCTCATCGACACCACAGAAGATGGCTCCAACCGGCGCCAGAAGTATTTTGCCGGCCTGCTTGGCGTGGCCATACTCTCCATCCTTGCCCACGCCTTGATGGAGCATTGGCGCGCTCAGCCAAACGCCAAAACCGGTGAGCCGGTAAAGTCGCCCTGGCGATCAATCTTTTCCATCAGCACCCTGTTGCTAATCATTCTGCAATTGCTCTATCTACCGGTCAATTACGGGATTCTTCTCATCGCCAAAAGCTATCCAACGGTAGAATTCGCACTGCGCAATGACCAGATCGAGGTTCTTCCGGCAACAGCCAACCCACTGATTTTGATTCACCGCGAAGGGGATGACTATTACTTTTACAGCAGGGAGCACAAAAAAATCTGGCAGATCCGGCGAGCGGATTTCACCTGGCTCACCAGAACCGGTGAGGTCAATATCTTTGATCAATATCCAGAGCATACAAACAAGGGAGGTGAGAATTGAATTTAAAGACGCGGAACCTGTTCCTGGCCATCGCAGCTCTCCTGGTTTTTCAAGTACTCCCTGGCAGACCGGCGATGGCGCAAGAGCAATTCAGAGCTAAAATTAGCAAGATTGCTTTGAATCAAAACGGCAGAGAGCAAGAAATTAAAGGAAAAACAGATAGTGTCCAATACAAAAGGTACAACAAGCCGGATTGGGTTTCTGCCCAAAAGAAGGACAAGTTATATGACAAAGATCGCGTTCTTATCAAACCTTTCATCTACGCCAGGCTGGAAATAAAAGGCCCCAAAGCCGGCGGAGAGTTCACACTCTGGGGCGATACCATGAACACTGCCCTTCCCGCCGCAGCTTACGAGATTCGGGAAGACCCGGTCCGGCTCGGCTATTACCAGTTCTTTATCACCTACGGCTCGTTCGTCGCTGACAATTTACGGGATCTGATTACTGCAAAGAGTTCCGCAATGGAGGTCAAGCATCATGGCACACGCTACTTGATGACAGTTGAAAAAGAGAGTGGGCGCACCATCGTCTTTGTGGAAAAAGGCGAGGTTACGGTTTTTGCAGGTGGAGATAGCCTGCTGTTAAAACCAATGGAGGCGGCTCAGGCTGTACCCGGTGGGGCTTTGACAAAACTCGGTTTATCTGTTCAGGAGACCGGCAACTATTTGCGACTGATCCGGGTAAACCACATTGAGTTGTGGAGTCACTTCAGACCCTTCTGGCAAAAACCCTGGTTCTACATTCCTGCTGCGGTGGGCACCGGTGTCGCTATATGGCAATTGCTCAAACCGTCATCGGATGATAATCAGGCGAAAGGCACGATCACGGTCAATTGGTAAGAATCATAGTTTTTGAGGAGAAAATATATGTTTGAATTCATGAAGTATAAATCCGGAAGGCAGTGTTTTATCCTTCTGCTTTCAGGTCTCCTGTTGCTTGCAATAATTTCATGTCAAAACTCACTGGCACCGGAAAGTTCAGCGCAGATTGCATTAGAGATTAAACTTGCTGCTTCCCAGGGTTATAGGAACGCAAGCACTTTGACAACTATCACAAGAGTCGTAGTCACGGTGTCCACCGGTGTAGAGGAGAGTTATACGGAGCTTGCTGTAAAGGAACTGACTGTCTCCGGTCGCAGCGCGCAAGGAACAGTTTCTGTTTCTATCGGTGAAGACCGCACCTTTAGCGTCAGCGCTTACGATCCAAACGAGAATATTCAGTATCACGGCAACACAACAATTGATATCACCGAAAAGACTTTTACAGTCGAAATCGGACTGGAGCCAATTCCACCCGACCGGCCGACATTGAGTTATGATTCCCAAACCCGTATATTTAATTGGACAGAAAGCCTGGCTTTGGATTTTGCCGCTTATGCGATGTACCGGGCAAATTCCCCCGGTGTAACGCTCTCTTCTGATCTGATCTATACCACCGCTGCTGTCGATAGCACTTTCCATGTTGATAACGAGTCGCTCCCTGAGGGAGATTATTATTACCGGGTCTTTGTGGTTGATACGGAAGGACTGGTAAGTGAGGGGAGTAATGAAATCAAGGTAACGATTATCAATTAGTCATTTCTTACAACTTTACAGCAAAACCCACATGAACGAACAAGCCCTTCTGGAAGAATACAAAATGCTGCGCAACGATATTCAACAGCGTATCCGGTTTCGGTTTCAGATTTTCAGTCTGTTGTTCATCGCCATGAGCGTGTTATTCCCGCTTGGGCTGAAAGGAGAAGCTACTTCGCCCACCCCGCTGTTGATTTATCCGATTATTGCCATGTTTCTCACTTTGAGTTGGGTGCACCAGGGTGTCATCATGATAAAACTGGCGCGCTACATACGCGACGAACTCGAGCCGAGATTGCCCGGTTTGGCGTGGGAGCAGACTCTCAACCGGGAGTCGAAGCGATTTTCCGGATTTAGCTTGCTTGGTACATTAGCCACCAGCGGTTTGATTGTCATTTCGCAAACACTGGCGATCACATTAGGGTGGGCAGTACAAATCAATAGCCCAGCATCAGATTCTTTGGCTCGTCTATTACAAATTATTGCCATTACCGCCACGATCATTACCTTAGTCTTACTGGTTGTGTATGGCAGAATGAAACGCTGAAATTCCTTTAACAGGTATCAACTATCCATGGAAGACCTTTCCACCCTCCGCCGCCAACACCGCTGGGAACTGCTCTTAAAAGAAATCGACCAGATCCACAGCACCATCAAAAACTTAGACGATATTATTTTCAAGACTAAAAACTTCGGTTTCCTTTTTTGGGGAGGCAGCCTGTACTTGATTGTACAACACCTGAGCAATGTGCCCTGGAAAATCAAGATCGCGCTCATTTTTCTGACCGGGCTGATTCCCCTGCTATTTTGGGTGATGGATTACCACTGGCGCAAACACCTGCTGCAATGCAGCCGGAGGGAACGGAACATCTCTCTTTTCCTTAACGGTGAGGCGTTCGAGCACCTGGTGCTGCAAGGTGAAAAAGAACTGAAAGGAAAACGATTTCCCTTTTTTGATGTGGTCGGCTGGATTTATACCCAAACGGCCGGTGAGAAAACTCGCGAATCTTTCTTGGAGGAATATCTCATCAACCCCAAAGAATTCCGGTGCTGGAAGGTTATCCGATACAAAGACGCCAAGTGGTTTTACGGAACGATGTTTGTGGTTTCAATGATATTGGGAGTTTCTTACATATTTACCCGTAGTGCTAGTTGATGTTAAAAATTCGCTTAAAATAGACGTTTTCCCCGCGAAGAACAGAAACAGAGCCTCTTTCAGCCCTTGCAACGGCTGGATTCAAAAGAACTAGCACTACAGGTATATTTATCTGCTGATTCTATCATACTTAGATTTTTTGACAGGATCAACAGGATACTCAGGATTTCTTCAGTTCATTTAACAATCTGCAGCCCCCAATGCGTCTCCAATGCATCAAAGTCTTTATCCGCGTGTAACAGCGCCATATTGCTCTCAATGCAGTAGGTTCCGATAATCACGTCAATGGTTTTGCGGACTGTGATGCCTTGCCGGCGCAGATAGCGATAATTCCCGGCGCTTTTCAGGGCGATCTCCCTGCCGACCATTTCCCGAAAAACAAGGGTATCCAGCAATTGGCGGCCTGTATTGAAATCCTTATCGGAATTGAATCCTTGTAACACCTCGGTATAAATCAAATCGCCGATCACAATAATTTGCTGGCCGAGCATGGCGTGCAAAATATCCGTCTGGGGAGTTTGGGTTCCGTTAAAGTAATCGACCCACACCGAGGTGTCAACCATAATCATCAGTCAGTCCTCATGCCCTCTAAATCGCCTTCCCAATACAATTTGCCGCGATATTTTCGAATCTGCTCTTGCTGTTTTAAGCGGATCAATAAACGCAGGGCTTCTTCCACCGCTTCTTTTTTGGTTTTGAAACCGCCTAAGCGAAGGGCATCCTGCATCAATTGGTCATCAATAATAATATTCGTGCGCATCGTGTTTCCCCGTCTATGTGTATTTTTAGTCTAATCTATACACATTGTTTCGTTAATTCAAGATTAAATTTTTTCATTTCCCACCCTCATCTCTTGACTTTTTCCCCAGTAATGCTTAGGTTCATCCCATCATTTCGTGATAACGAATAGTTTTTAAATACATGGTTTTGGAGCAGGGCGCTTATTCACTCTTGCAGTGAAAATTTTTCTGCAGAGTTCATTCGCCGTGCTGAAACTTCTATTGCTTGAAGGGGACAATATGATAAAAATTTCCCCCTCCCGGAATTTAATTAGCTGGATATGGCTGGGAGTAATGATCTTTGCTCCCAGCCTCTTTTGTCAACCCAAAAGAGTAGCGTTCGATCACCTCGATACCGAAAAAGGACTATCCAATAATTATGCCCGGTGCATCATCTCAGACAGTAAAGGGTTTATATGGATTGGCACGGAGGATGGGTTAAACAGATATGACGGTCATGGGTTTAAGGTCTATAAACACGATCCAGCCATACCGAACAGTTTAAGCGGCAATCATATCCATTCCCTTTTCGAAGATCACCAGGGGATTCTTTGGGTAGGAACCTGGCTGGGGGGGCTGAACTGTTTTGACCGGCAAAGCGAAACTTTTCAACGTTTTCAACATGATCCAAATATTCCAGCAAGCCTGAGCCATAACGAAGTAGTTGACATTTATGAAGATCATTCCAAAGTCCTGTGGATAGCGACCTATGATGGAAAGCTAAACCGTTTTGATCGGGATACTAAGACATTTCGACATTTTGGCTATGACCCGCAAAATCCCCAAAGTTTGTACGGAGAAATGGTCTTTGATCTTCATGAGTCTCCCGGCCAACCGAATGTTTTGTGGGTAGGAACAAATTGGGGATTGAATCGCTTTGATTTGGGAAGTGAAACTTTTAAACACTTCAAACCGGATCCGCAAAATCCCCAAAGTTTAAGTTATAGAGAAGTTTATGCGATCTATGAAGATAAAACTGGAACCTTGTGGATAGGAACTTACGGCGGCGGATTAAATTATTTTGACCGGGAAAGCGAAACCTTCCAGCATTTCATGCATGACCCTCAAGATCCCCGGTCTTTATCGAATAATTATGTTCGCACAATATTTGAAGATCATACCGGAATGTTATGGGTGGGAACACAAGAGGGATTGAATCTATTTGACAGAAACAATGCGCTCTTCAAACGAATTAAATACGATTCTTATAACCTCGAAGGCCTTAGCAATAATGTCATTTACAGTATTTACGAAGATCGTTCGGGAGCGCTATGGATGGGAACTTATGGCGGGGGAGTGAACAGGTTTGAACGGCAAAGATCTGTTTTCCAGCATTTTGCACACAACACTCATAATCCTCAAAGTTTAAGTACCAATACCATCTATGCCCTCTATGAAGATCGCCAGGGAAGTTTATGGGTCGGAACGGAGTCGGGAGGATTGAATAAGTTTGATCGAAAAAGCGGTACTTTCTATACATTTAAACATGACCGCGAAAATCCTCAATCTTTAAGCGCCAACACAATTTATTCCTTACGTGAAGATCTACAGGGGACATTATGGATCGGAACATCCGGTCCGATAGGCGGGTTGAATCGTTTTGACCGTGAAAACGAAACGTTTCGACATTTTGAAGTGAAACGGCACGATCCCACCACACTTAGCAGTAGAACTATTTTTTCTCTTTGTGTTGATCGCTCGGGTGTATTATGGATTGGAACATTTGACAAGGGCTTGAATCGCTATGAAAGACAAACACAAACTTTTAAGCGTTATCAGCATGATCCCCGGAACCCCATCAGCCTGAGCACTAATACAATTTATTCAATATATGAAGATAGCCAGGGTATCATGTGGGTCGGAACATTAAATGGCGGTTTGAACCGCTTTGATCGTGAGAAAGAGGAATTTTACCCCTTTAAGCATGACCCGGAAAATCCTGAAACGCTAAGTAATAATACTATACTTTGTATATATGAGGACCGTTCAGGGGTTTTATGGCTGGGAACAGACGGTGGCGGGTTGAATCGTTTTGACCGGGGAAGAGAAGTCTTTTTTGCTTATGGCATTGCGGATGGGCTTCCTCATCTCAGTATTAATGGTATATTGGAAGATAACCAGGGGAACCTCTGGCTTAGCACGGGAAACGGAATCTCCAGGTTTAACCCCCGGAATAAAATCTTTAAGAACTATGACATTAGTGACGGATTGCAGAGCAATACCTTTAATTTTGGCGCATTTTGCAAAAGCCGCAACGGAGAGATGATCTTTGGCGGAATCAACGGTTTTAATATTTTCAACCCGGAAGACATCAAAGACAATCTTTTTGTTCCGCCGATTGTGTTCACTGTATTTAAACGATATAGCACGGAAGCTCCCGGGGAGAAAGCAATTGAAGATAAGGGTATTCCCGAGAGAGAGAAAATAGAACTTTCTTACAAGAACAACATTCTCACATTTGAATTTGCCGCGCTAAGCTTTCAGCAACCGGCGAAAAACCAATATGCTTACAAATTAGAGGGATTTAACGATCATTGGATTGAATTGGGTACAAAGCATGACGTTACCCTCACCAATCTTGATCCCGGCAATTACACCCTCTACGTTAAGGGCTCCAATAACGACGGGGTGTGGAACGAGGAAGGCGCTTCCCTGAAAATTACCATCCTGCCCCCCTGGTGGAAAACCTGGTGGGCATACACGTTCTACGTGCTATTCGCTCTTGGGCTGCTTTATGGCGCCCGGCGCTACGAACTGAGCCGCCAGCGCTTCAAACACGAATTTGAAATGGAGCACCTGGAAAAAGAGAAGGTTCAGGAAGTGGAGCGGATGAAGTCGCGCTTTTTTGCCAACATCTCCCACGAGTTTCGCACCCCGCTGACGCTTATTCAGGGACCGCTGCGGCAACTGCGTTCCGGGGAGTTTAAAGGCAACCTCAAGGAGCAATATGATTTGATCCTGCGCAACTGCAACCGCCTGCTGCGGCTGGTCAACCAGCTTTTAGACCTCTCCAAATTGGAATCCGGCAGCATGAAGCTGCAAACCCGCCCGGAAAACATCGTGGAACTCACCCGGCAATTGACCATGGCCTTTGAATCGCTGGCAAAACGAAAGGGAATTGATTTATCCTTTCAAGCGCCAGATCAAGATATTACCGTCTATATAGACCGGGATAAGTTCGAGAAGATTGTGGCCAATTTGCTTTCCAATGCCTTTAAGTTTACGGGGACGGGCGGGAGTGTGGAAGTGGTGGTGTCTTTACCCACCCCCAACCCCTCCCAGGAGGGGATTCCCGGAGTTCCCCTCCTGGGAGGGGATAAAGGGGTGGGTCACAGCGCGGCTAATACCGAACCAGTCGTAGAAATCGCGGTAAGGGATTCCGGCATCGGCATTCCCGCCGAGCATCTCCCACACATCTTCGAGCGCTTCTTCCAGGTGAATGATTTTGGGGAAGGAGAGACGTTGTATGCAACGTCTCGACAGGGCACCGGTATCGGCCTGGCGCTCACTAAAGAATTGGTGGAATTGCACCACGGGAAAATTTTGGTGACCAGCGAAGTGGGCAAAGGAACGACATTTATCGTACGTCTGCCGTTGGGCAAGGAACATTTGAAACCGGAACAGATTGTTGAAATTGGTGGTGGTGAAATCACCGCAGGGGCGAAGCATCCCTTGCAGAGCATTGAATCGCACACCGAAGAATTTGCCGGGGATGCTTCGCCCCTACACTATCAATCATCCAATCGCCAAATCACCCAATCACCCAATATCTTAATCGTGGAAGACAACCCCGACATGCGCGCCTACATCCACAATTCCCTGAAAAACAAATACCGGATTGCGGAAGCGGAAGACGGGGCGGAGGGATTTAAAACCGCATTAAAAGCGGCGCCGAATTTGATCATCAGCGACGTAATGATGCCGAAAATGGACGGGTATCAATTCTGTGAAAAAATCAAAACCGATCCTCGCACCAGCCATATCCCGGTGATCCTGCTGACCGCCAAAGCTTCCCGGGACAGCAAATTGGAAGGATTGGAAACCGGGGCGGATGATTACCTGACCAAACCCTTCGATGCGGAAGAATTGCAGGTGCGTATCAAGAACCTCATCGAGCAGCGGCGGAAACTCCGGGAACTGTTTCAGCGGGAATTGAAAGTGGAGCCGCAAGACATCACCGTGACCTCCGCGGATGAAAAATTCCTCCGCCGGGCCATGGAAGTTGTGGAAGAACACATCGGAGACAGTGAATTTGATACGGTTAAGTTTTCCCGGAAAATCGGAATCGGGCGCAGCCAGTTGAACGTCAAACTGCGGGCCCTGACCGGCGACTCCACCCGGGAATTTATCCGCACCCTGCGCCTGAAGCGCGCTGCGCAACTTTTGCAGCAGCGCTTTGGCAATGTGGCGGAGGTGGCGTACGAGGTGGGGTTTAGCAGCCTTTCGCACTTCTCCAAAGCATTTAAGGAACAGTTTGGGGTGCTGCCGTCGGAGTATAAATCGAACTAAGGTATTGAAATAAATATTTCGCATACTGGGATTTGTTGATCAATCAAGGTTCGTCGTTCTGACAAACGGATTTGCGAAGAAAACTCAGCCGCTAAACTTTCCTCCTCATCTCGACAAGCTCGATACGCAGCTACCCTATATTTCAAAGCAGGAGTTGGCTCCAGCCTACCCAGGTCGCGATTAACCATGTGCTTTTAGAGGGAGCCAACTGAAAAACCTCTTCTACGGCCTCGGCAAGACAGTGGAGTTGTTGTTGTGGATTATCAGAGAATAGCAAGCTTCGGATGAATTGCAAGAGGCTTTCTACCTTCACTTTCTCGATCAGGCTTCCTGTTGTAGAGGCAGGAAGTTTGTTCTCTAAGCGGGTTGCCCCGGCCTTCCGGGGTGAAGAGCGATATTCTTGCTCTCCTTCATATTTTAAAGCAATTACAAAGCGCTTTTTCTGATGGGAAGGCACATACAACCGGGCACTCCCCACTATTACTTTGGCGCTTTCTCCACCCCTGATTTGCTTCTCCTGGAGACCACCAGGATATTTAGCACCTAAATTTCGCCCAAAACCAAGAGGTTATGAGCCAGAACTTCCAGTTGGCAGAGGATTTGTTGGGCCGGGAAGCGTTTCTTGTTGCGTTTGGATGTTCCCAGGCCCTGCTTATCTTCTTTGATTTCGATGCCGCCGCCGCCCGAATCAACGCGCAAAATGGTATGTTCCCGTTTCTCTGGGGTCAAGCCAAGTGCTTGCTCCGCTAAGGATACTTAATCTTTCCTATACAGGTAACCTATCACCGCCGCTTTGTCAAGTCCTGTTTCTCTATGGCAACTCGCCGCTATTTTGGGCGAAATTTAGGTACTTAACCAGTTATAAGGTCTAATACGTATTCCGTATCCCGTTTCACTTCAAGAGCATCATTTTCTGCACTTTGGTGAAATTGTTGGCGGTGAAGCGGTAGATATAGATTCCGCTGCCCACCGCCGCGCCGGCGTCGTTGCGCCCGTCCCAGGCGATTTGGTGGTAACCCGCTTCCCTCCGCTCGTTCACCAGGCTACGCACCTGCTGGCCGAGCACGTTGTAGATCACTAACTGCACCGCCGCCGCTTCCGGCAACTGGTAGCGAATGGTGGTGGCGGGGTTGAAGGGGTTGGGATAGTTATCCACCGCAAAGCTTTGCGGGATATTCTCCGTTTCCGAGGCGGAACCGTCGCCGGAAAGCTTCAGGTAGGGCAGCAGGTCGGTGAAAGTTAACGCCGCGGCCATGGCGCTGAATTCCAGGGAGACATTCGCCGCGCCGTTTGCCAGAGCCTTGAATTCCAGGTTGAGCACGTTCACCGCGCCTTCCCCGCCGTGCGGATTGGCGTTGGCGAAGATCAACTGCCCTTGCGCGGTTTTGCTGTCGTTCACCACCGGGTTCTCGAAACCGGCGCTATTCCCGCCCCGGTACCCCAGGAATTGCAATTCCGCGGGATTCCAGGAAAGCTCCGCGGTAAAGCTGCCTAATTTGCCGGGATACTGCGCCACGTCGATCACCACCGGAACGGTGATGGTCTGGTTGGCCGTCACTGAGGAAACATTCGCCAGCGCGGAGGCGCTGACGGCTTGCCCCTCTTTCAGCAGGCTGCCCATGGCCGCGGGGGTTTGGGGAGCGCGAGCCGCCGGGTTGGGCAGACACACCACCGTGCCCACCGGGAAGGGAACCGGCAGCCCCGCTTCCCAGGTGAGGGTGACCAGGGCGTCGGTAGAAGTGGTGGAACCGTCTTCGGTCACGTCCCCAAAGCCCATGGCGATGCGATCCAGGTAGGGCTGCGGCAGGGGCAGGCTCGCGTCGTAGGAGAGCATGATCAAACCATCCGTGGAGTTCACCGCGTCGTCTCCCGTCACGTCGCCCAACAGGCCGGTGGTGCAACTAACGTCAATGAGCAGATCCAGGTAGGCGGCCATCACGTCTTCCTTGGTGTTGGCGAGAATCTCCACCCCGTTGGGAGTAACTTTATACAAGGGAATTTCCCGGTTTTGGCGCTGGCTCTGTTCCGGGTAAGCCGCTTTTTTGACGAACGGCCTGCGCTCGCCCCGTTCCGGGCGCGCCTTCAGCAGTTCCGGCTCCGCGGGGTATTGGCGAACGTAATTTTCCAGGGCGCGTCTTTCCGGGTTCAGCGGCTCGGGATTATCCACCAGCCCCCCGAAAGAGGGCACTACCCCGATGGATTTCCCGCTGCCGAAACCGGCGTAGAACACCCCGCTCAAATCGTTGTTGGCGCTGTTCTTCCAGATGGAGGTGGAACCGTTGGGCTGCAATTCATCCATCCAGTTGTTCTCCCCGGTGTAAGCGAAATTGAAGCCGGAGAGGTCGTTCAAGCCGGTCACCCCGCTCACGTCCGCGCTGCCGTCCGGCCCGTCGTTCAGCCCGAACCAGGGGCGGATGTTGTAGCCGCCCACTTCAGGATCGTAATTGAAGCAGTCGCCGCCCTCTAAGTAGATGCTGCCCCCGTTTTGCAGGTAGCTTTGCAGCGCCGGGCCTTCCGGGTCGCCGGAAACGATCTCGTGGTTATTGGGAAAAATCCCCAAAACCACAAAAATCGCGTCATAAATACTCAAATCATTGCCGAACTCGAAGAGGTCATTGGTCAAAAAGGAGCTTTTCCCATTGGCGACCAGGGCGCTGAAAAGGCTGTCGCCGCTGGCGGCGCTGGCCCCGGAGGCGTCCGGACCTACCCAGACCAAAAAATTGGGAGTGGAGCCGACAAAGCACTCCACGGCGTTGCCGGGATCGCTCTCATTGGGCGGGGTCTCATTGTCCACCGCAGTGACGGTATAGGTATAGACAAATCCCGGCGGGGGCGTGTCGGTGTAGGTTTGGGCGCCGGGGAGGGCGCTTCCCGCCAGGCTTCCGTTGCGATAGATATTGATATGGTCCAGGTCATCCAAAGGCGTGCCGTCTTCCTGGGTAGCGGGATCGCTCCAGGTTAAAATGGCCTGGGTGGCAGTGGCGGCGCAGGCCAGATTTTCCGGCGCCGCGGGAACCGGCGATCCCCCGGCGTGCCAGGAGACCTCCAGCGCCTCGCTGGTGCTGTCCGTGGCGGTTACTTTGGCGTAAAGCCGGTAGGTGTAAAGCTGGCCGTCATTCAGCCCCATGTCGTTATATTGTTCCGCCCCGCCGGGCACTGAAGCCACCGGAATGCTGTCGCGCTGGATTTCGATGGTGAATTCCCCGGGGAGCAAGGGATCGCCGCCGGCGTAGTTAGTAGGGTCATCCCAGGCCAGCAGCATGGAAGTGGGGGTGGTGTAATCGCTGTAAGCGGTAATATTGGCCGGGGGATTGGGGTCCAGGGAGTCGGCAAAGCTCTGCACTAACAACGCGCTGTTGTAAGCATTCAAGCGCCCGCCGGTAACGGTAATTCCCTGCAAGGAAGCGATCGGGTCGGTTCCGTCCATAATCCACTGCTTGAACAGCAGCGCGGTCTCCGCGGGATTATCCTTATATATCTGGATCAAACCCGGGCTGGCGGCGGCATAGAGCAGGGCGACCGCCCCGGCCACGGTGGGCGAGGCCATAGAGGTTCCGGTCTTGCTGCTGTAGGAATTGCCCACGTCGGTGTTCAAAATGCTGGTGCCGGGCGCGCCTAAGTCGATGGTGGTCAACCCGTAGGCGGCGCCGGAATTTTTCAGGTCATTGGAAGTGGTGTTGGTAACGGAGAGCAGGTAATCGCTGGGGCAGGCGGTGGGAATGTCCCCTTCAATATCGATGTTGATATTCAGATTAGCGGTGGCGCCGCAGCTCAAAATGCCCTGCGCGCCCATGGAATCGTACATTGCGCACCAGATCGGGAAATTGGCCGGGTCGCCGAAATCCACCCCGAAGGAGGAGTTGGTGACCACCACGAAGGCCCCGAACGCTCCGTTGGTCTCGTTGTAGCGGGCGCGCTGTTCCAGGGCGTAGCCGTAAGCTTCCACCACAATGGATTCGGTGCCGGAGGAGCCGGCGATGGGCATCACTTTGGCGTTCCAGTTCACCCCGCTTACCCCCAGGGCGTTGTTGCCTTTTGCCGCGGCAATGCCGGAGACGTGGGTGCCGTGGGAGCTGCTGGGCACGTTCCCGTTGCTACTGTAGGCGTTCCAGCCGTTATAATCATCCACGTAACCGTTGTTGTCATCGTCGATGCCGTTGTTGGGGATTTCGTGGATGTTTTTCCAGAAAGATAAGTCCGAATGGGTCAATTCCCCGCCGCCGTCGATCACCGCCACGATAATCTCATCCCCTAACTTGGTAACCCCGCCGGTGGCGATGTCCCAGGCTTCCGGCGCGTCGATGTCCGCGTCCGGGGTGCCGCCGGTCTGCCCGGTATTATTCAAGGCCCACTGGTTGGGAAATTGGGGATCGTTGGGGAAAGTTTGCTCAATTGCCGGGGGTGTCGTTTTCGCATCGGAGTTTTCCCCCCGCAGGGTGACGAAGTGGTTAAGCTGCGCCAGCAGCACGTCGCGATGCTGGTACACCGCGGCTACCGCTTCCTCCCCCGTGGCGCGGGCGGGGTTGTATTCGAACAACCAGATGTTCATCCGGCGCGACAATAATTTTTTCGCCCGCAGCTCCAGAAAGGTGTAATCATTTTCGAAGGCTTCGATATCGGCGCGAGGCAGGAACTGAATCAGCAGCTCCCCCTCCTGGTAAGGCGTTTCCCTCTCTTGCGCGAGGGTGGAAAAAAACAGGCAGGACGCCAGAACGGTAAGGAATAAAAGCTTCATAAAATACCCCGTTTGGATTTGGTTTGTTGGTTAAGGGGAAATTAGTGGTGAATGCCAATCCCGGTTTCCGGTTGGCTGCGTTTCCCGAAAATTCGGGGCAAACCGGAATATCCCGGGAAAAAGGATGCCCCTGAATGCAGCCGGGCGACGCGATGGTACGTCAAAAAACGGTGAATGACCGGCAAAAGCGGACAGGAGAGCGAAAGCTCTCTTATTCAGAACTGCGGTTCCGGTGGATAATTGGAATCATTGAGGGTAGAACATAGTTCATTCAAAATTGATTTGCAAAATGAAAAACGATTTTCGAGGCGCAAAAAAACAGGGGCGAGTCGGCGACTCGCCCCTTCAAAAGAAATTTTTACTTCATCAAGACCATTTTGGCGACCTGCTGCTCGCTGCGGTTCAGGGAGAGCGCCGCAAAATAGACCCCGCTGGGAACCGCGGCGCCGGCATCGGATCGCCCGTTCCACTGCACCTCGTAGCGCCCCGCGGCCAGCTTTTCATTCACCAGCACGGCGATTTTCTGCCCCAGGGCGTTGTAAACCGCCAATTCGACCACCGCGGCCTGCCCGGAGGCGGGAACATCGAAGCGCAGGGTAGTAGCGGGGTTGAAGGGGTTGGGATAGTTGCCGTGCAGCTTGAGGGTGCGAATTAGCTCGCCGCCGCTCAGCGGCTCCACCCCGAGAATAATGTCGATGTCTTCCAGGGAACGGGGCTGCACCTGGTAGCCGGTATCCAGGGGCGCGCCGCCGTTATCGAACTGGGTGAGAATACCGCGAATGTTTACCGGCCAGGTGGGTTCGGGAGAGCCGTCGATGTCGGTATCCCGGTCGATGCGCAGGATGATCCGGCTGACGCCGCCGTCATCGGTAATCTCCACGTTGGCGTCGGAGTCGAGGGCCGGCCAGGCCTGCCCCGCGCCGGTGTTGGTGACCTGGGCAATGGCGACTAACATGCCTTCATAGGTTTCTGCGTCGGCCAGGAATTGGGCAACGGTTTTCACCACCGCGCCCGGCAGCACGCCCGGCCCGTTATCGATGATTTCGGTGAGCTGGTCTTCCGGGATGATTTCGGTTTTCCCGTTGAACTGGTCCACCGCCCCGGTGACGGTGTAACTGTTGCCCACCGTGATGGTCAGGCCGGGTTCCAGCCCGAAGGCAAAGAGGTTGATGCCCCCGGAGGCGTCCTGCAGGTACACGTCCAAATTAGTGGTGGAGAAGACCCCGTGCGCCACGGTAGCCACCCCGGTTACCCGGGCGTCGTAATCCAGGTAGAACAGCACCCCGTTGCTGCCGGCGGCGTGGAGATCGAAGATCGGGGTGTTCCCGGCAAAGAAGTTGAAGTGGGCGCTTTCGCTGCCCTGGGGAAAATCATCTTCCGCGTACACCCAGTACTCCACCCGGTCGGCGTCGTTGTAGGCGGATTCGGGAATGTCCCCGGTGTAGGTGTCCCCGCTGGTGTTCACCATCGCCGCGGCCTGCGGCGCCCCGCCGTTGATGCGGTAGCGCAGTTCCACCATGGTGACCGCGCTGTTGTCGGTGACTTCCGCGCTGACGGTGGTGTTCTGATCCGCATTGGGGATTTTAGGGGTGCGGGCGATGCTGGCCCCGTTGATGACCGGGGGCGGGTCGCCGCTGAGAATTTGCCCGTGCGCGGCATTCTGCGCCCCGGGGGAGGGATCGTGCGCCTCCGCGGCGAAAAACTGATCCTGGTTGTTGGGATCGAAGCCCAGGGTAACTCTTCCCACGCTTAAATTGGGGGAGGCGTTGGTTTCCAGGGCGGTGATAGCCATGCCGGCGGTGAATTCAGGGTTAGCAGTCAGTATCCCTTCGTATGAAAAACCATCCACGATCACACCATTCAGTTTTAGTAGAATGCCGTCGGGCGCACTGCCGCCGTTTTGCACATTATCCTGGCTGCCCCAGTCGCCGGGAGTGAAGTCAACGTTGGGAACGGTAGGGTTGCCAATCATAAAAAAGCCGTACCCGGCCACGTTGTCATCGGGGATGGTCTGGCCGGCCAGATCAACCGAGCGATACACCGCGCCGTCATTTCCATTTACCAATTCAACAATGTATCCATTTAAACTGCCGTTGGTGGGGCCGACCAACTCGATGAATTCCTGGGTATCGGCGCCGGGCTGGTCGTAATCCAGCTCATTGATATAGACCTGGGCGGACGCCGCCGTCGCCCAGAATAACAATGATAACATAAGTAAGAATCCTCGCATAAGACCTCCTATGGTTTAAATGAAATGATGGTTCGGATGATTTTCGCTTTGAAGATAAACCCGTGGGAATAAACTCGAAATTCATTTCTATTTCCGTCAAGTTAAAAACCGGCGTGAGATTACCGGCTCAACCGCAACCATGTTAACAAATCGAGCTTTGAGATGCAATCCAAATTTTTCCCTCCGCGGGCGCGACATGCTTCCCAGGCCCCGCGCCTTAAATCCATCCAGGACAAAAAATTTTCATTCGCCAGCCGCCAATCTTCAATTTTCAATCGTCAATCGCCCTTAAATCTCCCCTTGATAAAAAAGTATTCGTTCTCTATATTCATCGGCCAGGTAGTTGGGATCGTTTTCTTTGCAACTTCAAACCGGAGAACGCGGCATGAGCTTTCTGCGTTATTTCACCCTCGCGATGTGCTTCCCCCTGCTCGTTTCTGCCCAGGAACACTTGTTGATCAGCGAATTTGTGGTTACCCCCACCGCCGGGGAATTCATCGAAATCCACAACCCCACTGCCAGCCCCATCGACCTGTCAAATTATTACCTGACCGATGCAACCAATCCCGGCAACGGGTTCTATTACTACAAAATCGTTACCGGCAGCGACGCCGGGGGGGGAAGCTTAGGGGATTTTCACGCCCGCTTTCCCGAGGGCGCGGTGATCGCCCCGGGCGAATATCAAACCGTCGCCATGCACGGGAGCAATTTTACCAGCGCTTACGGGATTTCCCCAAGTTATGAATTGTTCAACACCGACGCCGCCATTCCGGACATGCGCGAAGCCCTGCCCGGATCAATCAATAACCAGGGCGGGCTGAGCAATGACGGGGAGGTGGTCATCCTCTATTTTTGGAACGGTGAAAGCGACCTGGTGCAGGACGTGGATTACGCGGTGTGGGGCGACAAAGTGGAAGCGGTGGATAAAAGCGGGGTTTCCCTCGACGGGCCGGACCCGGACAGCGACCCCTCTACTTACCTCGACGACACCTCCATCCCCGAGCAGATTTCCATTTCCGGCGCGGATCCCCATGTAAACGGCCAGTCCGTGCAGCGTTCCGATGCCGCCGAAAACGGCGAGACCCAATCCGGCGGCAACGGCATCAGCGGGCACGATGAAACCAGCGAAGACCTGGCGGCCTCCTTCCGCCCCAACCTGCCCACGCCCAACGGCGCGCCCCCGGCTTCCGACCCGCCCCAGGTCAGCAACGTAACCCATACCCCCGCCACGCCCTTCCCCGGCGATGCCGTTACGGTTACCGCAACCGTTACCGATGACGGAACCCTGGTCAGCGTGTACTTGTTCTACTCCGTTAACAATTCCCCTTTCGACAGCACCGCCATGAATGTGGCCACCGGAAATACTTACAGCGCCACGATTGCTCCCCAACCCAGCGGCGCGACGGTGCGATATTACGTGAAAGCCAGGGACAATGATAATTTGACCACCGTTTCTCCCACCAGTTCATACACCGTGGCCGTGGTAACCTCCATCGCGGACATCCAGGCCAATCCCGCGGGATTCACCAACGTCACCGTCGAGGGCGTTGTTACGTTGGGCGCGGGGAAGACCATCGCCACCCGCACCGACGCCTACATTCAGGATAATTCCGGCAGGGGCATCAACCTGTTCGATTTCGATCCCCCCAACCCGGCGGACCGCATCGACCGCGGGAACCGGCTGCGGGTCAGTGGTACAATCACGGAATTTGGCGGGGTTACCGAGATTACCAATTATACTGTCAGCTTTGTTTCCGCCGGCAACCCGCTGCCGGCTCCGCTCTATGTTTCTTCGGTGATCGCCAACGACCTTACTTACGAAGGAACTTACATGCGCGTGGTGGGCGTGGCCGAGGATATTGCCTCGGGCGTGGGGGGCGGGACGAATATTACCGTGCGGGATGACAAGGGAACCGTTTTGGTGCGGGTGTGGGATATCACCGGCATCAACTTGGGTTTTCTCCGGGCAGGAGACAGCGTTGCCGTGCAGGGGGTGATGGACGTGTTCAACAACGCTTCCCAGCTCATTCCCGCTTACCAGGACGAGATCACCATTCCCGGCCAAACCGCCCGGGCCGACGGCAGCGGGATTGCTTCGCTTTCCGCCGCTGCTGTGGATACCAATCAAACCCTGCAAAATTTCACCGTTTCCCTGATCGGGACCATCGAAGAGCCGATTACCACGGTGCGCATCGACCTGCCCCACTTATGGCAGTGGTCCGGAAATCCCGCCGAGGTTGCGTTAGAAGGGAACGGGCTGGAAGACGCCGCGGTGGAGGTGCAAACCGATCCGTTCGACAGGGTTCACCAGGTGCTGATTCGCAACACCTCGATCACCACCCCGGATACCGCTAAAATTGTCTTCAGCAACCTGGCCACACCCGCCGAGCCGGTGGCCTCGGTGTTCTGGGTGCGCACCGCCGGTGACGGGGGGCGGCTGCAACTGATCAACGTATCGCCGCGGCTGAGCGTCGCCGGGGGTGAGCGCTGCCTGATCTACGATCTGCAAACCAACTCCGCGGCCTTCCCGGGAACCATTACGGTACGGGGCGTGACCACCATCGGCGCGGGCAAGCTGCGGGAAGTTTCCTCCGCCGGCGATTCCCTCACCACCGCCTACATCCAGGATGAGTCCGGGCGGGGGATCAACCTGTTCCGCTTCGGGCTGATCCAGCCGGAACTGGTGCGCGGCAACCTGGTGGAAGCGCGCGGGGTGGTGACGGAGTTCAACGGGGTCACGGAGGTCGAATACACTTCGATTACCTACTTAGGAACATCCTCCGAATTGCCGCAGCCGCTGCGCCTGACCAATACACAGGTGAATTCCCCTCGCTGGGACGGAACCCTAATTGCCACCGAAGGGGTGATCGTGGAACGATTTTCAGCCGGGAATGGCACTACCTTAGAAATAAGCGACGGGCGGGGGAGAACCAACGTGCGGATATGGGATACCGCCCGGCTGGATTTGTCGGAGTTCAATGAAAATGCCCGGATCTTTGTGGAAGGCGTGGGCAGCCTCTTTCTGGACAACGGCGACAGCATCTTCCAGATTCTCCCGGTTTACCAGGACCAGCTCGAAGTCGATCCCAACTACGCGCCTTCCATCGAAGACGTCGCCTTGAAGGTGGAACCCCATCCCTTTGCGCCGGACCGGGGAGAGACCATCGAGATTTCCTACAACGCCGCCGCGGTCAACAACCAGGTTACCCTGCGCATCTTCGACTTAGGCGGGCGGCTGGTAACCACCCTGTTAGATGAAGCGGCGGCGGTGATCGAAAATACCTTCACCTGGGATGGCCGCGACCGCCGCAACGAACGGGTCCCCCTGGGCGCCTACGTCTGCCACCTGAAGGTGGTGGAGCCGGTCTCCGCCAAAACCAAAGTCAAGATGGCGCCGATTGTGGTGGGGACGGTGTTGAAGTGAGGGTTGGGAGTTCCGGGTTTAGAGTTTTGAGTTGTGAATCAGGCAAGTTTTAGTGTTGAACGGGCAATTTCTTAGACCATTTAACCGGGTTATCGGCAATGAAAAGAACGATACTGTCTGCGCTGCTGTTCATCCTCAGTTTTTCCCTGCATACCAACGCCGGGCTGTTCGACGACCGTTTCCCCAGCCCCCGGGTGGCGGCTATGGGAGGGGCCGGCGTCTCCACGGAGTACAGCGTCTGGTCGGCTTACTACAATCCCGCCGGGTTGAGCCGGTTGGGGCAGCTCCAGGTGGGGGCGGCCTACCTGCGGCTCTATAATTTGAATTTCTTCAAGAACTTTTTCGGCGGGGTTGCTTACCCGCTGCCCCAAAAGTACGGCACCCTGTCGCTCAATTTCCAATACTTCGGGGTGGACTACGAGGGAGAAAACCTCTCCGGGGAGTACACCTTTGCCCTCTCGCACGGGTTCTATCTCCTCAAGGATATTCACTCCAGCCTGGCGTTCGGATATTCTTTAAAGGGGTATCATTGGACCCTGGGCACTTCCGTGGGAGGGATCAACCTGGGCAGCGCCAGCACCTTCGGGTTGGACGTGGGATTCCAGGCCTCGGTATATTCCCGCACCTACATCGGGGTCTATCTCCTGAACCTGAATGCTCCCCACGTTGGGCAGTCCGTCAAACACGACCTGCCGCAGCGGATCGTGGCCGGTATCTCCTACCAGCCCTACGACGGCGTGTCCACCAGCCTCGATTTCAACCGCCTGGTCGGTTCCGAAAATACCGAGGTATGGGGCGGGGCGGAGTTTCAGGTATTTGAATATATTTTCCTGCGCTTCGGGGGTACCACCAGCCCCAACCGCTTTTCCGCCGGGGTGGGGTTCAAGATCCAGGATTTCAACGTCGATTACGGGCTGCGCACCCACAGTGAGCTGGGCGAGACCCATTCGTTCGGGGTGGCATACAGTTTCTAATTGGCAATTGGCAATTACCAATTGGCAATTGCCAATTCATTACCGCAACAAACTCTACAAAAACCGCTCAGGGTAAAAGATGCACAACCGTTACCATTACCTCCTTTATCTCCTGATCATTGTGGCGGCCCCCTTCAGGGCAATCTCCCAGGAAGAAGCCGGAATGGTCTATTCCCCCGAAAACCAGCTCGACATCAATAACGCTTCCTACGAAGAGATCGAAAAACTGCCCATTCCCCGGGAAATTGCCGAGCGAATCTACGACCGGATTCAGTACGAAGGGCCGTTCACCAGCCTCTTCCAACTGCGGGAGATCGAAGGTATTACCCAGGAAGTTTTGCTGCAGCTGCGCCCCTTGATCCGCATCGAGCCTTACCGGGAGGTTTCGGAACGGGAAACCCGCCTTTCCGATTTGTATTACCGGCTGGATCGCTGGGAAGGAGATGAAGGCACCAACCAGGCCTTGATCGATTTCTGGATCGATCAGGCGCTGGCGCCGGCCAACGTCAATCAACTGCGCTATGATGAGTTCTGGAACCTGCAGGGCGTTTCCCCGGTGGACGCCGCTGCGATTGTGAATTATCGCAAGCAGGTGGGGCAGATCACCAGCCTGCGGGATCTGCGCAGCGCCCCCTACCTCTCCTATTTCGGCTACCGCAATGCCCGGGATTTTGTTTCCTTTGCCCCTCCTTCCCGCAAGCGAGAATTCCATGGCAGCCTGTTGTTTCGCATGACCAACACGCCCTTTTTGACCGAGGAGAGCGACGTTACCAGCACCAGCACCAATGAACTAACCGGCATCGGCGTTAACCTCTACCCCGACGTCTATTCCCGTTTGATCGCCAGTTGGGGATCGGACCTCAAATTAGGCCTCTCTTACTGGCACTCCCTGGGAGAACCGACCTTTACCTATGACCTCGGTTTCGCCCAGGTACCACGGATGAAATTTTACTTCGGGGTGGAGAACAAACGCCTGGGCCCCCTGGAAATGCGCAAGCTCTACCTGGGAAACTACGCGCTGAGCTTTGGCCAGGGCGTGGTAATGGAAAGCAACGACTTTTTCATCCCGCGCAAATCCGGCCTGGGCTTTCGCAAACGCTTCATCGGCCTGGCGGGGGACAATTCCCGCACCCGGGAATTCAAACTGAGCGGCCTGGCCACGGAATTCGCCTTTCACAACGCCCACCTGTTCCTGTTCGGCTCTTTTGCCAAACGCGACGCGGTGTTGAACAAGACCCCGGTGTTGTATAAAGGGGAGCTTATTCACCCGGTCAACCAGTTCGTGGTGCTCGACCAGCGCTTCGAATACGCGCCCTTAGACAGCGCCCGTTTCCTTGCCGATCTGTCCTGGCGGGAAACCGTCAAGGAGCTGCTCTACGGTTTCCATGCCGCGTATGACCTGCTGCCCACCACTCAACTGGGAGTTACCTATTACGAAAGCGCCTACGACCGCCCCATTCGCCCCAATATCGACGAAATCGTAAACCCGGCGGATTTGGGGCAGACCACCCTCACCGACAACGAAATTTACGCTTCTTACGGGGGGAACATTTCCGACGGGGAAAACCCTTTTTGGAGCGAGGCGAAATCGTTCCGGCGGGTGTACGGGATGAACCTGCAATCGGTGTATCAAAACGTGGCTTTCCAGGCGGAGTACGCGGAACTGGACAAGGCCCGGGGACTCTCCCTGTTCGGCTCCGATGGCAATCCCTGGGCGTTCGTGGGGAGCGCTTACCTCCAATACAACAGTTTTTACCTGATGGGGCTTTATCGCAATTACCAGCTGGAATATGACAATCCCTACCAGCGCTCTTTTTCCAACTATCGCCGTTTTGAGAACACCATTTACGAAGATTATTTCTACCTCCAGACTCCCTATTATTTGCAGTTATACTCCAACAATCCCCAGCCGCAGTCGGAGCAGGGTTTTTATTTCGATACCCGCTACCAGATCAACCGCCAGTTCACCCTGCAAATGGAGTACGACAACTGGAAACGCAACGCCGACGACATGCCCCACTACCGGCTGCGCGGAACCCTGGAGTTTCGCCCGGTGTTCCCGATCCGCCTCTCGTTGCGCCAGAAATACCAGGGGCGCGCTTCGGACAACGACAAAACCCTGCAATATTATGAGAACTCGGAATTCCGCGCCACCCTGGACTTCCGCCTGTCGCGGTTCAGCGCCCTCAGCCTGCTCTATTTTAACTCCAACGTGGAATTCCGCCCCCGCCCGCGGCTTTCGTTCCCGGTGGAGCCGGGGGTCGATCCGGCAACCAACTACGCCGGCACCGCCGCCCTCCCCGGCAGCGCACTGGGAGCAACCTACACCCACAATTTCAATGAATGGCTGAAAATCCGCGGATTTTTAGGATTTTACCGGGGATTTTTCTGGAATTTCGAGGATACCCAATTTTTTGCGATTGAAAGCGAACGCGGGGCCATACGTTACTGGTTTTCGGTGTATTCCCGTATCAGCAACCGCATGAGCATGAGGCTGAAATATACCCGCGACCGGCAATATCCCATTACCTTTGCCCAGGCCCGCGACAGCAACAACCAACTGATCGGCCCGGGCAGCAGCAATTACGAGGCGGGGAAATATTACCAGGGCAGCCTGATTCAACCCAGCCAGGAATATTATTATATGGAGTTCAACTTTCATTTTTGATTGAGTGATTGGGCGATTGGGTGATTTAAGTGGCAAAGAGGGTTATCCAATCACCCAATCACTCAATCACCCGGTGAATCGAAATACGCTCACAGGAGAATTCGACATGCGTTTTTTCTACCAGGTTTTCGGTTTGATGCTACTGTTGGCAGGAATATTATTCGCACAAAACTATCCCGCCTTTCCGGTGGGGGAAGATTGGCAGTTCCCGGACGCCCGCACCCTGGGCCTGGCCGGCGCGGGATCGGTTTCCAACACCACCGTCGCCGCGCTGATGCTCAACCCCGCGGCGCTGGCCAATCATCCCGCGGGATTGGATATCACCCTGTCCCCGGCGCTCCGGAACCTGGAAGAGCGCCGTTCTTTTCCGATTTTCGACCGCTTCGGCGATATCAACCAGTTTGGTATTTACGTGATCAACGATAATTGGAAGTCCGTGGTGCAGGGCGGGGTGCAATACAACTTTGGCGCTACCCCGATTCCTTACCTGAAAGCCCTGGCCGTGGGGGTTTTCAATGAGATCGATCAACGCTACAACTACGATGAGGACGTTCGCCAAAACGAATTCCCGGACGATCCCCTGGCGCTCAATACCATCAGCTTCGACGGGCGGTTGACCCGCTATTCTCTCGGCGCGGCGTTCCGGATACGGGAAAATTGGAGCTTAGGGGTGCAGGGGGGAATTCTCAGCGGGGATTTGGAGCAAACAACTGCGGTAAGTTTTGTGGGCGGCAGCAGCGAAGATTATTCCGAGAGCAGCAGCCGTTCCCTGGATAATACCCCGGTGGTGCTTTCAATGGGAACAACCTTCCAGGTCGATCCCCGCCTGAGCGTGGGGGGGCACCTGCGCCTTCCTTATACCGTGGAGTATGGCGTCACGGAAAGCGCTACCGGCACGGCAACGCAAAGCGGTTCTTACCGGGAATCCCATGAGTATCCTTACCAGTTGACCATGGGGTTGGAGTACCGCAGCCAGCAAATCCTGCAAGCGCGTCTGAACGTTGACGTCACCTATGAATGGTGGTCGGCGGTGCAGTATGAGCGCGACGGCCAGGCGCTGGACCCCAATTACGATGACGTTTTCAAGATCAAAGCCGGCATCGAGCATATCTTTTTCAATCAAATCCCCTTTCAGGTGGGGGTGCAGTACCGCACCTTTTTCCTGGATCACCGCAATACCCGCCTGCTGTTTAGCGCCGGCACCGGTTTTATGGGGCGCAATTGGGAAATCGGCGCGGCGGGAGGATTCTGCCGGGTGGATTATCCCTACCCGGATTTGTTCGACGATCAATTGTACGGGGGGGATCGCAGCAATAGTCTGCTCGACGACGTGGCGGAGATGTACTTCTTCGGGGTGATTACGTTGAAGGTGAAGGTGCGATGAACGAATAGTAAGCAATAGGCAAGTAGGCAGTAGGCAATTCTTGGCGACTCATTACATTTTGCCTACTGCCTGCATGCCTGCTGCTTACCGGCTTCCTACCCTCCCAGGTGCTTATTAACCAGGCTTTCGAACATCCGGTAATTGCCCATCCCTTCCAGGTCCTCCACAATTTCTCCCTGCCGGTTCAGGATGAAGGTGCGGGGAATGGCGGGGATGTCGCCGAATTTGCCGACGGCTTCGTCAGTGCCCCAGAGCACCGGGTAATCAATTCCGAACTTGCTCACCATGTTCCGTACCTGGTTTTGATCGGCGCGGAACGGGACCACCACCCCTAATATCTCGAACCCCCGGTCTTTGTAGTTTCGGTGCAATTCCACCAAATCGGGAATTTCCTTCACGCAGGGCGGGCACCAGTGCGCCCAGAAATTCACCAACACCACTTTTCCGCGGTAATCTTTCAAGGAAATGTTATTGCCCTGAAGATCTTTGAGGGTAAAATTCAAGCCCGCGGCATCCGTTCCCGCGTCGCCGGAAATTGTGAGCGGCGCAGGGATGTTTTGTTGCCTGGTGCTAAGCCATAAATATCCCGCCACGGCCAGCGCCAGACCTGCAATCAATATCAGCAATGACCTGTTCTGCACGAAAAAACTCCTTTTTTGAATGGGGAAAAATGAGGCGTGAGGCGTGATTGCGTGATAGTCGATTGCCACGCTTCAGCGTGCAAATCGGCGTGAACCGTAATTTTTACGCCCTCTCCTCACCCTTCCCGTCTCTCGCCGGTAAGCACGCTGAAGCGTGGCAATCTAT
>CAZFVV010000067.1:25502-27323 GCA_964522165.1 uncultured Calditrichaceae bacterium
TCTCCTCACCCTTCCCGTCTCTCGCCGGTAAGCACGCTGAAGCGTGGCAATCTATCATCAGCTTCACGCCTTTCTTTGATACACATGCTGAAGCATGGCAATCAATTATTCCGTTTCACGGCCCGTTTACGGCAAGACGCTTTCCAGAACTCCCAAAAATTTATCCGCGTTTACGTAGCTGACCACCCGGGCGGCGGAGATTTCTTCTCCGGAGGGGGAGAGGAATACCAGGGTGGGCACTCCTTTGACGTTGTATTTTTTCTGCAGCACCTGCACTTCCTCGCTCTGCGAGCGGGTCAGGTCCGCTTTCAGCATTACCATTTTTTTCGACTGCTCGATCACCCGCGGATCGCTAAAGGTAAACTTGTCTAACTCCTTGCAGGGAATGCACCAGTCGGCGTAGAAGTCGATCATCACCGGCTTTTGCGCCGCCCGGGCGGCTTGCAGCTGGCTTTCCGAGTAGGCTTCCCAGGCGACTTCATCGGCCGGCAGCAGCGCCCCGCTCGCCGAGCCGCCCTGGCGCAGTTCCCGCAAACGCTCATCCACGTAAGCTTCCACGCTGGTTACCCAGAAAAACGCCCCGGCGAGGATGAAGAAAATTCCCACCAGGCTTTTGACCAGGGGAAAGGCTTTCCCGCCCCGCCCCTGGGTGGCGTCGATCCAGCCCAGGTAGATTCCGGCAAACAGGGCGGTCAACCCCAACAGGGTGTAGTACCAGAGATCGTTTTTGAACAGGGGGCTGATGAAATAGAACGCCATCCCGACCAGGATGAAGCCGAAAATCTTGCGAATCCATTCCATCCAGCCGCCGGAACGGGGCATGTATTTCAAGGCCCCTCCGAAAATGGCTAAGAAAATGAACGGCACGCCCAAACCCAGCGCCAGCACGAAGAACATCAGGAATCCCATTAGCGGGTCGCCCTTTTCTCCCACGTAGGTGAGCAGCCCCAACACAAACGGCCCGATGCAGGGCGCGGCGATGATTCCCACCGTCAATCCCATGAACAGGGTGCCGAAATAGCCCTGTTTGCTCTTCCCGGCGAAATTGGCCAGGCCGGTGGGAACGCGAATTTCGTACAGCCCGAACATGCTCAGCGCCAGCGCAACCATGACCAGGGCGATGAAGGCCAGCACCCAGGGGTTTTGCAGCCAGGCGCCCAGGATGTTGCCGGTAAGCGCCGCCACTACCCCTAACACGGAATAGGTAATGGCCATGCCGATGACGTACACCAGGCTGAGCAAGAGCAAATTGCCCTTTTTGCCTTCCGCCTGGCCCCCAAAATAGCTGATGGTAATGGGGATGAGGGGATACACACAGGGCGTCAAATTCAGGGCCAGCCCGGCGAAGAAGATCGCCGCGAACGCCCAGAAAAATCCCTTACTTTCGATGGTTTTCACCAGGTCGCTGTTCCCGGTTTTCATGCCCGGGGCGGCCGGGGGAGGTGTGCTGCCGAAAAGGCCCTCGTTGATCTGTTTCACCGGCTCGTCTTGCCCCGCCACCGGAAAGGCCTGGGAAAATTTGTATTCCGCGGGGGGCAGGCAGATTTCATTGTTGCAGGCCTGGTAGCTCACCACCCCGCCCAGGATCGCTTCTTTGCCGGCCAGTTCCGGGGAAACGGCCACGGTGGTAAAAACGTGCACCGTCTCTTCGTACACTAACACCGGGTTTTCGGAAAATGCGAAGGTCTTCTCCTCCGCGGCGGGATAGTCGATTTTCCCGAAGGAGATACCCTCCGCAACGGTAAAATCGATCACCGTGGGGATCAGGAAATCATCCGCCACCACGTGCCCGTTGACGTGCCAGGGTTTGTGGATTTGCAA
>CAZFVV010000068.1:0-27211 GCA_964522165.1 uncultured Calditrichaceae bacterium
CCAGGGTGTTGTCGAAACGGGGATCGTCGTGCTGGGCGCTCGCCGGGTAAAATGCGCCTGATAGCAGCAAGGCCGATATCAACCATATCCAGGCGTTGGCGGCAGCGGTAAAACGTTTTTTCATCATACGCTCCTTTAATAATGGTTAAACATAGAACAATTTTCCCGGTGAGGATGGGAAGAGAAAATTCCTCCCGGTTTGTGGTTACTTTGTACTCTGAAAGATTCGGTACAGTGTTTTATGCCCGGCGATGGGCAGGAAAGAAAACCGGGGACTTACTTCACTGAGGTTACGCGCTTATCATCGTTCGGGGCTGAAGCCCCAATGATTTTCCATTTGAGTTCTTTGTCCCCCGACATGAATGTCGGGGCAATTCATGGAGTAACTTCTATTATGACAGCGGGTTACGTTTGAATTGCCCCGAGCTTCAGTTCGGGGATAAAAGCGTTCTCAGTCCAAATTTCCTGGGGCTTCAGCCCCGAGTGCTGAGATTCGCGTAACATCAGTTACTTCAACAACACCATGGATCTGGTGAGGGAAGCGCCGGATAGGGATAAACGATAAAAATAAATGCCGCTCGGTAAATCGCGGCCTTGCGGTATTTGATCGAGATCGAAGGTTTTTGTATAACTCCCTGCAACTTGCGGCTCATTCACCAGGGTGGTAATAAGCCTTCCATATATATCAAAAATTTTCAGATTAACAAAACCATTTTTTAACAAATTGTATTCGATGGCGGTGGAAGGATTGAACGGGTTGGGATAGTTCTGCTTCAAATCGAAATCGCCGGGGAAAACCGCTTCGAGCGGGTCGATGGGCACGGAGGAAAGATCGATCCGGCAGGTCCAGATCTGGTAGATGCCGCTGGAATTATCCATCCACACCGGCCGCAAGATATTTCCCACGGAAGTCAACCCGATATTATCCCCCTGGTAACCCTGCCCCAATCCCCCAATCGGCGCGGGTTTGAAGTGGTGGTCGCTGATCTGGTAATCAACCCAGGTGTCGCCGCCGTCGGTGGAGCGGGAGAGAAAAACCCCCGCGGAATCCGAGGTGGTGGTGCGGTCATCGTAATAAATAATGTTTATGCCGCCGTTATCATCCACGTGGACGGCCGGGAAATACTGGAATTTGCCGTTGTTCGGGGCGTCCTGGTTCACCCGGATGCCCGGGGACCAGCTTTGCCCGCCGTTGGTAGAACGATGCAGGATAATATCCGGGTCGCTGCCGGCCGGGGCAAGATTGCGCTCGGTAGTGGCGATGTAAATCCAGCCGTTGCGCGGACCGCCGCTCTTATCCACGTCCAGGCGGGGCAGGCCGTTTACCCGGATGCTGGCCTTCTCCGGCAAAATTCCCGCAATGCCATTCATGTCGAAGGCATTTTCCGTTACGTTCCAGGTTGCGCCGCCGTTGCTGGAGGAGGCGAATCCTGCAAAATCCTCCGTAAACGGGGAGGTGCCAATCACCGCCGCCCAGCACACGTTCACGCTGCCGCCGGGGCCGATGGCGATCTCCCCGCCCTGGCAGCGCTGGACGGGATTGTTGATCTGCGCAGGGGTGGACCAGTTCGCCGCGCCGTCGTCGGTGTAAGCAAACAGCACCGGAAAGGGCAGGGAGAAGCGCACCCATACCGCATAAGAACGCCCGTAAAAATTACTGGATGGAATCGCGTCCGAGGCCAGGGAAGCGCGTTCCTGGTCGTTGGTGGCCACGGTTTTCTGCGCCGACCAGTTTTGGCCCAGATCCGTGGAGAAGTGAGAAAACAACCCGCGCGGAAAATCTCCCAGCCGGATCAAAATAAAGCGCCCGTCCTTGTCGATGGCGATGCCGGGATCGCCGCGGTGAAAGGTAATCGGCGGGCCGTTGCAGGTGTCGCTGCCGAACCAGCTTTCGCCGCCGTCGGTGCTCACGTAAATCCCCTCGCTGATAAATCCGTTGCTCAAATTGATGGTATTGGCGCTGGCGAACAGGATATTGGGATCCGTGGGATGGCGGACGATAAACGTCTCCGTCTGGGTGACGCTGCTGGGGAAGATGCGGAAGTTGGGGCCGATAGAGATGTCGGAGTTCGGTTTGGGAAACTCCGGTTGGGCAACCGTGAGAAGGGGGCAGAGCACCCAAATCAGCGCTACAAGCTTTTTGATAATCCTTGAATGCGATGGTAATGCCATGGCGTCTCCATTGTTTTGCCGCCCGGCGTGAAACCCCGGGGCAGCCGGGAATTTTCAAAGACCTCAAAGGTTTTAAAAACCTTTGAGGTCTTTTTTACTCGTTCAGAAAGTATATCCTAAGTTGATGCCGCCGAAATAATTCCGCGGCGCGCCGGCTTCGTAATATTCCCGCGAAGTCGAGTTGATATTAATAAACCCGACGTACACTTCATCGAACATATTATCCACTCCCCCGGAGATCAGCACGTTGAAACGGTTGTTGAGAAACCGCATATCTACGCCCAGGGTAGCGCCGTAGATGCCGTAGCTGTCGCTCTTCTCACTGTTGAAGTCATCGGTAAACATCCCGCTGACGTAGCGGTAGCTTCCTCTAACAAACCCGGTAATATTGGCCGTCAGGCGCGGCTCGCAGGCCAGGCTGAGAAACAAATTATGGCGCGGCACGCTGGGAACCACGTTTCCGGAGTAATCCCGGTCGATGTTCACAATATCGCCGAGAGAATCCACTTCCGTGCTGCGGGCGGTATATTGGTCGTATTTGAAATCCGAAAAGGTATAAGCGGTCTCGAGGCGGAGGTCTTTGACGATCTCCAGATTCCCCCCGACCTCTAAGCCGGTGCGGTCGGTTCTGGCGGAATTCCGGAAATAGACGTCCCCGTACACTTCGAACGGCACGATTTCGTCGTCGATTTTGCTGTTGAAAAAGGTAGCCTCGAAGTTCGCGTTGTTAAAGAAGCGCGCGCCGCGTTGGAATATTGCCCCCTTGATCCCCAGCTCGAAATTCCGCGATTTTTGCGGCAGCAAATCCGGATTTAGCAGCACGTTGGGATTGGAGCTGGTGGGATAATTATCCAGCTCGTTTCCGGCCGGGCTGTCGAAGCTTCTTCCGTAGGAAGTATAAAGCGCCACGGAAGGGGTCAATTTATAATTCAGGGCCGCTTTGGGGGTAAAGGCTTCGTAGCGGTTTTGGGCGCTGCGCACGCCCAGCAAACGGTCCTCCTGGTCGAATACCACTTTATCGTAACGCCCGGAGAAAAGAAAATCCATGCGGTTGGGAATGAGGGTGAAAGTGTTCAGGAAATAAACCCCGGCATTGCCGATTACCTCGTTCACCAGAGTCAGCAACTCGTCGCCCTTCTGGCCGGCGATGTTATCGTACTCTTCCACGGGGCCGGCCTGGTAGAGCAGGTCTCCGCCCACGGAAAACTCATTCGCCCGCCCCAACAGGCGGGTTTTGTTGATATAACGGGCGCTGGTTCCTATTCCGTAGCGGGTCATGATCCGGTAGGTGCGGGCGGTTCGGTCGAAAAGTTTGATGGTGCCGTAAGAGGTCCATTCGAGGGAGTTATTGCGAGCCTTATCCAGGTAGGCGTTGAAGCGTAAACCCAATCTGCCTTTGGTAGTAATGCGTTTGGCGTCGCGCCCCACGTCGCGCGAATTGGCCTGGAAGGGGTCCTCTTCGAATTGTTCTTTGGTAAGCGAGCCGGGCAGGCGAATCAGGCCATCGACAAAATATCCCAGTAGCTGCAAATTCGTTTTCGCTCCCGGGCGGGTTTCTAACACGGTGTTGAAAATGTGCCAGTAATCCTCGCTGTGGTCGCGGTAGCCCTTGTAATTGTGATAACTATAGGTGGCCAGGAAGGTATAGTTGGGAGTGCGCACCCCGGCTTTGAAGCCGTTTTGCCGCAGGTCGTAGGAGCCGAACTGGTTGAAGCTGAGGGCAAAGGAGCGGGGGAAATAAATGTCGTTGATAAAATTGACCACCCCGCCGGGCGCGTTGGTGTACAGGGACGAGGAATTCCCTTTGACGATTTCGATGGCGCCGATGGAGTTGAAATCAATCGCCTCGATGCGGGTTTGCCCGTCCGGCTCCGATTCCGGGATGCCGTCGAGCAGAATCCGCACCCCGCGGATGCCGGTATTGGAGCGGCTGCCGAACCCGCGGATGGAGATGCGCACGTCGTGGTTGCCGTAGCGGGATTGCAGGAACAGCCCCGGAACCGTGCCCAACACGTCGTTGACCGCCACCTTGCGGTCGAATTTGAACTGGGTGTTGACGAAGCGGTGCACCGCGTAGGGGATGTCGATGATCTTTTTGTCGGTGCGGGTGGCGGTGACCATCACTTCCTTGAGCACGTAGTGCAGGGAATCCGCCACTTCCGCCTCTTTCGGTTTGGCGCCGGAGGGCGGTTCCGCCCCTTCCGACTGTTGCGCCTGGGGGTATAATACTGATAAAAAACTGAGAAGTAAGAAAAAGGTGAGAGTTGAAAGAAGTAACTTTGACATTGGGAATGCCTCCCGGAAAAGGTTTAGCAGGATGGATGGAGACCAAAATTATGAAGCAGTAATGGGGCGTCGGTGCAGTGGAGTAATGGAGCCGTAGAAAAAACAGTGCTCCCACGATCGTTTGTGGCAATACTCCATTGAATACTCCAAAACACTTTTAAAGTCCCATCGGCGGCGAAAACTGCGGCATTCGTTTTACATGCGCTGATTTATGAAGACATTATGTTAGTCATTCCCGGCAAATAAGTAAAGCAGAAATTTGTTTTTGGGGCAGAAAATCGCCGTTTTGGCGGATGCGGTTCAATCCGCCGGGGAGCATCAGATCTCCTGGGGTGGGCGGGATCGATCCGGTAAAACGGTTGCTTCCGGCATTTATTTGTACCGCTTGACTATCCGGGGGATGTTCGACGGGGAAAGTTATTCGATTGCCAAAAAGTTGATTTTAATGAAGTGAAATCAGGAGAGCATTCATGGCGTTTTGACAAAGCCGGCCTGCTGGAAATGCACATCAAACGTCAGGGCTTATTGAATATTTATTTGCTTCATTAAGACGAAGGAGACGCAATCGGTCAGGGAATATAATTTGTCGCTGTGCTGCTGGAGATATTCCCATCCTGCGTTGAAAAGCGCTTCATCTACCTGGATAAGGTCAATGAATCGGCTGCTCAGCAAATTATTTCCAACTTCGACGGCTTTGTTATGCAGCCCTCTACAGTTGAAAAATGTTACAGTTTCGTTGAAAACATAAGAAGTGGTGATAAGGGGAGTAAGCTTTTTTAGCAGTTTTTTCCAATGTGTTGAGGCTGCTTTGTGGTTTTGGTCATCTAAATTTTCCAATGCAATGACATAGCTGGTATCAAGGAAAAGAGCGGTCATTTTCCGGCGCCGTATATATATTGATTATGATTTACCGAAGCATCCGGCAGGTTACAATGTACCGGCTGGCTGCCTAATTGAAAAATTGAATCCCGGGGAACAATCGGCAAAATCCTGATGGTTTCATGTTCCCGGCGAATCTCGACTTCTTGGGCCCCTTCTAAAATTTCCCGGGGAATTAAAAGCCCCTTTTCACCAACGGTAAGTGTTAATACCCTGCGTTGAGCGGCTTTTTTTGCCTTTGAAGTTTTTACTTTCCTGGAAGTTTTTTCCATTAGCATTTGCTCCAACGAATATATTTCAAACATCGAAAGCAATATAAGTGATAATATTGCAGATGCAAAAAATTAATATTCTCCCTCTTTACACCCGGATAAACATCTTCCCCGACAACTGCCGCACCAGCCCCATCAATTCTAAAGTGAGCAGGCGGGAGAGCAGCGTGGCGGGGGATTCTTGCAGGTCCAGCACTAATCTGTCGATGTGCTTCGGCTCCGTGGAGAGCTGTTCCAATAATTTTTTTTCCGCGTCGCCGACGTTGGGCGGCAGGGGCCTTTCCAGCGGCGCGATTTTGACTAATCGCCCGGAAATTTCTTCTAAAATGTCCTCCACCGAGGCGACCAGCTTGGCCCCTTGCTGGATCAGGCGGTTCACCCCGCTGCTTTTGGGACTGGTGATGTTGCCGGGCACTGCAAAAACCTCCCGGTTTTGATCCAGCGCGTAACTGGCAGTGATGAGCGCCCCGCTTTTATCCCCCGCCTCTACCACCAGCACTCCCAAACTCATCCCGCTGATGATGCGGTTGCGGCGGGGAAAATTCACCGCGTCCGGCCCGATGCCGATAAAATATTCCGAAAATATCCCCCCGTTTTCTGCCATGCTCTCAAACAATTTCCGGTTCTCCGGCGGGTACACGTAATCCACCCCGCAGCCTAACACTGCGTAGGTTTGCCCGCCCCGCCGCAGCGCCGTCGCGTGCGCAATGGTGTCGATCCCCCGCGCCAGCCCGCTGATGACGGCAATACCGTTATCGCTCAATTCCGAAACCAGTTTTTCCGTAACCGTGCGCCCGTACTGGGTGGGCATGCGCGTTCCCACCACCCCGATGCAGTGCGGCCAGGTTTCCGGCAGGCGGCCTTTGTAAAATAGCACTACCGGCGGCACCACGGTTTTTTTCAGCAGCGGCGGGTATTGCTCATCCCAGATGGTCAGGCAACGCACCCCCTGCTTCTCCATCAATTCCAACTGCCGGTCGGCCTGCGCCGCGTCGGCGCCGGATTTGATCTGCCGGGCCAGTTTTTCATCAATCCCGTCTATTTTCATTAACCGTTGCAAGGGCGCTTTCAGAAGCGCTTCGGCGGATTCAAAAGCGCCCAACAGCCGGCGCACCCGCCCCGGGCCGAGCTGGGGGATGGTAAGGAGCAGCAGGATGTCCCGGAGTTCCGGTTGGCGATCAGGCATTTTCCCGCTCCAATATTTCCCAAATCTGCCGCTTCAACTCCCCCAATCCCTCCCCGGTCACTGCGGAAATCGCCAGCGCCGGGTAGGAAAGTTTGCGGCGCAGTTTTTTCAGCCAATCCGTCTCCTGCCAAATATCCTTTTTGGTGAGCACTACCAGGGCCGGTTTTTCCGCCAGCGCCGCTGAGTATTGCTTCAATTCGCGGCGCAGAATTTTGAAGGTCTCCGCGGGGTTATCGGTCTCCGGGTCGGTGGGATCGACCAGGTAGATAATCACCCGGTTGCGCTCCACGTGCCGCAGGAATTGCAATCCCAGCCCCTTGCCCTCGTGCGCGCCCTCGATCAACCCGGGAATATCCGCCATCACGAAGCTCTTCAACTCCTGGTACTGCACGATGCCCAAATTCGGCTGCAAGGTGGTAAAGGGGTAATCGGCAATTTTAGGCCGGGCGGCGGAGACGCTGGCTAACAGGGTGGATTTCCCGGCGTTGGGCTTGCCCACCAGCCCCACGTCGGCGATCAGCTTCAATTCCAGGACAACATCGCGCTCTTCACCCGGCTCGCCAACCTCCCATTCCCGGGGAGAGCGATGGGTAGAAGTGGCAAACCTTGCGTTGCCCCGCCCGCCATTTCCCCCCCGGGCGATTACAAAGCGTTCGCCGGGAGTAGTCAAATCGGCGAGAATTTCTTCGGTTTGTGCATCTTTCACCACCGTTCCCGCGGGAACCTGCAAGATGACGTCCTCCCCCTTGCGGCCGTGTTTGGTGCTGCCCATACCGTGCTGCCCGCGCGGCGCGGCGTAATGGGGATGGTACTTGTAATCGATCAAAGTTCGCAATTGCGGATTGACTTCCAAAATAATGCTGCCGCCCCGCCCGCCGTCGCCGCCGTCGGGGCCGCCCTTGGGGATGAATTTTTCCCGCCGGAAGCTCACGCACCCGCTGCCCCCCTGCCCGGCCTTGAGATGAATTTTGACGTAATCTAAAAACATATAAATCTGCTCTGTTTGGGAAAAAAAGTTTAAGAAGATCGCGGTGGCAAATCAAGGCGTTTGTGCCGGCGCAAAAGGTCATTCAGCTTCGCGGTCAGTGGCGCTGCGAAATAACGGCGAAGCCAAATGACCATAAATGACACGCAGCAAATGACGGCAAAGCCGTATGACGCGCAGCGTTTAGTATTCATCCCAGCTTTTGATCTGCAAATCTTCCAATTTCACCTGCGAAAGCGCTTCAGCGAAGCGCATGGCCAGCTCCCGGTTGGTAATCAGGGGCACGTTATAATCCACTGCGGCGCGGCGAATGAGGTGCCCGTTGGTCAGCTCCTCTTTGCGGTAGTTCTTGGGAATGTTGATCACCAGATCGATTTTGCCTTGCTTGATGTAATCCACGGTGTTGGGCTGCTCCTTATCCAGCGGCCAGTGCAGAATTTCCGCGGGGATGTTGTTTTCCCGTAAAAAACCCGCGGTTCCCGCGGTGGCGTAGAACTGAATTCCCAAATTCTTCAATAACCGGCAGCTTTCTAACATTTTGATCTTGGAGGCCAGGGAGCCGGTGGAGAGCAGCACAGTTTTGATTTTCAGGCGGTAGCCCACCGAGATCAGCGCCTTCAAAAACGCCTCGTTGAAATCGTTCCCTAAGCAGGCCACCTCCCCGGTGGAGGCCATCTCCACGCCCAACGAGGGGTCCGCACCCTCTAAGCGGGTGAAGGAAAAGTGCGGCGCTTTCACCCCCACGTAATCGTAATTGAACAGGGAAATCTCCGGTTTCTCCAGCGGCTCGTCCATAATCGCCCGGGTGGCCAGGTCGATGAAATTCACCCGCATGATCTTGGAAACGAAGGGAAAGCTGCGCGAAGCGCGCAGGTTGCACTCGATCACCTTCACTTCGTTTTTGCGGGCGATGTACTGGATGTTGAAAGGCCCGTTGATCTGCAAGGCCGCGGCAATCTTGCGGGAAATATTGCGCATCTGCCGCACCGTCTCAAAAAAAGTGCGCTGGGGCGGCAGCACTAAGGTGGCGTCGCCGGAGTGCACCCCGGCGTTTTCCACGTGCTCGGAGATGGCGTAAGCGATGATCTCCCCGTTTTGCGCCACCCCGTCGAACTCGATCTCCTTGGCGTTGTCTAAAAATTTGCTGATCACCGTGGGATGCTCCGGGGAAATCCGCACCGCTTTTTGCAGGTATTGCACCAGCTCCGAATCATTGGAGGCCACGGCCATGGCCGCGCCGCTGAGCACGTAAGAGGGGCGCACTAACACCGGGTAACCCACCTCCCGGGCAAAAGTTTTCGCCTCCTCCAGGGTATCGAGCATCTTCCAGGGCGGTTGGTCGATGCCTAATTGATCCAACAGATCGGAAAATTTCCGGCGGTTTTCTGCCCGGTCGATGCTCTCCGGGGAGGTTCCCAGGATCTTGATTCCCGCGCGGTGCAGCTTCATGGCTAAGTTGTTGGGAACCTGCCCGCCCATGGAGACGATCACCCCTGCCGGTTTCAGCTTGCGGCAGATTTCTAACACCGATTCTAAGGTGATCTCTTCGAAAAAGAGTATGTCGAATTCGTCATAATCGGTGCTCACCGTCTCGGGGTTGTAATTGAGCATCACGGTGTGATAGCCTAACTTGCGCAGAGCGTAACCGGCGTTGACCGCGCACCAGTCGAACTCCACGGAGCTGCCGATGCGGTAGGCCCCGGAGCCGAGGATCAGCGCCGATTTCTCGTCTCCAAGCTCGATGTCATCCTCGCTGCCGTTGTAGGAAAGATACAAATAGTTGGTCTGCGCCGGGTATTCCGCGCCTAAGGTGTCGATCTGGCGAATGAAAGGGTGCAACCCGGCCTGCAGGCGCAACTCCCGGATTTCCGTCTCGCTTTTTCCGCTCGCCAGGGCGATCTGTTTATCGGAAAAACCGGCCTGCTTGGCCTCTTGCAGAAGCGCGCCCGGAAGTGAATCGCTGCTCGCCTGCTCCAGGGATTTTTCGATCTCCACTACCCGGGCGATTTTGTGCAGGAACCACTTATCCACGTGAGAGAGGCGGTGAATATCCTCCACGGAATAACCGGATTGCAGCGCCGCGACGATGGCGAAGACGCGCTCCTCGGTCGGCTCCCTCAACTCCTGCTCCAAATTCTCGAATTGGAATTCGCCGTTGTTGCCCACCAGCCCCTGCGCGCCGGTTTCCAACATGCGCAGCGCCTTTTGCAGCGCTTCTTCGAACTTGCGCCCGATCGCCATCACCTCTCCGACCGATTTCATGGCCGAGCCTAACCGCCGGGAGACCATGCGAAATTTTTTCAAATCCCAGCGGGGGATTTTCACCACCACGTAATCCAGCGCCGGCTCGAAGAACGCTTTGGTGACTTTGGTGATGGAGTTGGGCAGCTCGTGCAGCCCGTAGCCTAACGCCAGCTTCGCGGCCACAAAGGCCAGGGGATAGCCGGTGGCTTTAGAGGCCAGGGCGGAGCTGCGCGATAGCCGGGCGTTGACTTCGATGATGCGGTAATCTTCCGAGTGCGGATCGAGAGCGTACTGAATGTTGCACTCCCCCACGATCCCGAGGTGGCGGATCACCCGGATGGCGACCTCCCGCAGCAAATGATACTCCCGGTTGCTGAGGGTCTGGCTGGGCGCTACTACAATACTCTCCCCGGTGTGGATGCCCATGGGGTCGAAATTTTCCATATTGCAAACCGTGATGCAGTTATCGTAGCGGTCGCGCATCACCTCGTATTCGATCTCCTTCCAGCCCTCTAAATACTCTTCCACTAAGATCTGGGCGGCGTGGGTAAGGGATTTTCCGGCCAACTTGCGCACCTCCTGCTCGCTGCGGCACACCCCGGAGCCTAACCCGCCCAGCGCGTAAGCGATGCGGATGATCACCGGGTAGCCCAATTCCCCGGCGATCTCCACCGCTTCCTCCAGGGTGGAGGCGGCGCGGCTGCGGGCGGTTTTCGCGCCGATTTCCCGCAGCCGCTGCACGAAGCGGTCGCGGTCCTCGGTATCGATAATCGCGCTGACCGGGGTTCCTAACACTTCCACGCGGTGTTTTTCCAGGATGCCGGCGCGGTGCAGTTCCAGCCCGCAGTTCAGGGCGGTTTGCCCCCCAAAACTTAGCAGGATGCCGTCCGGCTTCTCTTTTTCGATCACTTTCTCCACGAAATGGGGATTCACCGGCAGAAAATAGACCTTATCGGCCAGATGCTCGGAGGTCTGGATCGTAGCGATGTTGGGATTGATCAGGATGGTATAAACCCCTTCCTCCTTCAGCGCCTTGATGGCCTGGCTGCCGGAGTAGTCGAATTCTCCCGCCTCGCCGATCTTCAAGGCGGAGCTTCCCAGGATGAGGACTTTTCGGATAAGCGGATTTTGCATCTGATACCACATTTTTTTGCCCCCAAACATAATTCCCAAACGATCAAAATAAAAGTATCCCCTGAACTATTTTTTAACCTCCCAATCCCGGCGTTGAGGCTGCCGCCGATTCAAAAATAAGCCGCGAATTACGCCGATTACGCGAAAATAATTCGTAAAAATTCACGCTACAAAGTGCTCCCTTTGGGAACCGTCGCTTCAATGCCGGAGAGCGTGTTGTGATTCGAACATCTCAAATCTGGCGCCAGGAAAAGAAGTATCGCGCGACAACAGTTGTGGGAATTGCAGCCTTTCCGGCCGGGGCTAAGGTTCCGGGCGAACATTGGAGTCGTTTTCCTGATCGGGCAGGAAGATTTCTTCGATAGATTTCTCGAAGAGCCGCGCCATCTTGAAGGCCAGCGGAAGGCTGGGATCATATTTCTCAGTCTCGATGGCGTTGATGGTTTGCCGCGAGACGCCTAAAAGCTCCGCCAGTTCGGCCTGCGACCAGTTACGTTCGGCACGCAATACCCGCAGACGATTTTTCATTGGTAGCGCCTCCGGGCGATCAGGAGTCCGAAAAAATAGAAGAGCGGAAGGAAAGCCCATACGTGGCGGTAACTCCAGTCCTGCGGCGACAGGGGAACAGCCAGCTCCAATAGCCCCAGGGTCATAATAAGCAGCAAGGTGAGGGGGAAGGCAATGGCCAGTGATTCTAATTGAATGCGCCGCTCCAGTTCATCCAGCGCTTTTAAACCGCGGATAAAGGAGATAAGGAAAAATGCGAATGCCGGAACGGGCAGCAAAGCGACGCCCACGCGCAGTACGGAAGAAACCGCGCCCTGCTCAATGGTATAGCGGGCAGCAACATACAGTATCAGAAACACGATCATTGCCGCCAGGGGATGGCGCAACTTGCGAACCGTTGACAATGCCATATCTATGCTCCTTGTGTTTAGATATATGTCAAAAATACTTTACATTCAAAAATAAAGAATACTTGTCAAAATGTCAAGCAAGTTTTACATAAAAACAAATTTTCCGGAAAATTCAAAGTGTAAACATGGAATTTCGCGTGGTTAAACTCGCCGGCGCTGCGATATGAGAAACGTGATAATGAATTAAACAGCCATTATTCGATATCTCCCGCCCGTTATTCAGCCCTCCGTCAATCCGAAATTTTTTTTTTAACCCTTGATAATCGCCTTTCTTTTTGATAAAATCAAAAGAAAACGAAATAAAGCAAAATTAAACGAAATCAATTTTTCGATTATAAAATACAAATCGAAAGTATTTTGGGTTAGCGGGGCTGGGAATTCTTAAGAAGCTGTTTTAAAAGTTGCCACAAAGGCACAAAACCACAAAGGGATCACGAAAAAGTATTAAAAAACTTCGTGAAAACTTGGTGTCTTTGTGACTTAGTGGCATGATTCAGGTCTTTTAAAACGGCTTCTAAGCATACTGTGAAAGCAGGGAATTCGTATCATGCTCAATGAAGAACGCCGCCAAAAATTGCAAACCATTTTAGCCGAGAAGAAGCGCGTGGTGGTGCGGGAAATGGCAACCGTGTTAGATACCTCGGAAGTCACCATCCGCAAGGATTTGGAAGCCCTGGAAAAACGCGGGGTGCTCTCCCGGGTTCATGGCGGCGCGATTTTGAAAGAGCACTCCGTCCCCGATATTGCCCTCACCGAAAAGGAGCGCATCCATACCCGCGAGAAACAGCGCATCGCCGAAAAAGCTGCCCAGATGATCGAACCCGGGGACGTGATTATCCTCGATTCCGGTTCCACCACCACCCAAATCGCCCGCCAGATCAAGCTCAAAAAAGGCATTAAGGTTATTACTAACGCGGTGAACATTGCCACGGAGCTGGCCGGCAGCGATAATGAGGTGATCCTGACCGGCGGCTTCCTGCGGGAAAAATCCTTTTCCCTGGTCGGTCCCATTGCCGAGGATGCCCTCCGCCACCTAACCGCGGACAAGCTCTTTTTAGGGGTTGACGGCATTCATTTCGAGTACGGCTTAACTACTCCTAATTTGATGGAGGGGCGGGTCAATCAACTGATGATGGAAATCGCCCATGAGATCATTATGATCGCGGATTCTTCCAAATTTGGCAAAAGAAGCATGAGCGTGATCGCCCGGGTGCAGGACGTCGATAAGATCATTACCGATACAGATATTCGTGAGAAGGATTTGCTCAAGCTGAAAGAATTGGGAATTCAGGTATTCGTGGTGTAAAATCTCCAAAGGAGCCTCGAATGGATTCCGACATTCATGGCCAAAGCCTTACTTACCGGGAAATCATCCGGCAGCAGAAGGGGTGGAACCTCGCCCTGAAAGCGCTGGAAAGCCGCAAAAAAAACCTTCAAGCAATGGTAGAGCCGTTCCGCAACCGCACTTGGGTATTTTCCGGGTGCGGGACTTCTTTTTACCTGGCCCAGGCTGCCGGCGTATTATTCGAAATGCTGACCGGAATCCGTTCCCGGGCGATTCCGGCCTCGGAAATTTTGATCTTCCCGGAATTGATTTTCAACAAAAGCGATGAGTACCTCTTAGTGCCGCTTTCCCGCTCCGGCACTACCACGGAAACCGTGCGCGCCGCCCAAAAAGCCCGCACGGAGTTTCATGTTCCCACCTTTGCGATTTCCTGCAATCCCCAATCGCCCATGAGCGTGGAAAGCGATTTGCGGCTGGAGTTCCCCTTCGAGCCGGAGCGCAGCGTGGTAATGACCGGCTCCTTCACCACCATGTTGCTGAGCGTGCTTTACTTAGGCGAGTTGCTTGGTTCCGGCCAAACCACTCCTTCCCAAATGGAGCAAATCGGCGAGGTTAGCCATCAGCTCATGGAGGAGTACCAGGGATTGATGCGAGAAATTGCCGCGGATACGTCCCTGGAAAAATTTGTCTTCCTGGGCCAGGGGCCGTTTTACGGAATTGCCAACGAAGCGGCGCTGAAAATGCAGGAAATGAGCCTCTCTACCGCTCTTAGTTATCACTCCCTGGAATACCGCCACGGCCCCATGTCCACCGCCGACGAACATACACTTATCACCATCCTGCTGTGCCGCGTCGGGAATCGCTATGGAGGGCAGTTGGCCAGGGATTTAAAGCGGTTGGGAGCGAAAATCCTGGTCTTTGCCGGCGGCGATAAGGGGTCTGCCGGAATCGAGGCGGATTTTATGGTGCGGGTTCCCGGGGATTTCGGGGACCTCTTCAACCCCATGCTCTATATGCCCTTGCTGCAACTGCTGGCGTTTCATCGCGCAATCGAGAAAAATATCAATCCCGATCAGCCTAAAAACTTGACCGCGGTGGTCAAGCTGGAAATTTAAGGAAGCAGCCAATGCCGGAAAAACGCTTAGACGTGGTGGTCGTGGGAGAATTGAACATCGACCTGGTGCTCTGGAACGTGCCCATGCCGGTGTATGAAAAAGAGCAACTGGCCGAAGACATGCGCTTTGCCATGGGTAGCTCCTCCGCCATTACCGCGCATAATTTGTCCATGATCGGAAGTAAAGTGGGATTCATCGGCAAGGCCGGCAAGGATACTTTCGGAGATTTTATGCTCCGGGGACTGGAGCGGGGCGGGGTGGATACTTCCCGGGTCATTAGCGACAAATCCCTGAAAACCGGCGCGACCATCGTACTGGCCAACCCGCCCCGAAAAGCGCTCCTCACCTACATGGGGGCCATGGCGAATTTGACCCTCGACGATATGGATTGGGACTATATTGCCCGCGCCCGCCACCTGCACTTAGGCTGCTTCTTTCTGCAAACCGGCATCCGCAAAGACGTCGCAAAACTCTTTGCCCGCGCCCAAGAGATGGGGCTGACCACCTCGCTGGATACCAACTGGGACCCGGAGGACAAATGGGGCGAGGATCTGCTGCAAGCGCTAACATACACCGACATTTTCCTTCCCAACGATGACGAAGCCCTGCGCATTGCCCGAACCGCTCATCTGGAGCAGGCGGTCGAAACGCTGCAAAAACAGGTACGGGTGCTGGCGATCAAGCGGGGCAGGGGCGGGGCGAGCGTTTGGGCCGACGGAAAAACGTTCACTCACCCCGGGTTTCCGGTGGAGGTGGTGGAGACCACCGGCGCGGGAGACAGCTTTAACGCCGGCTTTTTGCATCGGTTTTTGCAGGGAGCGGATTGGAGCGAGTGCCTGCGCCGAGGCAACGCCTGCGGCGCGCTGGCGGTTACCGCCCTGGGGGGAACCGGCGCGTTTACCGATCGCGAAAGCGTTCAAAAGCGGTTGAGCTTGCTTTTGGCGTAAAATGCGAAGGCAATTTTTTGTTTTCCGGACGGGATATATCCCAATCCGAAGGATTCCTTCGGAAAGGCGCAAGCAGGATTGACCGGATAGTGCAGAATCCTGTTCTGCATGAATCAACCGGGTGCTTATAAATCCGGTCAATCCTGCCTGCGCCTGGGGGGGCATCCGGTCAGAAAATAGATTTGTGATTTACCATTTTGCGGGAAACGCGGCTTAACAGTACTAAAGAAATGAATAATCCATTACGGCAAATTTTAGCAGCCCACAAAAAGGGGCAGCCGGTGGGGATCGCTTCGCTTTGCTCCGCCAACCGGTTGGTGTTGGAAGCGGCAATGCTCCAGGCCAAAGCAGATGGAGGCAGCGTCTTGATCGAAGCCACTTCCAACCAGGTGGACCAGTTCGGCGGCTACACCGGCATGAACCCGGCGCAATTTGCCGCTTTTGTGCAGGAAATCGCCCGGAAGATGGATTTTCCCTTTGAAAAGGTAGTGTTAGGCGGGGACCACCTGGGACCTAACGTCTGGCAGAATGAAACGGTGGATTCCGCCCTGGCCAAAGCCCGCGAGCAGATCCGCGCTTATGTCGCCGCCGGTTTCAACAAAATCCACCTGGATACCAGCATGCGCTGCGCCGGCGACCCCATCCCGCTGCCCCCGGCCATCGCGGCAGAGCGGGCCGCGGATTTGTGCCGGGCGGCGGAGAGCGCTTTTGCGGAAAATTCGACCCTGAAAAATTCTCCGCTCTACGTGATCGGCACGGAGGTGCCCATCCCCGGCGGCGCGCAAGAAGAATTGCATAGCCTTAAGCCCACGGAAGCGGAAGATGCGCAGAGAACCATCGAGCTGACCCAAAAAGCTTTTCTGGAACGTGGTTTGGAATCCGCCTGGGAGCGGGTGATTGCCCTGGTGGTGCAGCCGGGGGTGGAATTCGGCGACGCCGCGGTCATCGAATATCGCCGGGAAAAGGCCGCGGCGCTTTCCCGGCTGATCGAGAAATACCATACCCTGGTGTACGAAGCGCACTCTACCGATTACCAGACCGGGGAGGCGTTACGGCAAATGGTGGAAGACCACTTCGCCATCTTAAAGGTCGGCCCCTGGCTGACCTTCGCCTTGCGGGAAGCGGTATTTGCCCTGGCGGAAATCGAAAAAGAGTGGCTGGCGGGGGAAAAAGGGGTTTCGCTCTCGAACATCCGCGAAACCATCGATGCCGTGATGCGGGAAAATCCCCGCTACTGGCAGAAACATTATAAAGGAAGCGAGGCGGAAATCGCCTTCGCCCGCAAATTCAGTTACAGCGACCGGGTGCGCTACTACTGGCCCGGTCCGCGAATCGAGCCGGCGCTGGATCAACTGGTTCGGAATCTTAAGGCTTATCCCGCGCCGCTGGTGCTGCTCAGCCAATACCTGCCCCTGCAATACCGGGCGGTTCGGGAACAGCGCCTGATCAACGATCCGCTGCACTTGATTCGCCACAAGATCATGGAAGTCACCGCCGTTTATTCCGCCGCCGTAAGGGCCGGCATGTAACACCATAGACCTCAAAGGTTTTGAAAACCTTTGAGGTCTTTACCCAACACCGGAGGCCGTGTGAAATTAAAGCTCTGGCTCATCTTCGCGATCGTAACCACCACGTTCTGGGGGGTGTGGGGCGCGCTGATCGAGATTCCCGGCAAAGCCGGGTTTCCGGCCACGTTAGGCTACTCGGTCTGGGCGCTGACCATGATCCCCCCGGCGCTGGTCGCCTTGAAAATCATCAACTGGAAATTGGAAAGAGACCGGCGCTCGGTATTGTTAGGACTGATCATCGGCTTTACCGGTGCCGGCGGCCAACTCATCCTTTTTGAAGCGCTGCGCATCGGCCCGGCCTACCTGGTATTCCCGATCATATCGCTCTCCCCGGTGGTAACCATTCTGCTCTCCTATGTGTTTTTGAAGGAGCGCGCCACCTCCCGGGGATGGATCGGCATTGTGCTGGCTCTGCTCGCCATCCCCTTGTTGTCCTACCAGTCCCCCCAAAACTCGGCTGCGTTGAGCGGCTGGTGGGTTCCCCTGGCGCTGCTGGTCTTCCTGGCCTGGGGTTTTCAGGCCTACGTGATGAAGTTTGCCAACCGAACTATGGCTGCGGAGAGTATCTTCTTCTATATGATGCTGACCGGTTTGCTGCTGATTCCCTTCGCGTTGTGGATGACCGATTTCTCCGGGGCGATCAATTGGGGCTTCAAAGGTCCCTACCTCGCGGCGCTGATCCAGATTTTGAATTCGATTGGGGCGCTGTGCCTGGTCTATGCCTTCCGCTACGGTAAAGCCATGATCGTCAGCCCCATGACCAACGCGGTGGCGCCGGTAATCACGGTGATCATTTCCTTAGCCATTTACCAGGTAATTCCCCACCCGGTCATCATGGGCGGGATGTTCTTTGCCATCGTGGCCACCTTCCTGATGGCCATCGAGCCGGAGGAGGGGCAGGAAGGGAAAAGTGAAAAGTGAGAAGTGAGAAGGGAGAAGGGAGAAGGGAAAAGGATAAAGCTAATTGCCAATTGGCAATTGGCAATTGGCAATTGACAATTAAAAAGGGCTTAAACGGTAGTTCCTAATTTACATATTTAACTCCAAACCATTAAATCTCAGGAGGTCGTCATGAGATCTATGTTACGGGTAATTCTGATCGTGCTGGCGGTGCTGGCTTTGCCGCTCTCCGCGCAGCACAATATCACCATTGACGGGGATATGTTGGACTGGGCCGGCATCGATCCCGCGGATACCGGGGACGCCGCCGAAGAGCTTGGCGACATGCTCAAGGGCGCCAACTACGATATCCAGGATATCTACGTCACCAGCAACGAGACCATGATCTTCATCCGCATCACTTTCGATGCCAATGGCTCGCTGGTAAACGGGTTCAGTAACGGGATCGCGTTCTCGCTCTATCTGGATACCGACGTGGCGGAAGGCTCCGGCCTGAACTGGGGCTGGTGGACCACCGCGCTGGATTATTTGATAGACGTGTCCCCCGCCTGCGACCCCAATGCGTTTGCCACGGAATTGACTATTCTGAACAACCGCCCCCGCGCCAATGTCCCGGTGTGGCCCACGGATTGGGATTCGGTCGGAACCGCCCAGGTGGCCCTGGCCAGTTCGGAAAATGATCTGGAAATCGGCATCTCGAAGGATTATTTAGACGTGGGCAGCAATATCCGCCCGGTGGTGGAAGTGGTCGGCGAATGGGACTGGAACAACCCCGACGTGGCTCCCAACGCCCTGTTAGGCTGGGATCCCGCCTGGATGATCGATTATTACACCGCAGCATTTCAGCCCGTAGTGTACGCCGCTAAGGGACCGCAAATCGAAACTCCCATCGTCATCGACGGCGATATGTTCGACTGGGGCAGTATCACCCCGCTCGACGTGAATGAAATCGCCGAAGAAACCGGCGATATGCCCACCGGCCCGGAATTCGACGTCAAGGACGTGTATATGACCAGCGATTCCTTCAACGTCTATGTGCGGATTGCGATTGATCCCGCGGGCACCTTTAGCGGGCAGTGGGTCAATTATAGCAACCCCCCGGTGTTCGAGCTTTGGTTCGATACTTACTTAGGCGATACCCTGGGGCTGGGCTGGGGCGGTTTCTGGATCCAGCGGGGAGATTATAAGATGAACCTGCAAAGCGCCTACGATCCCAACAATCCCAGCTTTGAAATCGCCCTCTATAAGTATATCGGCGACTTCAACGGCGCGTTCGAAGATTATGATTCCGTGGGCGTGGCCACCGCGGCGGTCAATAGCGCCGATAACGAGATCGAAGTGGCGGTTCCGCGCAACCTGATCGTGGCCGGTTCGGACATGCGCATGTTCATCTACTCCGTGGGCGATTACAATTGGGATAATGAAGAATACTTCCCCAACGATCAAACCAACGAAATTGGCCCATCTTATGCGCCGAATTATAATTTCATCACCGGCGCTTCGGTTGTGAAGATCGTCAGCGGCGTCACCGGCATCGAAGATTTGCCCGTCGCCACCCTGCCGGAAGGATTTGCCCTGTACCAAAACTATCCCAACCCCTTCAACCCTTCGACCACTATCGAATTTTTCGCGCCGAAGGCCGACCAGGTGCAACTGTTAGTGACCAATATTCTCGGTCAAACCGTGCGCACCCTGTATAACGGAAAAGTGGCCGCCGGCCAGCAAAAGTTTACCTGGGACGGTAGAAGCGGCGCCGGGACGAAACTCGCTTCCGGGGTCTATTTTTACCGCTTAAAAACCTCCACGGGGCAGTTGGTTCGCAAAATGCTCCTGGTGCAGTAAGTTAGTGAAAACGGCGGGGCGGCCCGCCTGCTCCGCCGTTTCTGTTACATGCGAATTTAAGAGTGGGAGGGTATATAATCGAATTCGGAGGAGAATCAGGACTTTACATCCCCCCCTGTCCTCCCTTCAAAGAGGGGAAACCAGGAGAAGATGCGTGGTTCCCCCCTTTTGAAGGGGGGAGAGGGGGGATGTTATCATACTGATTGCTCCGCAAAACAGTTGGTTTTGCTCAATTCTCAATTCGTGTTCCAACCTTCGATGAAGGGAGCACACAAATGAAAAAACGAAATTTTGTCCTTTTACTTCTCCTGGCGGGGTTGATTCTGCTGCATTGCATGCCGGATCGCATGCCGCCCGCCCCGGTGGAAAACACCCGCCCGCAATTCGTGCAGTTTGCCGCGGAGGATTCCGGCGCTTACGCGGTGAGTTTGCGCGATCCCATCATCATGTACTTCGACGAGCCGATGGACCTCTCTACCTTTCCGGGGAATTTCACCCTGGAAAGCCCTAAAGGGGTCATCCCCGGGAGCTTCAGCCAGCAGGATTCCATTGTGATATTTACCCCTTCGCAGGATATGGCCCCGGCGTCGTACTACACCGCAACCATCCGCGGGGGCGTGCGCGACGCGAACGGCAATTCCCTGACTTTGGATACGGAGTGGTCCGCCAGCGCCTGGTTTTTCACCGCCGGGCAGTACTCCGAAAACGGCTTTCCCCGCGTGTTCATCGCCGACCGTTCTTTTGATAAATTATACCTGGTGGGCAATTTCAATGAATATTTGAGTGAATCCTCCGAAGTGATCCAGCCCCGGGGAATGGCGTTTTCACCGGGCGGGCAGCACCTTTTAGTGGTGAGCAAGCAGTTGAACGGCCAGGTGTCGGTGTTGAACCCGGCCACGTTCAGTAAAATTCAGGACGCTCCCGTGGGAAGCGGGCCGGAAGAGATTGCCGTGGCCGCGGATAAACTCTTCGTAACCGACGTGACCGGCAGAACCATCTCCGTGTTAGGCGTTCCCGGCTACGCTCCCCTGGCGACGATCAGCTTCCAGGACGGCTTCAGCCCCCGGGATATTGCCTATAACCCGGCCAACAACCGCGTTTATGTCTCCAATAACGTGCTGAACCGGCCGGGAACCTTCAAGGTCCTCGATGCCAATACCTTCCAGGAGCTTGCCACTCTGGAGAACCTGCTGAGCGGGCGGCGCACCGAAAAATTGCAGGCCTCTACCGACGGGCAGTGGGTGGTGATTCAACAGGAGCAAACCGACCTGATCCTGCTGTTAGACGCCAGCACCTACCAGGTAGCCGATACCATTCTCATTCCCGTTCCCCAGAACAAGGACATGGATATTTACGATAACCAGCTCTACGTGGGCAGCAGCGGCGGTTTCCTGTTCAAATACGATCTGAATAGCCGGGTACTGACGGCTACCCTGGCGTTTCCCTCCCGTTGCGACGGGGTGGCGGTAGCGCCTTACGGGGAGATTCTCTACGCCACCACCCCGGTGGATACGCTCATTCACGTGGTCGATATCGAAACCTTGAGCCTGATCCGCAGCGCCAAAGTTACTGCCAGCACCATCGCCAAGCTGGTCGTAAGCCCGGAGAATTATCCTTCGCCGTAAAATTCACTCATCATGTTTCACGCATCACAGAGCAGGCATTTTGAAACGTGATGCGTGATGCGTGAGGCGTGAGTAAGAAGTAAGTTAAACCAGTTTAATCATAAATGAGGCAGGGCATCATGAAACTGTCAACACTCCTGGTCATCATTGCGTTGATTGCGCTTCTTTTTCCTATAGAAGCATTTTCCCAGAATGCCGGGAAAATTTCCGGGGTGGTCGCCACCGAAGTGGGGGATCCCCTGCCGGGATGTAACGTGATCATCGAAGGGCTGAGCTTAGGCGCGGCGACGGACCTGGATGGGGTATTTATCATCCTCAACGTTCCCCCCGGCACTTACACGGTTCAGGCAGAGATGATCGGTTACCGCCCGGAGGCGGTTCAAAACGTCAAAGTCATGGGAAATTTGACCACCAAGCTGAATTTCCGGCTGAAGGAGACCGTGATCGAAGGAGAAGCGGTGCAGGTGAGCGACTATCGCATTCCGGCGGTGCAGAAAGACCTGACCTACAAAGTACAGGCCCTCACCGCGGAGGAGATCAAAGTAGTGCCGATCAGCAGCGCTTATGACCTGATTCTGACCCAGGCAGGGGTCACCCGGCAGGTTCTCACCCAGCCGGTTTCCAGCCTCCCGGTATTCGGGCAGTACGCCACCATCCCCAGCGACGGGCTGCACTTCCGCGGCGGCAGGGAGAACGAAACCGTTTATTATTACGACGGCGTGGTGGTCAACGACGGATTGTGGGGCGGGTTCAGCCTCGATAATATCGGCGAGTACACCTTGAACTCCTTCGAAATTTACAGCGGCACCTTCGCGCCCCGCTTTGGGGAGGCGATGTCCGGGGTGGTAAATATGACCACTTTCAGCAGCGTGCTGAAAACTTATAATTTCTACGCCAAAGGGTACACCGATAATTTCGGGGTCGATGACTGGAGCAACAAGACCTATAGCGGCGAGTTCAACATCCGCGGGCCGATACCGGCATTGAAAAACACCTCCTTCTCCTTGGGGATGCGGGATTACACCACCGACGGTTATTTATTCGGCTATATCTATCCCAACTACGTGAACAGCGAGGGCAAGGATTTCAGCGGAACCCCCGAGGAAGTGCCCATGCAATACAGCGATAACCTTACTTTCCTGGGAAAGCTCCTCTGGCAGCCGCGCAGCAATATGACCTTCAGCATCGGCGGATTTACCAGCGAAACCCAGAGAGGTCTGTATAACCACTATTTTAAATACAATCCTTACGGGACTCCCCGCGTTTACCTGAACGACTATCTGGGCTATTTCCAGTTCAAGCACATTCTCAGCAGTAAAACTTTCTATAACCTCACCCTGGCGCATTATAGCCGCAATTTCCAGTCTTACGTGTGGGATAACGCCGAAAACTACGCGGTGCTTCCACAAAACGGCTCCGCGGAATTCAGCTTCAACGGGGAAGACTGGGTCTATTTTGACAGTGATTTTGTGCGTAATGAGGTCGCGGTGGATTTTGCCAGCCAGGTGACCACCACCCACGAAATCCAGGCCGGGGCCACTTTCGACTTGCTGAAAACCTACCTGGAACGCCGCAATCCCGACGGTTTTTCTTACCTGGAATGGTACGACTTGAGCCCCCGCAAGTACGGCGCTTACTTAGGCGACAAGATGGAGTTCGAAAAGATGGGGTTGATCGTCAACCTGGGACTGCGCTTCGATTACATCGATCCCAACCGGAAATACGTGGCGGATATAACCAACGTGGAAGGGCCGGTAGAAAAGGTGGACCCGCGCTATTATTTCACCCCCCGGCTGGGGCTTAGTTTTCCGATTGCCGAGCGGGCCGCTTTCCGCTTCGGCTACGGCCACTATTACCAGTACCCGGATTTCTACAAAATTTACCAGGGCCTGAACGCCAGTTATTCCGGATACCCCCGCCCCAATCCCCGCCTGGATACCGGGGCCATCGCCAGGGGCGACCTGCTGGAAGAGCGCACCATCAACTATGAAGCGGGAGTGCAAACCCAGGTCACCGATGTGATTTCCTTAGACGTGGTGGGTTTTTACCGTAAAACCTCCAACCTGATCGGCACCACCCTGGTGGAAGACGTCAGCGGGGTGCAGATGAACGTATTCGACAACATCAATTACGCCACCGTCAAGGGCATCGAGATCTCCCTGAAAAAGCGCTTCAGCAACAATTTTTCCAGTTTTGTGAATTACACCTTCTCCAAAACCCTGGTTAGCTCCTCCTACCTGTTCCAGCGGCCGCAGGATATCTCCCGCACCTTCCCGGCAGATTGGGACCAGCCCCATCTCCTCAACCTGAACCTGGCCTTCTATTTTCCCGGCGCGAAGTGGGGTTTTTCCGTTTACGGCAGCGCCCAGAGCGGCTTTCCCTACACCGCCAATTCATTTCAACCCAATGCGGAGCGGGGCCCCTGGATCAGCCAACTGGATTTGATGCTCTACAAAGATTTCTCCTTGTGGGGAATCAACGAGCAATTTTTCGTACGGATTTTTAATCTTCCCAACCGCCGGAACATCTGGTGGGTGTACGCGGATTCCGGCAGACCGGGCGTGGACGCCAATCCCGCCACTTCCGATGACTACACCAACAATCCCGCCATGTGGGGGCCGGGAAGACGGGTGCAGATCGGGCTATCGGTCTCGAAGTGAGGAGGAGCATCATGAAAAAAAACATAACCCTCCTGACATCGCTGCTGGTAACCCTGGCGCTGGCGCAGCAGCCCGATCCGATGGTCAACCAGCGCTGGAATACCTTTTCCCTGAACAAACTCTCCACCAGGTTCAATAATACCGGGATGCTCTGCGACGGGAATAACCAGAACCTGAACCAGGCACGGCGGCCTTCCTTTGAATTCCCCATCGGCAGCGGCCTCAATTGGGCCACCTGCGTGGGGGTGGCGGTGGGCGCGCCGGTCAACCAGGATCCCGCCGTGGTCGGGGGCGTCAATCCGGAAAATTTGCCTTATTTAGACGGCACCATGGACGAAGGCCCGGCGGATTTTTGGAATGAAGAGCACTTCGCCCCTTACCCGGAATTCGTCGGCGGGGACGCCGCCGCGATGAGCCACCAGCCTGAAACCTGGCCGGCCTGGCCGCAATTTTTCCCCGGAACCAACATCCCGGTTATGGTCGGCTCCGAAGGCTGGCCGGGATTTGGCCCCGGCGGGGAGCGCCTGGCGGAGGTGGAATCCTTCAGCGTGGTGTACGGCTGGGGCGGAACCGACCAGTTGGGCGGGGGGGCGAACGTGGAAACCCGCTGGCTGAATACCCAGATGGAAATTCGTGGGCTGGCCTGGAGCGGCAGTTTGTACGAGGATTTTATTATCTGGGTGTACATCGTGCGCAATATCAACCCCGCTCCTATGGTGGATTTGCGCATGGGCATTCACATTGATTACAGCTTCCTGCCCAATTTCGACACCCCCGGTTTCGGGGACGCGGATCGCCACTATTACGAGCCGGTTCTGCAATTAGCCTACGCTACCGATGACGACGGCTACGAGCTTTCTATGGACGGGCGCACCCTGGGGCCCAATCAAATTGCCTGGGGCGGGGTCATTTCCTTGCGGATGCCCGGCGGCGACCATAGCGTGGCGGCGTACGACGCCTCCCACTTCTGGGAAGGGCAGACCTCCGCCTGGGGCAGCGGCGGGGCCCCGGAAATGTTCTATGAATGGAATCTGTTAAATGAAGACGATCCCCACGACAGCAACGGCGACGGCATCGACGATGATTTCGACCTGAACGGGGTGCCGGACGCCGAGGAAGGCGGGCCGGGGTACTACGTGGGTTCCGGCGCCGACGGGCTGCAAGTGCTGGGTTCCCATGCCTTCACCCTGGGACCCGGGGAGAGCGACACCCTGATTTTTGCCACCGTGTTCGGGGAAAACCAGAACGACCTCTTTACCAACGCCAAACGCGCCAAAGCGCTCTACGAGACCGGCTGGACCGTGGTCACCGCCCCGCCCGCGCCGGTAGTGGAAGCCAAACCCGGCGATCGCCAGGTTACCCTTTTCTGGAGTAACCACAGCGAAAAAGATCCCCAGTTCGAAGGGTACAAAATTTACCGTTCCCTGGACGGCGGCACTACCTGGGGCACGGAAAGTTTTCAGGATTTCTTCGGCGGGGTGCATTACATCCCCCTGGAGCAGTATGATCTAATAAACGATATCAAGGGCTACTACCAGACTCTCCCGGAATACGCCTGGTTCTACCTCGGCGACGATGAGTGGGTGCCGGTGCAAAGAGTGGTGGAGGTGGATACATTCCAGTATTTCGAGGCCGGCGACACGCTCAATTTCTTCGTGGACCGCGACGTGGTCAACGGGCTGGAATATCGCTATTATGTTGCGGCGTATGACAGCGGCAACGGAATCGTCGGCCCCCTGGAAAATACCGCGGCCACCAATCCGGCAGAGAAAAATAACACCGTGGCCGTCATTCCCCGCGGGGCGGTCTCCACCACCAGCCTGGAGGCGGTGCGGGTGGTTCCCAATCCCTATTTTGTAACCGCCGCCTGGGACCGGGGACAGGAACGCCAGGTACAGTTTACCCATCTGCCGGAGAAGGCGACCATTCGCATCTTCAATTCCGTAGGGGAAATGGTGCGGGAGTTGAACCACGACGCGGCAACCAGTCCCGCGCCCAGCCTGCAAAGCTGGGATTTGAAAAATTACCACCAACAATTAGTGGCGCCCGGGGTGTACTTCTACCACGTGGAGAGCTCCATCGGCGAAACTACCGGAAAATTTGTGATTATTTTATAGGAGACCATCCATGAAATCTTCCCTCCTTATTGTCGCAGCCCTGGTTCTCACCGGCCTGGCGTGGCCGCAGAACGTGGATTATGCCGGCACCTCTGCGGCCAATTTCCTGAAAATCGGGATCAATGCGCGCACCATGGCCATGGGCGAGGCCGGTATCACCATGTCCGAGGACGCCTCCGCGATGTTCTGGAATCCCGGGGCCATTTCCCGGATTTCCCGGAATTCTATCAACCTCAGCACCATCAACTGGCTGGTGGATACCCGGGTGACGTACGCGGCAGCGATCTTGCACGCCGGGACCCTGGGTACCTTCGGGTTGGATTTCGATTATTTTTCTTCCGGGGATATCGAGGAGACCACCCTGACGGAACAGGACGGCACCGGGCGCTTCTTCAATGCCAGCGATTACCAGATCGGGCTGGGCTTTGCGCGCAACATGACCGACCGCTTCTCCTTCGGAATCAAGGCCAAATACATCCACGAGCGCCTCTCCAACGTGGATGCCAGCAGCTTTGCGTTCGACCTCGGGGCAGTCTTCATTACCTCGTTTTTGAACGACCTGCGCATTGCCGCCACTCTCACCAATTTCGGCACCAAGATGAAATTCGGCGGCCGGGATCTGGCGGTGATCTACAGCGTTCCGGGAAGCCCCACCGGCAAGGAAATTCCCGCCAACCTGGAAACTTTAGAATGGGAAATCCCCTTGTTGTTCCGCTTCGGCCTCTCCGATTACCTGCTCAAAAATGAAGATTTCACCCTGTTAGGCGCTTTCGATATCCTGGATTCCCGCGACCACGAGACCCGTTTCAACGCCGGGGCGGAGCTGGGCATTTACCAGACCCTTTACGTGCGCGGCGGCTACAAATTCAATTACGACGAAACCAGCTTCTCCTTAGGCGCCGGGTTCAACTTGCAGCGAATTTTAAAATGGAACGCCCAATTGGATTATTCCTACCTGGATTTCGGGCGCTTCGATCCGGTCAACCAGTTCACCCTGGCGTTGGCGTTTTAGAGCAATGGAGCAACCTCACCCAACCCCTCCCTGCACCCTCCCCTTCCCTCTCCTGCAGGAGAGGG
>CAZFVV010000069.1:0-25500 GCA_964522165.1 uncultured Calditrichaceae bacterium
GCGCAGATCGGCGGCGGTCTTGCGGATGATGGTCGGACGGTCCACCCGGGGACGCCAGGCCGCGATTTCGGTTTCGGCTTCGGATTTACCGTTTCCTGCGACGCCGAAGAAACGGTTGAACGCGCGGTCGATCTCCGCAGCGACACTGTTCACATCAGTTGCCGGATACAAACGAATGAATGCCATGATTACTACCTCCTGAGTTTGTTTTATTTTTACGCTTCGTTTAATTATCTCATTTTTCCTTTCGACGCTATTTATAAACAATGTCTGTGCCAAACACATGTTCAAAATTTTAAGAATTTGTAATTTTTGAAATTAAGACCAATTCAAGCGCAACCAGGCTCCTCAAGCGTATTCGGAAACTTTTTCACCTCCTCGGACAGGGGCTGGCAGGGATGCGGCAAGCATTTCTGAGGAGCGGTAAAAATTGGCGGCTTCGGCTGACAAATTTTCAGAGGGGGGATTAGACGGTAAGAAAGTATCGCAAAGGGCCGGGTTAACCTGAACCCCAGCCTCAAAAGCAAATCACCTCAGCAGGGAAGCGCTTCATTCGCACGGAATTCAAATCTCGCCAGAACGCCTCGCTTTATCCTTCATCCTTTAACCTTTTTCCTTTTTCCTTTTTCCTTAGCCACCTCGATCACCTCCCCGGCAAAAGCGAGCATCTTGCGGTAGTGGGAGCCTTCCCAATAGATCTTTCCGCAGCCCTGACACTGGTAGAATTGCCGGTAAAACTTCCCGGTGTTGGGCATTAGTTGCCCGGCAATCGCTTCTTTTTCCACTGCGGCAATTTCGGCGTTACATTCCAGGCAGCGGGTAAATGGCCGCACCAGGGAAGCAAGATCGAAGCGGGCCAGCACCTCCTCCAATTGTTCCCGGGGTTGTTGGGAGCGCAGCCAGTATCCCCGGGTTACCTGCCTGTTCTTCAGCAAACCCCGGTCGCGGGTTAAAACGATTCGCTGCTCCGCGGCGGCAATCTCGATAATCTCCCGGTCCGAGTAGTGATTGGCGTAACGGGCATCGAATCCCAACAGGCGCAGCCGCCGGGCCAGTTTCCCCAGGTGGACATCCAGGATGAACCGGGGATTGCGCAGCGGTTTTTCCCGCAAACGGGTAACTTCGGAAATATCCAGCGCTTCAAAAACCGGGTACACCGCCACCCGGTCGCCATCCTGCAACGGGTAGCTAAAATCCACCGGCCGGCCATTCACCAAAATCATATCCACCTCCGGGTGGGGAACCCCTAACGCTTCGATGGCATCTTTTATCCCCGGCCGGCCTTTGAAGGGGTACTCAAACGCAATCTTGCGCTTTTCCGGGGGCAGGAAATCATTCAGTTCTTCATAAAAGCGGAACCGGGCAATTTTGGTTTTCATTCAAGGGCCGACTTGTTTCTTCATTTTCGGCAATTCCAGGGGCAGCGTATATCGCCGCACCCCGTCATAGCGGAACAGCGCATTCGCCACTGCCGCGGCGGTGGGCACCAGCCCGATCTCTCCTACTCCCTTTGCGCCGTACGGCCCGTGCGGATCCGGCACTTCCACCCCGATCACCACCAACTTCGGCATCTCTTTAGCGCGAAGAATGCCGCACTTGCGCAGGCGGGTGGATTTGGGAACGCCCTTTTCCTGCTCGAAATTTTCGCTGATGGCATAGCCTAAACCCATGTGCAGTGAGCCTTCGATCTGCCCCTCGAACAGGGTCGGGTTGATGATCCGCCCGGCGTCGTGCGCGGCGTAGAGCGTCTCGATCTGCCCCGCTTCATCCAGCACCGCCAACTGGGTGGCGTAGCTGTAGGAATAATGGGTCTGAATGCGCCGGGGATCGGTTTCCTTGCCCGCTTTAGTAGTCCAGTCGCAGGCCCAGTGGCCTTCATAGACCCTTCCCGCCAGATCCGCCAGGGAAGCATTTTGCAGGTCTTTTTTCAATTCCGCGCAGGCGTCGATCACCGCGTTTCCGATGAGGGAGGTAGCCCGGGAGGCCGTGGTCATGCCCGCGGGGGCGTTGGCCGGGGTTTCCACCCGCACCTCCACAATTCCCGGCGGCAGGCCGGTTTCCTGGCAGAAAAACTGCACCGCCATGGTATGGCAGCCCTGGCCCATCTCGGTCCAGCCGTGGTGAATGACTACTTTCTGCGGAGATTCGATCACGATTTTCACCCGCCCTTCATCCACCATACCGTTGCCGATGCCGGTATTTTTGATCCCGCAGGCGATCCCGGCGTATTGGGCGGCGTAAAACTGCTCCTTCAGCGCCAGCAGGGTCTGCTGCACCCCCACCCCGCCGCGCAGGATTTGCCCCGTGGAGGTCATATCGCCCTCTTTCAGAGCGTTGTCGTAGCGGAACTGCCAGCGGTCGAATCCCCCCTGCGCGCACAGGTCGTCGATGCAGCTTTCCACGGCAAAGGTTACTTGGTTCACCCCAAAACCGCGCATGGCCCCGTTGGGAATATTGTTGGTGTACACCGCCCGGCTGACAACATCCACGTGGGGCACCGTATATGCCCCGGTAGCATGCCCGGCGGCGCGCTCCAGCACCTTCATCCCCACGGAGGCATAGGCCCCGGTGTCGCCGATGATATTCGCTTTCAAAGCGGTCAGTCTGCCGTTTTTATCGCAGGCCAGGGTATAGTCCATGCGCAGGGGATGGCGTTTGGGGTGCATGCGGATCGACTCGTCGCGGGTGAGGCGCACCTTGACCGGTTTTTGCAGCAGAAAGGCGTACAGCGCCGCGTGCCCCTGCACCGAAAGGTCCTCCTTGCCCCCGAATCCGCCCCCGTTGGGCACCAGCTCCACCTCCACCTGTTCGAGGGGCAGTTTCAATATCGCGGCAATCGCTTTCTGATCTTCATAGACGCCCTGGCCCTGGGAGAGCACTTTCACGCCTTTCCCGGCCGGCAGGGCGATGCAGCACTCCGGCTCCATGAAGCCGTGCTCGATGGTTTGGGTCTGGTAAACTCCCCGGGAAATGAAAACCGCTTCTTTCAGGGCTTTTTCTACCTCACCGCGCTGAATAACCGTTTCCGAGAGAAGGTTGCCGCGGGGATGGATTTGCGGCGCGCCCGGCTTCAGCGCTTCTTCCGGATCGGTGAGGGGCTCCAGAACGGCGTACTGCACCCGGATCAATTCCACGGCCCGGCGGGCGACGGTTTCGCTCCCGGCAATCACCCCGGCCAGCACGTCGCCGACGTAGCGGGTTTCCTCGCCGATTTCCACCATCACCGGCCAGTCGGGCACGATCAACCCGGTGTAGCGCTCGCCGGGAACGTCTTTGGCGGTGACGATGCGCGCCACCCCGGGCAGTTTTTCCGCTGCGGAAATATCTATCGCCAGCACCTTCGCGCGGGGGTGGTCGCTGAATTTCAGAGCGCCGTGCAGCATTCCTTCAATTATTATATCATCCACGTAAGGGCGGCGGCCTAACACCGTGTCGCGGCTGTCGTACTTGGCCAGCCGGGTACCGATTTTCCCGTCGCCGCCGGGTTTAGGGATGGGTTTATGCTCCCGGAGGGCTTCCCCGGCGTAGAGAATGGCGTCCACGATCTTTTGATACCCGGTGCAGCGGCACAGGTGCGGGGTGAGGGCTTTCTCCACCTCCTCGCGGGCCGGATTAGGGGTATGGTCCAACAGCACTTTTCCCTGCATAACCATGCCGGGGATGCAAAAACCGCACTGGATGCCCCCTTTTTCCAGAAAGGCGTTGGCAAAAATTTCCTGCTTCTCCGCGCCCAGGCCCTCGATGGTGAGCACCTCCCCGCCCTCCACTTTTTTCATGGGGATTACGCAGGAGAGCACCGCCCTCCCGTTCAACTCCACCGCGCAGCAGCCGCAGGCCGCCTGGGGGGCGCAGCCGTCCTTGGGAGAAATGATGCCCTCGTATTCCCGAAGGTAGGTGAGCAAGGGCAGCTCCGGGTCTCCCTGGTAAACCTTCGGCGCACCGTTGAGCGTGAATTCCATATTACCCCCGTTTATTATCGGTTTGGGAAGTTGCCGCTAATCCGATGTTTTCCTTCAATCCCAAAAGGCTCTCTTGAGTAGGCGGCAAAGAACGTAACGTTAAATTATAATGAATTCATCGGACAATGTAAACAGGAGCGCAAAATTTCTTTTGCAGCGAAGCATTTGGGTTACACTCTCCCCGGATAAAATTTTAAAGTGATTGAAAATAAGCAGCATTTGGGCGTAAAATAAAGAGGCAAAACAGGTCAATAAAAAGGAGACGGAAGAATGCTGAAACGGGTTGAAATTACCATTCTGGCCGAGAACCGGGTTGTTGCTCCTTCATTGATTGCCGAACAGGGATTATCGTTTCACATCGCTTCGCCGGAAGGGCAATTCTTGTTCGACACCGGTTCCCGGGATGCTTTTATTCATAATGCCGAACACCTGGGAATCGATCTGCGACAGGTGGATAAAATCGTTTTCAGCCACGGCCACCGCGACCATACCGGGGGGCTTTATTATTACCTGCAAAAGTTCGGCGGCGCCACGGTCATCTGCCATTACAACATTTTTAATCGCAAATTCCGGATTATCGCGGGCGGGCGCTTAGAAGTGGGCATTCCCCAGGAAGAAAAAGAACTCACCCGCATGGGAGGCCGCTTTGTCTATAAGGCCCATCCTTACAATCTCTCCGGGAGTATTTTGATCACCGGGGAAATTCCCCGGGTGACGGATTACGAAAAGCCCGCGGAATTGCACCAGGAATTGGTGCTGGAAAGTTACATCACCGACCCATTGAAGGATGATATGGCGCTGGTCCTCAAAACCGTAAAAGGATTGATCGTTTTGTTGGGCGACAGCCATAGCGGGCCGGTCAATAGCGTTAAACACGCCATGATCGTTTCCGGGGAGCACAAAGTCTATGCCATTATGGGCGGCATGAAGCCGGTTGACGCCTCCATGGAAACAATCGAAAAAATTGCCCGGGGATTGAAACAGATCAATCCCGAATACCTGGTCCCGCTTCATTCCACCGGCTTCCAGGCAATCTCGCACTTTTACAGTATTTTCAAAGACCGGCTGCTCCTGTTCAACACCGGCGACAGGCTGACCATTGGGGAATGAGCCTGGTATGGCTCTTGTTGACTGGCCGACGGTTTCTGCGCGGCTGCAAAAAGTGGTCGGGCTGGCAAATTCCGCTTTAGCGGAGATGGTGGATCAGAAGGTCGAATAGATTTAGGTGGCAAAACTTAAGGGCCTTTTTCGTTCCGTCGCCAGGCGCGCAGGTAGGGATTGCGTCCGCTGATGATATATTTCAGAGCCGCGATAGTGGCGCGAGCCAGGGATGTTTCCCCGCGGATAAGCTGCGAGAGCAGGTTCCCCAACAGGGACCAGCCTAAAAAGAGCCGGTTGAGCCGGGAGAAGCGCGGGCTTCTGGCCATGAAGTAGTGCAGGGCCAGCAGGCGGCGGAAGTAAGCCAGCGCCGGGGGCAGGCGGTTTTCCCCGCTTTTGTGGTGCAAGGCGACCGTCCCGGTGAGCACCGTAATCGGGGTTTTACCCGGGAATCCCAGCGCCGCCCCGTAATTATCGCCGATGCCGTGGGGGTCCAATATCTCGTCGTAGGGCGATTGCAGCAGCCAGTCGCGCCGGACGATGCTGGCCCCCAGGCCGTACACCGCGGTGTTGAACGCCGGGGAATCGAAACGGGAGAGCAGCGGCCAGCCCGCCAGGGTAAAAGTATTTCCGCGCGCGGAGTAAAATTTTTGAATCACTCGCAGGAGATGAATAGCCGGGAACCGGGCGGGAACCCCGGAAACGTCTCCCCAGACAGTCAACTGGAACAGGAAATTCCATAAAAGCTGCCCGAACGAAGGGGCGGGGAACTGGAACGCCGGCTGCCCTTGCGGGGCGGTTTCCGCAACCAGCCCGGAAACCGCCCCGGCTTCGCGGTGGGCTTGCAGGTAGGCGGCCAGCACGGCAACGTATTCCCGGGGCAGTTCAATGTCATCGTCGCAGAGAAATATGTAAGGAGAGGAGGCCTTCCGAATACCGGTATTGCGCTGCCGGCATACCGAAGGCTCCGCAGTGAGGTGAACAATATTGAGAGACGCGAATTCCCGGCGCAGCGCCCCGGGGTCGAGCGGGCGGTCCCCGGCGTCGATGATGAGCACTTCTTTCAGGGGGTGCGCCTGGGCCGCCAGTGACGCCAGGGTGCGCCGTAGGCTTTCCGGGCGGTTGCGGGTGGGAATGACGGCGCTGATGTCCATAATAGGGATAAAGGTTGAAGGGTGAAGGATAAATAAGACATTTAAAACAAATGTTTGAATCTGGCAGAAAATGCAGCTTTTCCACCTTCCAGCGCCCGTTGATACAGTTCTACGAACTGCCGGGCGGTCCATTCCGCATCGTGCCGCAAGGCCCATTCCCGGGCGTTGCGGCGGATGTTTTCCCACTCTTCCGGGCGGCGGAGCAGGAAAAGGAGCTTTTCCGCCAGGGTTTTATCGTCCCCTGCCGGGGCGGAAACGGCGCAGGATTCCCCTAAATCGGCGATCAATCCTACCGCGGTTCCGGCGATTGCCGCGCCGGCCGCGGCGGCTTCCGCGATGACGATTCCCTGTCCTTCATAATAAGAAGTGTGCAAGAGCGCCTGCGCCCATTGGTAGTGCGCGGGCAGATCCGCATGGGAAAGGTAGCCGGTAAAGGTGACCTTCCCGGCGATTCCCAATTCTGCAGCCAGGGATTGCAGTTCCCCGCCCAGGTAATCCGGCCCCGCGATGCGCAATTCGCACTCCGCTTCCCGGCTGACCCGGGCGAACGCCCGCAGCAGGGTGGGCTGATCTTTCACCTCGGTCAAATTCCCCACGTGTAAAAAACGGTACGGCGGGACCAATTTTTTCTCCCCGGCCAGGTAAAACTGCGCTTCCGCGCCATAGGGAATGATGCGGATATCTTCCCGCTCCAACCCGAAACGTCGTAATTCCTGCGCCTGAAAGCGGGTGAGCGCGGTTAGCTCCCCGGCGCGACGGCAGGTCCACAGGGTGATTCTTTTCAAACCGGGATGGAACATATTCCCGTAGCGTATTTGCGGAACGCAGGCCGCTTCCCCGCCTTGCAGGCTGACGATGGAGGGAATGCGCAGCAATTTGCCCAGCGCTACCGCCAGGAACCCGGCGGGAAAGGCCCAGAACCCGTGAACGAGGCTGTATTTTCCAGTGAAATGATCTTTCAAAAGCAGGGCGGCCAGCCGCGCCATGCGACCGGGGAGCGAATCGCTGTGCCGGGCCTGCACCGCACGCAGGCGAAAAGCCGGCACTCCTGAAATGGGCGCAGCAGGAAGAACCCGGGAAAGCGAGTACACCGTCACCTCAAACTCCTTTGCAATCCGCGCCAGCAAATTACTCAACCCGGAGATGGGCTTCCCCCCTTCCGGCGTTTCCCCTACTCCCCCGGGAACGATAATGGCGATCCGCCTGGTTTGGGAGTTTTGCATTCTGCTTGCCTGGTGGTTTAAATTTCAGGAGGCAGGAGAAAAATTAAATTGGCAATTGGCTGCCCCTTGCCTACTTGCCTGCTGCCCCCTGCCTACTTTTCCTCTCCAAAAGCTCCCGCGCTTTTTCAAACACTAACGCCGGCGTAAAGCGGGTCAGGCAGCGCACGTCGCCGAAGCGGCATTGCGCTTCCATGCACTCGCCGCAGGGCAAATCCGCGGAATTCAGGCACAGGGAGAATTCCCCCTGCGGGGCAGACCAGTCGCTGCGGCTGGAACCGAACAGCGCCAGGGTGGGAATTCCCGCCGCCCAGGCCATGTGCATCAGCCCGGAATCCTCCGTGAGCGCCAAATCAGCGTGGCGGAGGATGGCGAATGCTTCCGCGGGGGTGGTTTCGCCCGCTAAGTTCAATAAATCATCTCCCAGTTGGCGTTTCAAGTAGTGCGCTTTTTCCGCCAGCGTTTGAACGCCCAATACCAGGAATTGGGTTTTTTTAGCGCCGTTCTTCAGCCATAGCCGGGCAAACTCCCGATAATTATCCAACGGCCAGTTCCGGCTGGGGAAAAAAGCCCCGGGATTCAACGCGATGAGGCGGCAGCCGGGTTTCCAGCCCGCGGCGCGGAGGACGTCTAACCCGAGGGATTCATTTTTAAATTTCAACGGAGAAATGCCCACCCCGCCCAGTCCCGCCGCTTCGATAGTCCGGCGGGTGCGCTCCCCGGCGGAGATAGGGGAAAAACGGTCGAATTCGCTCCAGCAGGGCGGATTCAAGGCCTTGCGAAGCCCGCGGCCGAGGGGATTTCGCTGCAAGTCGATGACGGCCTGGTAGCGTTGCATCCATAGCTCCGGGAGCAACCTGAGCGCGTGGAAAATCTGTAGCTTGAAATTTCTTCCCCCCGCAATGGCGAAAACCCGCCCGAAAAGCTCCAGGCTGCGGGGAATATCGCTCACTTCCGACCGGGTCAAAAAGTCGATGCGCGTCTCTGGCAGGCGCTCTCTTAAACTCTGCAAATAGGGAAGGGTAATCACCACGTCGCCGAGGGCCTGCAAGCGCACGGCTAAAATTCTTTCCGGCGGGCGGGGAAGATGCCAGGGTCTGGCGTTGATCGGTTCGGCCATGGTGCGATAGATTATTCCCCGGGATCAGGGAGTTTTCGGTTTTTTGAGGTGCTCCGGATAATCCGGGTGCAAATAGAACAAAGAATCCTGCAATGCCGCGGGCTGCAAGGCTTCCCGTTTCCAGAAATAGCGAAACAGGCGGGCGTCCTGGCGCAGGTTATCCGCGAGGGGTTTTTCTTTTAGAAAATAGACCTTTTGGATATTGTAGATCACCAGCGCCCCGGCGCACATCATGCAAGGCTCAAAGGTGGTGATCAACCAGAGGGAATCGCGATCCAGGGTTTGGAATTGCCGGAATCCCAGGGAATCGAGGGCATCGGAAATCGCGTTGATCTCCGCGTGTTCCCCGGCGCGGCGGTTCCGCACCACGGTGTTGTATCCCCGCCCGATAATATTCCCCCGGTAGATCAGCAGCGAAGCTACCGGAACATCCCGGGTCTCCAGGCTGTGCAAGGCCAGCCGCAGCAGTTGCGGTTTGTAACCGGGGGGCAACTCCGAAACGGATCGGAACAAATACCATTTGGAGTGAAGGAGAAAGGCGATGCCTGCAATAAAACCGGCGTGCAGGATCATCAGCCAGATCCATCTCAATGATTTAGGGATGGGTATCCGCTGGCGCATGGTTCTGATTTACCTCAAATCTAACTGATTCAACGTTTCGTACAACTGTTCGGCGATGAGCCGGTTACCGCGGTCGTTTAAGTGGGCAATGTCCCCCGCAAACAGCGATTTTCGCTCCCGAAAAGGAATTTTCGAAAAATCGGCCTCGGCATCGACCACGTAAACGCCGGGGATCGCTCCCATTGCCCGGAGAATATCGTTATAGACCCGGTGGAGATGGGTTAGAGTGCGGGGATTGGAATAAAAATTGGTATTCGATGCCACTTCCCGGTTGTATTCCTCCGCGCCCAGGGTTTTATAGATATTTTCATCCAGATAGGTCGGGAGGGTGAGCACCAGCGCCTTTTTGCCCTTCCGGCTCTCTCTCTTCAGGAATGTTTTTAATGCTGTTTCAAAATCATCGCTGAGGGTTTGGTTGTAAGGTGTCAGGCGATTGCTGCGAACCATGGCCGGAAAATAGAGCGCCCGGTATAGCAGATACCCCAGGCGCGATCTTTCGAGGCAGAAATTCAGCGGATCGGCAAACAGGGAAGGCCGGTAGGGGCGAAGCTGCAGCCGCGCCTCCGCTTTGCCCGCGGGAAGGGTGGTATTGACCAAGTCGTTCCACCCGCTAAAAACGATCAGAACATCGGGATTGAATTGCCTGCAATAGCCATCATAATAACGGATCGTTTGCGAAATGCTGCTGCCGGGCACCCCGGCATTCAGCACTGCAAAACTGTCTCTTCCCAGCAGGTCTTCCAGCAGGTACCCGAAGGTGGCCTGGTTGGAAGAAGCGCCCCAGCCAAACGCCAGCGATTCCCCGGTGATCATAATTTTTTTGCGCCTTTGCAGCTCTTCCGGGTCGATTTCCCGGCTGCGAAATCCCAGGGAATTGATAAACAGGCCGGAAAGAGCGCACCCCGGTTGAAATGCCGGCCGGTTTTCAGGAGCATCTTTATTCAAACATCTTGCCGGATGGGAAGGCGGCAGTTCTTCTTTTGTAGTGATGGCAATATAAACCCGGGCAACCGCTTCTCCCATTCCCAATGCCAGCAGGAGCAACAGAAAAATAAACGCTACATAGAAAAAGGTTCTCTTCACCATGCGGTTCGTTTTCCCTTTAAGGAACCAGACCGGGGCGGCTGCTCACTTCTGCCCCACGTACACCAGGTTTATTCTTTTGCGCTTGCGAATCCGGTCAACCAGATCGCGCAGCCCATTCAACCGGGAAGGGGGCCGGAAGTTAGCCGCCTCGCAAAAGGTTTTCCGGAAATGCAATTCCGCCAGCAGCGCCGCCAGGGAGCCCGCGCTCCAGGCGCTGAGATGCTGCCCGCGATGAAAAATAGCGCCGCATTCCGGGCAGAGAATCTTTCCCGCTTCCAGATTTTCCTCATTCGGCGTGGTAATAACAATGCGCCCGTCTTTTTTGAGAACCCGGTAGATTTCGCTTAAGGCCGGTTTCAACTCTTCCGGCAGCAGGTGTTCAATGGTTTCGATCAAAAAAACGGTATTGAAGCTTTCATCCGCAAAGGGAAGGGGGAGGGTTTCCAGCATGGTTACGCCTTTGAACAGGGGGTGACTTCCCAATCGTTCGTTCGCCATCCCGGCTGCGACGGATGAGAATTCCACGCCCTGGCAGGAAACGCCCCGTTTGATGAGAAAATCCAGTAAGAAACCCACCCCGCAGCCGACATCCAGCGCCGGGCCGCTTAGGGGAATTCCGCGGCGCTGCACAAACTTCAACAGCGCTTCCCCGGCCAATTTGCTGAAGTTATTTTGCAGGTACGCCGGGGATGAGGAAAGGTAATCCCAGAACCGGGCGGATTTTTCCTCCGTCCACTGGATTTCCTGAGCTAAAAAACGATCCGCCATGAACCATCCCGCTTTGCAAAGGTGAGCGACAATATAATACTTAGCCAGGAAAAAGCGAAACCGAAAGCTGCGCCGCGGGGCAGATTTCCGGCCATCATTTGCACAAATCGCTTTATTCAGCGATATTTTTGCTCTATTTTTGCACGACAATCAAAAATTGCGGCGAGGAATTTCCATGCAAGCGCATTATTGGACCGCAACAACTGCACCCATAATGAAGCGCCAAAGATAGTATGAAATCCCTTAAGCTTAGCGTAATATTGATAGCCCTTCTGGCAGAATTCCTCTGCTGGGGCTGTTCCAAAAATTCTACCGATTCCGGGGGAAACGGCAACGGCGTTCCCCCGCGGCCGCCGGGAGTGCTATATTTTTCGAGCGTCAACCCCGCCCGCATTTACCAATATGATATTCCCGCCGACCGCTTGCAGGCGCTGGTGGATGTGAATCAATCCCCCAAAGATTTCAGCGTTTCGTATGACGGCGGGGTGATGGCGTATATTTCCGGGGATTCGCTGATCGGGACCATTGATCTGCCCACCGGGAACGGGTTTATTTTTACCCCGCCGGATTGCCCGGGGGAAGAAATTGCCGTGGACCAGTACGGCAACCTAATGGCGTTCACGGCCCGGCAGGATAGCGGCTCCGTCGTCGCGCTACTGAGCATGCCGGGCGGCGCATTCACCAATTTTACCAATGATCCCCAGGTAAACGCCGCCGCTCCCCGGTTTTCCCGCCAGGGATTTCCCCTGGCCTGGCGGCAGAACGATGGTTTGTATATCCGCTACGGGTTGAATGGGGCGAATACCCGGCTGCACAGCCAGCCGCAAACGCCGCTGGATTTCTCCCCCGCGGGTGGGTTCCTGGCCGTGGCAGAAGGAAAAGTATTCGATCTCGCCTTCCAGGCCGCTGTGTTGACCACTTTCAACGGCTCGCCGCGCTTTTTGGATGAAACCACGGTCCTATACCAGGACAATAATTCTCACATCATTTATAAATCCAGCTTGAGTGGAACCCAGATCGAAGCGGTTACCGGCGCTTTGCAGCCGGCCGCGGCGTTCACGCCCTCTCCCGACGGCCGCTTCCTGGCCTATTTTCACACCGTTTCCGACTCCACCCGGCTGATCATTCAAAACCTGGCCGAGAAGAGAAACGTGCTGGAAAAAACCCTTTTCAGCGGGGGAAATATCACTGTTGAAACGGTGTTCTGGCGGAATAAGCCTATAGAAAAGCGGCGTTGAGCTTTCAGCGATCAGCTATCAGCAAAAGATTCGGGGATAGGCTATTTAATCGCGGAATAACACGGTAGAAATCGTATGAACACCCCAAAAACCTTCCGGAGGTCGCTATGGCGCCATCCACGCGAAAGTGGCAAGTTCTGTTTGTGCTCCTGTTGAGCGCCGCCGGTTTCTTCAGCGGCGGGGCGCTGGGGAAGCTCAGCATTCCCGCCGGCAGCGGTCTGGCCGGCCCGGCAATCCTGCTGGGGTACCTGGCCTCCAGCGCAGGAATTGCGCTGGCTATCGGCATTCTCCTGGCAATAAAGCTGAAGGGGGAACACATGCGGCGGGCGGCCTTAGCGGCGCTCATTCTTCTAATTTTGGCGATTGTCGCGCTCTTCCTCATTCCGAAGAAGAAAATCAGCTCTATTTTCCCAACCCGCTCAACCACCGCGCCAACCAGCGAGCTGCTGCTTCACAATACCCACGAACATCAGGCCCCCAAAGATGTTTCAAGAATCGTTTCCGCCCCATGAGCATGGATATTAAAACCCTGCAAAAGTATTATCATGGTTTTTGGATTGGCCAACCCCTCGGCAATAACGCCTTCTCCTACCGGCAGCGAAAGCAGCGCCAGATCTACGTCGCTCCCCTCGTCCCCGGCGACCCGGCCGGCCTGGCGGTGGGCGAGGAGATCGCTTTCAGCGAGGTGGATGAGGGGCAAGAGATCAGCCGGCGGGGGCTGAAGCAGTTCATTTACCTGCAAAAAGCCGGGAAGGATATTTTCATTTTCGATAATCACAACCACGCCTTTTTCTTCTGGATGGCCGGGCTTAAAGCCGGGAAGCTGAAAAAAGGCAGTACCCTGGTGCACGTGGATCAGCACAGCGACATGCGCGAGCCGGAAATCTATTTCCCATGGGATGGGAAAGAAGAGATCGATCTGCAAACGGTTTTCGACTATACCAACTTTCACCTGAACGTGGGCAATCTCATCCGCCCGGCCCTGAAATTGGGAATTTTCTCTCCGGTGGAGATCATCGACAGCAGTGCGGCGTTCGAGCGCGAATTTTCCGGCGGGATCGTGCTGGATATTGACGCGGACATCTTCTCCGGGGAGATGAATTACATCGACCGCGATTATAAAATCGCCCGCATTCGCCGCTACATCGCGGCCGCCGGTTTCATTACCATTGCCAGCAGTCCCTATTTTATCGAGCAGGAGAGAGCCATCGCGGTGATCCGGGAATTGCTGGAAGAGCTATATAGCAGTTAAATGGCTGAATGGTTAAAAGCCTATTCTCCAACTATTTAACCATTTAGGTAAGTATGCGCTTAATCGTGGTTGAGATGAAAGCGCAAAACTTAGCAACCAACTCGTTCCAAATCTCCTGTTTTGGAACGCAATCATCGTGGAAACTCTGTTTCCGGCCACAAAAAGCGCACACTTACCACCATTTAACCATCCACCTTTTTCTTCGAAATCCTCCATCGGTCATTGTTTTTTTAATCCCGCCGCCTTAAAATGCGAGGTGTTTGCCGCATCCCGGGAAATGCGGATCGCTGGCGGAGGTTTTAAACTTATACGAAGAGATCTACGATGAAATATAATGCTCAAACGGTCGAAGAATATTTACAGCAATTGGAGCCGGAGCGCCGCTCCGCAATCGAAACCTTGCGGGCGCTGGTGTTTGAGTTAGCGCCCGGCGCGGAAGAATCTTTGCGCTACGGAATGCCCACCTACAGCCGTAAGGCAGTTTTTTGCGCCATCGCCTCCCAGAAGCATTACCTGAGCCTGTATATTGTGAATACTGCGCTGGTAGAGAAATATAAGAGCCGCTTGAAGGGGTTGGATGTCGGAAAAAGTTGCATCCGCTTCAAAAAACTTGAAAATCTCCCTCTCGACGTGATCAAAAACATGTTGAAAGAATCCCTCTAACCGCGGAAACCTGATGTTCACCTTACTCTATGCCCTGTTTTACAACTTTCTTGTTGTGCCGGTAATGTTCCTGATCTATCACCTCGGCGCGCTGGTCAACCGGAAATACCGCCGGGGGGTCCTGGGGCGGTATCAAATTTTTTCGCAAGTTGAAGAATTTCTCTCCCGGGAGGGCCGCGAGCGCGATATATTCCTGGTTCACTGTTCTTCCATGGGAGAGTTCGAGCACATCAAGCCGTTTGTGCGAATTCTACGGCAGCGCCTCCCGGAAAGCCGCACGGTGGTAATGTTTTTTTCCCCTTCCGGCTACGAAAACGTCAAAAGCGCGCCGGGGGTGGATCTGTTCATTTATGCCCCTTTCGACTGGTGGTTTGTGGTTCGGCGGTTGTTCAGGGCGCTGAATCCCCGGGCGCTTATCATCGCCAAATACGACGTATGGCCCAACCAAATCTGGGCGGCGCACTCGCTGGGCATCCCGCGCTTTTTGATCAACGCGACGCTGTACAGCGCCTCCGGGCGGCTGCAGCCGGGAATACGCCGGTTTCAACGGGCAGTTTATCAGAAAATAAACCGCATCCTGGCCATTTCCCCGGAGGATAAAACCAATTACCTGAAGCTTTCTTCTGCGGAAAAAATTGTGGTGGTGGGCGATACCAAGTACGACCAGGTGGTATTTCGCAGCGAAGAATCCCGTAAAAAGGTGATATTGTCGGAGGCGATCCGCGCCGGGAAAAATATCTTCGTGGCCGGCAGCACCTGGCCGGAAGATGAAGAGTCTTTGATACCGGCCATCAAAGACATCGTCGCTCCCCCCGGCGCCGGATTCCTGGCCATTATTTGCCCCCACGAACCCACCGCGGATCACGTCGCTCGCTTGATTGAAGCCTGGGCGCCGCTCCAAACCTGTCTCTATTCCCGGTTGGATGGGTATAAAGGGGAGCCGGTGATTATCATCGACCGGGTCGGACTGTTGGCAAACCTCTATTCCGTGGCGCAGGTTGCTTACGTGGGCGGCGGTTTCAAGCAGAACGTTCACAACGTGCTGGAACCGGCGGTGTACGGCATCCCGGTGCTGTTCGGCCCGGTCAATCAAAATTCTCACGAAGCGCAATTGCTGAAACAAGCCCGGGGGGGGATCGAGGTGCATTCGAGGGAAGAAATTCGCGGGCAGTTGGAGCGGATTTTTCGGGATGAAAATTACCGGGCGGAAATCAGCCAGGCGGCAAAACGCCTGGTGGAGCAGCGCCGCGGGGCGACGGAGCGCACGGTTGCCGAGATTTTGTCATACTTAAAAAAAAATTGCTATTCAGCCACCAAGACATGCAGGCACTAAGATTTCACAAAGTAAGGGATTTAGAGAAAAAATAATGCACTATTTTGATTTTGGAGTTAACTTCTTGCATTATGAAAGAGCGGTAGGGGTTATATTTTGACTGAAAGCACTTGTTTAAGATTCACTTTCATGCCACTAAGTCACAAAGGCGCCAAGTTTTCACCAAGTATTTATTACTTTTTGGTGATGCTTTGTACCTTTGTGCCTTCGTGGCAACTACTCTTTCATCAGTCAAAACTTAACCACCACCGAAAGAGCTATCACCGGCATAAATTCCAACGAGACCCCTCATGTTCAAAACCCGCTTAAACGAGCTTATCCAGAAAAAAAAGTCCCTCCTCTGCGTCGGCCTGGATACCGACCTGGAGAAAATCCCCAATTTTTTATTAAGCGAAGTCGATCCCCTCTATATTTTCAACAAGGCCGTCATCGAAGCAACCCATGACTACGCGGTCGCTTTCAAGCTGAACTTAGCCTTTTATGAATCCTTAGGCCTGCCGGGGTGGGAGCTGTTAGAGCGCACCTTAGAGAAAATCCCCAAAGACGTGCTGCTCATCGCCGACGCCAAACGCGGGGACATCGAGAACACCGGCAAGAAATACGCCGAAGCCTTTTTCAAGACCTACCCCTTCGACGCGGTGACGGTCTCTCCCTACATGGGCATGGATTCCGTAGTGCCGTTCCTGGAATACGAACACAAGGGGGTGTTTATCCTTTGCCTGACCTCCAACGCCGGTTCCACGGATTTTCAATTCCTGAAAGTTGAAGGCGAGCCGCTCTATCTCAAAGTCGCCCGCAAAGCCCTGGAATGGAACTATCTGTACGGAAATTGCGGCCTGGTGGTGGGGGGAACCCATCCCCAGGAAACTAAAGAGGTGCGCGAGCTGGCTCCCGGGCTGCCGTTTTTGGTGCCGGGGGTAGGCTCCCAGGGCGGGAATTTAGAGCAGGTAATCAAATACGCCACGGATGAAAAAGGCCAGTCCACCCTCATCAACGCCAGCCGCACCATCCTTTACGCCTCTGCGGAGCGGGATTTTGCCGAGGCCGCCCGCGCCCAGGCCAAACACCTGCGCGACCAGATCAACCTGTTCGTCAGCGTGCAGAAGAATATTGATTTGCTGAACCGGAATTGAGGGGGGAAACGTAATGCGTAATCCGTAATGCGTAATGAACCTTATTCCAGGATAAGTGGTTGTTTTATAATGTAATGAATAGCCCCCCGATTTATCGGGGGGATTACAATTTATCCTCATACCAAAGCTTTTGGGGGCTTTAGCCCCGCGTAGTGCAAAAATCGGGGATAAATCCCCGGGAAAAAGTAAGGGTTGATTTGTTTTTGTCCCCGATCTAAAGATCGGGGCTATTCAATCTTTCATAAAAATCAAATATTTAGCTATGAATAAGGTCTAATGTCTTTGGGGTACGTTTTTTACGCATTACGCCTCCCGTTTCAACCGTTCCTGCACTTTCTCCGAGGTCAGCTCCTTCAAGGCATCCGTTGCAATCCACTTTGCCGGTTTGGCGTCGATCTCCAGAATTTCCCGGGCGGTTTGGATGGCCGCCTGATTCAGGCGCAGATTGCGCTTGCCGATATGGCGCAAGGCCCAGTTGACCGCTTTTTTCACAAAATTGCGCGGATCGGCCGACTCGCGGCGGATCAGGGGCAGGAATTCCAAAAATGCGGCGTCAGCAGCCTTTTTATCGTGCAGCGCCAGCCAGGCAATCAGCGCAAAACCGGCCCGTTTGACGAATTCCTCTTCCCGGGCGCTCCACTCCGCGGCCTTTTGATACGCCAGCGCGGTGCGGTCGAACAAATTCCCGCAGCACTGGTCGCACACGTCCCAGGAGTCGAAATCTTTCACCCACTTTTCCATCTGCGCTTCTGTCACCGCCGCGGGAAGGTCCACCAGGCAGGCGAGGATGCGCGCCTCGTGGACGCCGGAAGCCCAGAGCTGTAAGGCCAGCTCGTGGTTCTTGCCGATCTGCTTTGCCAAAGCGCGCAGCTCCGGCATGGAAATGCCCAGCGGTTTTGCCGGGCGGATGCCGTAGCGCGCCATGCCCTGAACGTTTTCCGGGTTGGCGCAGGATTGTAAATGCTTCAAAATGTCTTCGTATTGCATGGTTGGGCGCCTGATCACTGTCAAGCCGGGTTTAGTGTATAGCCTCTATCTTTCCAACATTTTTTATGGCAGAATGATTGATTGGCAGAATAATTTAAAATCATTCTGCCGTTCCCGGAACGAAAACGCCCGGCAGGGATTTGCCGGGCGCCAGGGTTTATCATCGGATTATTGAGGTTCAAAATTATCCTAAGAACGCGCGCAGGGTTCGGCTGCGGGAGGCGTGGCGCAGGCGGCGGATCGCTTTCTCCTTGATCTGCCGCACCCGCTCCCGGGTTAGGTTAAAGCGTTCCCCGATCTCTTCCAGGGTGAGGGGATGTTCCTGCCCCAGCCCGAAATAGAGGCGTACTACCTCCGCTTCCCGCTTGGTGAGGGTGGCCAGGGCCCGTTCGATCTCGATTTTCAACGACTCGCCCATCAAATCGGAATCGGGAGGCGGCTGGTGGTCATTCTGGATGACGTCCAACAGGCGGTTATCTTCGCTGTTGCTAAAGGGCGCATCCATGGACAGGTGCCGCCCGGAGATTTTCAAGGTATCGGCCACTTCAAAATCGGTCATTTCCAACTGCTCCGCTATCTCGCTGGCGCTGGGCTCCCGTTCAAATTCCTGTTCCAATGCGGAATAGGCTTTTCCGATTTTGTTGAGCGCGCCCACGCGATTCAAGGGCAGCCGCACCACCCGGGACTGCTCCGCCAGCGCCTGCAAAATCGACTGGCGAATCCACCACACCGCGTAGGAAATGAACTTGAATCCCCGGGTTTCGTCGAAGCGCTTGGCAGCCTTGATCAACCCCAAATTGCCTTCATTGATCAAATCCCCCAGTGAAAGCCCCTGGTTTTGATACTGTTTTGCCACGCTGACCACGAAACGCAGGTTCGCCTTGGTCAGCTTTTCCAGGGCGTCCTGGTCATTCTGTTTGATGCGTTGCGCCAGCTCGATCTCTTCTTCCGGCGTCAACAAGGGCACTTCCCCGATCTCCTGGAGATACTTATCCAACGATTGGCTTGCACGACTTATGGACCCTCTTGCCATTCTCTGCCAATCCCTCCTATTGATAAAGGTTTAGAGTTTCTGCCATTTTGTCTATTTTATTGTTACTAATAAATCCGTCGCTATTGATACCGATGGGGTTGGAATTCAGTTCCGAGGATAATCGAATCCAGCGATGCAGGAAGGCTTCCTTCATCTCTCCCTGCAACGGCAGCGGACGGAAATCGACCTCCTTGTTATAAACATTAATCGGTATTGCCTGCACAGTGCTAATATCGGCAGATTGCAGGGTAATTCTTAGCAAAATGCTCTCTTTTGCGCTCTCGCTGTAAGAACCGAAGATAAAATTTCCCAGGGAATAGGCGATCAGCCGGTCTTTGTAAAATTCAACCCCTTGCAACACGTGGGGATGATGCCCCAGGATCAAATCCGCCCCGTGGTCGATGAGCCGGCGGGCAAGGTTGACCTGGTAGGGTTTCGGCGTTTGCATCAGTTCCTGGCCCCAGTGGCAGGAGACGATCACAAAATCGACCGTGCTGTCCAACCGCGCCACGTCGTTGAAAACAAAGTATTCATAAGGAAAACAGGTACCCGCGCTGGTATCCGTGGCCCAGAACTCTTCCGGGAAAGTGAGGCTGTAGGCCAGGAAGCCGATTTTCTTGCCCTTCACTTCCATAATGGCCGGCTGGCGCGCTTCCTTCCGGTTAGGCCCCGCCCCGGCGTGGCGAATCCCGTGCTGATCCAGCAATTCCCGGGTCTGCTGCAAGCAGGATGGTCCAAAATCCATGGTATGGTTGTTGGCCAGGCTCACCAGGTTAATTTTTCCGGCTAACAGCACCTCGATCATCTCCGGTTTTACCCGGAAAGTATATTTCTTGTCGAACGGGGTTCCCCCGCTGCCAAAGGGCGCTTCTAAGTTGGTGAAAAAAATATCCGCCGTTTCGGTATAGTCGGTCAGATACTGGAAGGGATACGCGAACCCACTGTCGGGAATGGTTATTTCCGCCCAGGAACCCAACATGGTATCCCCGGTAGCAAGAATAACAAGGCTATCGCCGTTTTCATCCTCTCCCCCGACGTCGAACAGCAGGCCGCTGAGAAGGAGAATGATTCCGATGTATCTGCGATAGTAAAAGGGTATCAATCCGTTTTCCTTCAAAGCAGCCCTTTCCCCAAATACGCGCCAGTTTGATGAAATCGCCTTAAAAAGGTTACTGGTTTCCCGGTTTCCGATAAAAAGTCATCGGCGCGCTTGCCCGAAACTTGACTTCCTGCCCGGAAACCGGTTTTTTTAAAGCCGGGTAATTTAACACATTTCGCCGGAAAAATTCCAATAAAAAAATATTAAGATTTTGGGATAACTGGGAATGCTGCGAATGAAAAGAACGTCTAACTGCTTTGATGATACTCCGTCAACACCACCTCGGTACCGTTCGGAGAGGAGTTGATCGCCACTTCGTCGATTAAATTGCGCACCAGGAAGATGCCCCGCCCGTTTTGTTTCCAGAGATTTTGAGGGTCGGTGGGATTCGCCAACTGGTCGGGATCAAACCCCCCGCCCTCATCGATCACGGAAACGATCACGCAATTGGGCTCATAACGCACCCGGATGGTCACGGATTTCCGGGGATCGTGCTTATTGGCATGAATGATGGCATTGTTCACCAACTCGGTAATGGCAATGGCCATATTATCGCTTTGATCCTCGGCCAAATGGGCTTTTTTGCAGAAGGCGACGGTAAATTCTTCAACTTTGGGCAAGTTGGCAAACTCACTGGAAATAACCAGCTCTTCCCGGTTTGAATTTATTTTTCGTCTTTCGGCTTTCATCAACGTTTTATACTTTTCCAGGCTATGAGAATATAGATAAAAGATAAGAATAATCAAATACGAATTTTCACACGGAATTACAATACTTATGACGCCTCCGGCAAGACTCCCGCGCTCTCTCAACCGTTTCGACGCCGCCATGATGATCATGGGAAACATGATCGGCATCGGTATTTTTACCACCACCGGTTTCAATGCCCAATACCTGCACTCCCCGGCGGGATTATTCCTGGTGTGGATTTTAGGCGGGTTGTATGCCTTCTGCGGCGCGTTGACCTACGCGGAGCTTTCCAGCCGCTTTCCCCGCGCCGGGGGAGATTACCTCTTCCTGAAGCACGCCTACCACCCCCTGGCAGGTTTTCTGTTCGGCTGGTCCACCTTTACGGTTACTTACAGCGGATCGATTGCCACTATTGCGATTGGCTTTGCCGCATATTTTGTGCGAATTTTGCCGGGCGATCTTCCACAGATGGCGTGGCAAATTCCGCTCCTGGGAATAACGGTTTCCCTCCTGAAGCCGGTCGCGCTGCTGGTAGCGTTTTTCTTGACCCTCTTGAACAGCCGCGGCATCCGCAAGGGAGCGGGATTTCAAAACGCGACCACGGTATTGGGAATCATCACCCTCCTGGCGATCATCATTGCCGGGTTTTTATCCGGCAGGGGGAACCCGGTCCACTTCCGGCCTTTTTTTCCCGATCATTTCAACCCGGGAGAGATTTCTTTGTTGGGGGTAGCCCTGGTGGGAGTGCTGTTCACCTATTCCGGCTGGACCGTGCTGGTTTACATCGCCGAAGAGATCAAAAACCCCCGGAAGAATATCCCCGCCGCCATGGGGATGGCGGTAGGGCTGGTGGCAGCGCTCTATATTTTGATGAATGCGGTTTATTTATATGCGCAGCCGCTGCGGGAAATGCCCGGAACGGTGGAAATCGGGTATCGCACCCTCGCCATCCTGTTTGGAAAGAATACCAGCCTGCTGTTTTCGTTGATCATTATGCTGATGGTACTAAGCTCTCTGAATGCGACCATTCTCTCCGGGGCGCGAGTGTATTTTGCCATGGCCCGGGAGGGGCTCTTTTTCAAACCGGCCGGCCGCTTGCATCCCCGCTACCGGGCGCCGGCCAACTCCTTATGGCTCCAGTTCTGCTGGGCGGCGGTCTTGATTTTAGCCGGCACGTTTGACCAGTTGCTGACTTATACAGTCTTTGTCATGGTGCTTTTTTCGTTTTTGTCCGGGATCGCCCTCTTTATTCTGCGCCGCCGGGCTGCCCCGAGCAGGGAACCTTCCACAATCTACCATGCCTGGGGTTACCCGCTTATCCCGCTCATTTACCTGGGGATTTCCGCCTGGTTGATGGCCAATACCCTTTATCATCAACCCCTGGGGGCCCTGGCGGGGGTATTGATTGTATTGAGTGGAACGCCATTCTATTTTTATTGGAAGAAGAACTACCTTGCCCGAGAGCGCATTCACAATTGAAGATCGAAAACAGCAATTTGTTCCTGGCTTTTTATCATACACGGATGAGACAGCTTACCTTTTTGATGGGATGACACGGATTCATTATCGACCCCAAAGGTATTCAGACCATGGCAGGAATTACAGGAAAACTCATAGCTTTTGGAGAGACGTTTCTCATAAAAAAGCATCCGTCCCAATTCCACTTTTTCGGGCGTGACCGGGTTATTCGCCGATTCTATGATTTCCGGAAGCGGTTTGAAGGCGGCCAGCATGGCCCGGTCGATCGGCACGCCGGATTCTTTTTGGGCGCAGCCGCTGAGAGCGGCCAGTACAAATAGGGCAGTGGTCAAAATGAGAAAGGGTTTCATAGATGAATCATCCGCCCGGCGATTTCACCCCGGGCGGGAGGAATAATGGTTTCATACAACTTGCGATAAAGAAATTTAAAGCGGATTTTTGATGAGTAATAGCGGTTAAGAATAAATTCACTTAACTTGATAACAGGAATTGAGCGTCGCGGTTTGCATGATGAAAGCCACCTTTTGTTCCTGGATCATCCTTAGCTGGCTGGCGACTCTGCTCGCTGTCCCGCGGTTGAATGCCCAGACGGTTGAATCGCGCGTCTCCGGCAGCATCCGCGACGCGGAGACCAGCGAACCCCTGCCCGGCGTGAACGTGCTGGTGCTGGGAACCCGGGAAGGCGCGGCCAGCGAATCCAACGGCCGTTTTGAAGTGCGCCTCCCGGAAGGCGTTTATACCCTGCGCTTCATGATGTTAGGCTATCGCCCTTACCAGGTTGATAACCTCCGGCTGGAAAAAGGCGCAAACCGGGTGCTGAATGTGTTCCTGATCCAGCAGGCGCTGGAATACGGCCGGGCCGTGGAGGTGGTGGGGGAGCGGGAGCTATCCCGGGAGCCTTCCGGGAGCGTGATGGAGATTCGCAGCGAGGAGGTGCGGGGGCGAGCCGGCGCGCTGGAAGACGTCACCCGCACCCTGCAAACCCTCCCGGGAGTGGCGGCGGAAGGAGATTTCAGCGGTAAAATGTATGTGCGCGGCGGGCGAGTGGATGAAAACCTGGTGCTGCTGGATCGCATTTACATTTACGAACCCTACCATTTGAACGGGCTGGTCTCCATCTTCAACCCGGAACTGATCAAGGATATTGAATTTTACGCCGGGGGATTTCCCGCCAAATACGGCCAGGCCATGTCCGCGGTGATCGAAGTGTACAACCGCTACGGCCAGCGCGGGCCGCTGCGGGGAAGCGCGGGCATCAGCTTTATCACTTCGGACGCATTGCTGGAAGGCGCATTGCCCGGTTCCCGGGGCTCGTTCCTCTTTTCCGTGCGGGTGAATTATTACGACCGCCTTATGGACTGGCTGAAGCTGCCGGAAACCTATTTCCGTCCCGGCTTTTATGATTACCAGCTAAAATTATTCTACCCGCTCAACCGAAAACATCTGTTTGAGATCAACGGCCTGTTTTCCGGCGATCAACTGAAATGGAGCGTGGATAGCGAGGATGAATTCATCGACCTGCCCACCGTATCCGGGAAATTCGTGCGCAAACAGACCCTGGGCGTCGGCAACATGGATTGGAAATGGATTCTTTCCGACAAGACCCTTGTCCATACCAACGCTGCCTATATCTATAATTATTTCGACGCCCGCTATCTTTACCCCACCACCCACTGGATCCATTTTGAAGTGGATAATTACGATATTCGCAGCGAATTCACCTTCATCCCCTTTCCCCACCACAAAATCGAGAGCGGTTTCTATCTCCACCGGGTGGACGCCGATTACACGCTCTCCTTCCCGAAAGCCTATTGGGATTTGATCTACACCACCAATAGCAACACCAGCGTGCGCCTTTCCGACGACTCCACCCTGGTATCCGCGGCTTACCGGAGCGTTTACCAATATGCCGGGTGTTATTTACAAGACCAGTGGGAAATAATTCCCGGGAAGCTGATTTCCAACACAGGAATGCGTTTTGAGTACTTGAATGTCACCGGGCAGGTGGTGATCAATCCCCGGCTCGCCCTGGTCTATCACCTCAACACCCAAACCCTGCTTAAGGGCGCCTGGGGATGGTTCAGCCAGTTCAGCCGCGATCCCCTGGTGTTCGATCCGGCAGTTGGCAATCGCCGCGCCCGGGCGCCCCTGGCGGAGCACTATATCCTGGGCCTGGAACATCGCTTTGGCGGGAATTACCTGTTCCGCGTCGAAGGATATTACAAAAAGCTGCGCGATCTGATCACCACCGATCCACAGATCAATTATGATAATGACGGGAGCGGGTTTTCCTGGGGCGCGGATGCGTTTTTCCAGAAGAAAGTCTCCGGGAGATGGAGCGGCTGGCTCAGTTATTCCTACAGTGTTTCCCGCCGTAAAGATCACCCCGCTGAGCCATACTACTATCCCTTGCAGGACCAGCGGCACACCCTGTCGTTAGTGGCCAATTGCCGGCCCCGGGCGCGCTGGAATATCGGGCTGAAGTGGCAGTTCAACACCGGCAAGCCCTACACCCCCATCGAACAGGTGATCTACCTGCCGGATTCTACCGGGAATGCCATTCCGCTGCCGCTGGAAGGCGCGGTGAACAGCGCCCGCTTCCCGGCTTATTCCCGGATCGATTTTCGCGTCGACCGGCAATTGCGAATTTGGGGAAATCCGGCGGAAATTTACTTGGAGGTAATTAACCTGCTCAACCGCGACAACGTCTATGATTATAACTACAACAGCGATTACAGCGAGGTGAAAGCAATCAACCAATTGCCGCGGCTGCCGGTTTTGGGGCTGAAGGTGATGTTTTAATGGTTCTTCATACTTCCCGAATCTATTCGCCCGACCGCACCGCCCGCACATAAATTTTGCGATTGACCGTGGAAACCAGGCAATTGCCACCCTCGAAGCTGACCACCCAGGCGTCGGTAGGGCTGAAAAAATCCGCGGTCCAGATCCAGCGTTGTTTTTGATCGAACAGCGGGTCGAGGTGGAGGGCGCTTGTTTGCTGCCGCGAGGAACCTACCAGGGACATGGCCTCTTCAACGGTCGGCAGGCGCCAGTCACGGTATCCCGCGTACCGGCTCGCATTCAATTGGGCGATATAGTTCCTGGCGTTTGGAAGGCTCATCGCTGTGGGGGAACCGGATTGCTGCCACAGCAAGCCGCTGGCCCGGTCTAACACCGCCGGCCCTTCATTCTGCACCTCAAAATCATTCGCAAAACCGGAAGCTGTTTGATTCCGGATGGAATCGAAGAAGCCCCGTGTCTCGATCATGATTCTCACCGCCTCCTCGCTCAGGTTTTCTCCCGGGCTGGAGCGAAACACGCTCTTATGCTCACATCCGCCGAGCAACAGGATTGCTGCATAAACGAGGATGGGAAATCCTAAAATCGCCGTTTGCCGGAGGTTCATAACCTGCTCCCTTTAGTATAGAATTCTTGGGTCAGCCATCTCATAAGGTACGTTCCGGAGAGCGCGGCGTAACTTGCATACGCCGTCCTCCGGGTAGTACATCGCAGCAGAGTTAGTCCGCCGCCAGGCTTACTGGTTGCGAAGTTCAACTTCGCAACCCA
>CAZFVV010000070.1:0-7606 GCA_964522165.1 uncultured Calditrichaceae bacterium
TTCAAATATTCCCTTATCCCGTGTAATGGTACTTTATTTTTTTCTAAGTCCCTAAGTTGGTTTTAGCAATGAAAACAGTGAAAGTTTAGGAGAAAAACCATGTACCAGGTACCTCTTGAAGAAGCAAAGAAAAAATTTTTGTCGCTGGTGGAAAAGGCTTCCGCTGGTGAGGAGATAATTATAACTAAAAACAATATTCCTCTGCTCAAATTGGTATGTATTCCTCAGCAAAAAGCACAGGCTCAATTTGGTAGTGCGAAAGGGTTAATCTTTATCTCTGATGATTTTGACGAACCTCTGGAAGATTTTAAGGAATATATGCAATGAAAGTGCTCCTGGACTCCCATACCTTTCTATGGTTTATCGCCGGTAGTTCCCAGTTAAGCGCACATGCAAAGGCAATTATTGAGGAACCGGCAAATGATAAACTTGTGAGTATGGCGAATATCTGGGAAATAGCTATTAAAACCAGTCTTGGCAAGCTAAAAATTGCCCAACCGTTTGGAAAATTCATCCCTCAACAACTTCAATTAAATGGTTTTGAATTATTCGATATAAAATTCGAGCATATAGCCAAGATTGGCTATCTTCCTTTTCATCACCGCGATCCGTTTGATCGATTGTTGATCGCTCAAAGTCTGGTAGAGCAGATTCCTGTGGTGAGTATAGACCCGATATTCGATCTGTATGCCATTCAACGTCTATGGTAAAAATGAAACCCAAAGAATGCATTCCATGGAGAAAGAGCTATTTATGGACAAAGCGACTGACAGCGTCCAGGCCATCATCGAACTTTATAAGAAAGATATCGACCGCTCACTTATTCGGGAAAATCTGAAGCTTACACCGGAAGAGCGTCTGCTTAAATTGCAGGATTTTGTCAACTTTGCTCTTGAACTTCGCAAAGCAGGCAAAAAGATTACTGAAAATTCTTATCTCAAGCCGAAGAGTGAAAATTCATGAACTACAAACTATCTTCGGGATGCTCCTACCGGCCTTCCATTTCAATTTGACGTAAGGGCGTTGAAAAGCGGCCTGAATTTCACTCTCTCCATCCAATTGGGGGAGTTAGATTTGTTCGGTGAGATTATTGGAGGCGGAACGCATGAGGAATTATTGCCTCATTCCGCTGGAATCGAAGTCTTTGGGGTCAAATTATTGTGCGTTAGCCTGGAACGGCTTATTGCGATCAAACGAGCGGCCAAAAGACCTGGAAGCAGTCGCCGAGTTGCAGGCTATTCTCGATGAACGGAAGAAATAATATGAAAGAAAGGCATCCTTCATTTGTCGGTTGACACTTTAATGCTCACCCCGGAAGGCCGGGGCAAAGCCGCAAAGATTATTGAAAATAAAGGAAATATACTGGTCGCAGGATCAAGTAGCGGAGTTGTTGCCCGGCGGATTGATCCTGCTGGGATTTCGCGGTTCTATCGCTCACAAGCTGACCATAACCTCCGGAGAGATTATGCCCCCCAAACCCGCTCCAACCTTCATCGAAAAACTCGCCGAAAAACTGCGCCTCATCCCCAATCTCCATGAAGATTTAGGGCCGGAAGTTAATCGCCTCACCGAACCGGGCAAACTGGCCAATTATCCCCCTCCCGACCAATGGGACGACTGGGTGGAATACGAAGCGAAAAGCTGGCCGCGCCGCGCCGCCCGGCATTACATGATCGTTCCCACCACCTGCTTCAACTGCGAAGCCGGCTGCGGGCTGCTCAGCTACATCGACAAAGAGAGCCTGGAAGTGCGCAAATTCGAGGGGAATCCCTACCATCCCGGCAGCCGCGGGCGCAACTGCGCCAAAGGGCCGGCCACTATCAACCAGATCAACGACCCGGATCGTATCCTCTACCCCCTTAAGCGAGTTGGGCAGCGCGGGGAAGGGAAGTGGGAACGGGTCTCCTGGGAGAGCGTGTTGGAAGACGTCGCCGGGCGTATCCGCCAGGCGCTTCAAGAGCAGCGCCATAACGAGGTGGTCTATCACGTGGGGCGGCCGGGGCACGAGGGCTACATGGACCGTATTTTGCAAGCCTGGGGGGTGGACGGGCACAACAGCCATACCAATATCTGCTCTGCGGGGGCGCGCTTCGGCTATGCCATCTGGCAGGGCTACGACCGGCCTTCCCCGGATCACGCCAACGCTAAATTCATTCTGCTCATCAGCGCCCATTTGGAATCCGGGCACTACTTCAATCCCCACGCCCAGCGCATCATCGAAGGGATGATGAACGGGGCGAAATTAGCGGTGATGGACCCCCGCCTTTCCAACACCGCCAGCATGGCCGATTACTGGATGCCCACCTATCCCGGCAGCGAGGCGGCGGCGCTGCTGGCCATGGCGAAGGTGATCATCGAAGAAAAACTTTACAATGAACCGTTCCTGCGCGACTGGGTGAACTGGCATGATTACCTGGAGCAGAAACATCCCCGGCGGGAAGTCGCGTTTGAGAATTTCATCGCAGCGCTGCAGGAAGAATACCGCGAATACACCCCGGAATTTGCCGAGCAGGAGTGCGGGGTTCCGGCAAAGATGATCGTGGAGGTGGCCCGCAAGATCGGGGAGGCGGGAACCCGCTTCTCCACCCACAACTGGCGCAGCGCCGGCAGCGGCAATTTGGGCGGCTGGGCGGTGGCGCGCTGCCTGCATTTTCTGAACGTGCTCACCGGCAGCGTGGGAACCGCAGGGGGCACTTCCCCCAGCGCCTGGAACAAGTTCAAACCGGCGTTTTTCGACAAACCCCCGGCGCAGAAATTCTGGAACGAGCTGCATTTCCCCAACGAATATCCCCTGGCGCATTATGAGATGAGCTTTCTGCTGCCCTATTTCCTCAAGGAAGGGCGGGGGAAGATGGCGGTCTATTTCACCCGGGTGTTCAACCCGGTGTGGACTTACCCGGACGGCTTCTCCTGGATCGAAGCGCTGAGCGATGAGAGCAAAATCGGCCTGCACGTGGCCTTGACTCCCACCTGGAACGAAACCGCTTACTACGCCGATTACGTGCTCCCCATGGGACACGCCGGGGAGCGCCACGACCTGGTCAGCTACGAAACCCACTCCGGAACCTGGATCGCCTTTCGCCAGCCGGTGCTGCGGGAGGCGCGCCGGCGCCTGGGCCGGCCGGTCGCCTTTACTTATGAGGCCAATGCCGGCGAGGTGTGGGAAGAGGATGAATTCTGGATCGAGCTTTCCTGGCGCATCGATCCCGAGGGCAGCTTAGGCATAAAAAAGCACTTCATCTCTCCCTATCGCCCCGGCGAAAAGGTGAGCATCGACGAATACTACCGCTACATTTTCGAGCATACCCCCGGCCTGCCGGAAAAAGCGCAGCAGGAAGGGCTGGACCCGCTGGAATACATGCACAAGTACGGCGCATTCGAGGTGGAGAAAACCGCGTACGAAAAGCATCTGCAAGCCCTGGCGGATTCGGAAATGCAGGGAACAGCGGTGGATGCGAAGACCAATATTATCTATAAAAACGGTAAAGCCATCGGGGTGATGGCGGCCGGGAAACCCCGGGTGGGATTTCCCAGTCCCTCCCGCAAGCAGGAATTTTTCTCCCCGACCCTGGTGGAATGGGGCTGGCCGGAATACAGCGTGCCGGTGTATATCAAAAGCCATATTCACCCCGATCAGATTAACTTTGCCGACGGCGAATTTCCTTTAGTGCCCACCTTCCGGCTGCCCACCCTGATTCATACCCGCTCCGGCAACGCCAAGTGGCTGGCGGAGATTTCCAACCGCAACCCGGTGTGGATGCACACCTCCGACGCGGCGCGGCTGGGGTTGCAAACCGGCGACCTGGTGCGGGTGAATACCGATATCGGCTATTTTGTGGATAAAATCTGGGTTACAGAGGGGATGAAACCGGGGGTGGTGGCCTGCTCCCACCATTTAGGGCGCTGGCGGCGGGCGCAGGATCAGCCCGGCAACCGCTGGGCAACCAACCTGGTTTCGATTGAGCGGGCGGCGAGTAGCGAGGGACGAGTGGCGAGTGGTAAGTGGCGGATGCGGGTGATCGACGGCATCCGCCCCTTCAAAAGCGGCGATGCGGATTCCGCGCGCATTTTCTGGAGCGACGGGGGGGTGCACCAGAACATCACCTTCCCGGTGCACCCGGACCCCATCAGCGGGATGCACTGCTGGCACCAGAAAGTGCGCATCGAAAAGGCCCAGCCGGAAGACCGCTACGGGGACGTGTTCGTGGATACCGAAAAATCGTTTGAAATCTACCGGGAATGGCTGAAGATGGCCCGCCCGGCGCCCGCCCCCGGGGGGCTGCGCCGGCCGCTGTGGATGGGGCGACCGCTGCGCCCGGTGGAGGAGGCGTTTTATATCAAGTAAGGCGGGTTTGTGGCTTGCATTTTCTCCAGAAAGAATTTAATTTAGTGCTCAACAATAAGAAGAAAAAGGAATCAATATGCCAACTCGTTCCACCGATTCTGCCGTTACCATATCTTTGAAGGAACTGGAACGGATCATCCGCCATGCGGTACATGAAGAAATCACCAGAGTTCTCCGCCGGCAGCCACATATCTTCTATCTTGAGCCGGAAACTCCTTTGTATGAAGATATGGCAGCGATTGTCAAAGACAGTAAACGCCAGAAGGTAAAAGTCTATTCCCGAAAAGAGGCGTTCGGTGGTTGAGGGAGTTTTTCCTTACAGAGATGTTTATCTCAAACTCTTCATTAAAAACTACCAGAGATTCAAAAGCCTGCAAGGGCGCATCGACAAGAAATGCGTACACATATTAAAACCCGTAGTGCTAGTTGATGTTAAAAATTCGCTTAAAATAGACGTTTTCCCCGCGAAGAACAGAAACAGAGCCTCTTTCAGCCCTTGCAACGGCTGGATTCAAAAGAACTAGCACTACAGGTATTAAAGAATCCTTATATTGGTACGGAATTTCTTGCGGATGCCGCTCACGGCTTGAATTTGAAAGGATGTCGCAGCATTCGTGTTGATCGCAATGTTCGCATTGTGTTTGTGGTTTGTGAAGAATGCCGCCGGATCAAAGAATGCGAATATTGTTTTTGTGAAAACCAGCCGGATAAAACCGTGGTTTTCTTGACGGTGAATATTCATAAACGAGCCTATGAAGTAAAATAACGCCAGGCCAGATATTGTGTCAGAACCAACCCTCCCACAAAGTGGTGGAAACCCAAAAAAATCCGTATCTTCATCGCCGTGCCTTCGGACATGGCCACGGAGCGCGCCAAGGAAGCCTGACGTGTTCGCTGCGTGATCCAGGAAACGGGATTCCCAAAACGGGGATACATTTCCAATGCCTACTGCTTTTCAACTCCGACCCGGTAGTTTCGTTTTTTTCAGTTCCGATCGGCCTGAGCCAATTCATATTCATGTGAAACGGGATAAACAAATTGCTAAATTTTGGCTTAAACCAGTATCGCTTGTGAAAAACAAAGGATTCAGAAAAGGTGAGCTAAGCTAAATTAAAGGATTGGTTGTAAAACATGAGCAAATATTAATTGAGGCCTGGCATGACTACTTCAGTTCTTGAAATCGAACCGGCTATTTCCGAGGCTGTTGTTAGTGATAAAGAGTTAACCGTAAACCTCGCCGATGGGCGCAACATTTCTGTTCCTTTATCATGGTATCCTCGGTTGCTATATGCTTCTCCAAAAGAAAGGGATAACTGGCAGTTGCTAGGGGATGGTTATGCAATTGAATGGCCTGATCTTGACGAACACATTGGAATCGAAGGTCTGTTGGCCGGGCGGCGTAGCAGTGAGAGCGGAAAATCTTTACAACGGTGGTTAGCCAGCCGAAAAGTGCGATTTGATTAACAGTATATCAGTTTGGGAACTAATAACCTGTAGCATGCTAACTGCACCCGCTGGAGGAGGCGTTTTATATCAAATAGGGAGGGTTTGGGGCTTACACTCTTTTAACTCTATTTTACCGGGGGAATATACACCGCCTTCTGGCGGATCAACTCCCGGATTTCCTTTTCACCGTAGCCCAGTTCCTGCAGAATTTCCAGGGTATGCTCGCCCAGGGCGGGCGGAAGGCCGGGAGGGTGCGGAACGGTGCGGGAAAACTTGATCGGCATGGCCACGCCCTTGATTTTGCCCAACTTGGGGTGCTCCTGTTCGATCACCATCTGCCGCTCCTTCAGATGCGCATCGCGTTCGATTTCGGAAAGATCCAGCACCGGGGTCAGGCACACGTCTGCCTTTCCCACTAACTTGATCCACTCATCCCGCCGGCGGGTGCGGAACAGCCGCATCAGTTCCATTTTCAGCTTTTCCCCGTCTTCGCCCTCGGCATAAAACCGGCTTACCCATTCGGGCTTGTCCACCAGCTCGCAGAACTGCTTCCAGAATTTCGGCTCCAGGCTGCCCAGGGCAAGGTATTTTCCGTCTCCGCACTTGTAGATGCCATAAAAGGGAAGACCGCCGGAGAGGGGCAGTTTCCAGGGGGGCAAATTCTCCTTGCCGGCCCAGTAGTGCGCCAGTTGCAGGGTTGCCAGGGGCAGAACCCCGTCGAGCATGGAGACGTCCACTTTTTGGCCAACCCCGCTGCGTTCCCGGGCCCACAAGGCGGATAGCGCTGCGATCACCGCCATGTACGCGCCCCCGGCCACGTCCGCAATCTGCACGCCCGGGAGGGTCTGCCCGCCCTTTTCGGTGCCGGTCAGGTTGACAATTCCCGAATATCCGAGGTAGTTTACATCATGCCCGGCTTTCTGGGCGTAAGAGCCTTTCTGCCCGTAACCGGTGAGGGAGAGGTAAATGATGCGCGGATTGGCTTTGATCGCCTCCTCGTAACCCATGCCAATGCTGTTGAGCACGCCCGGCCGAAATTGCTCGACCACGATATCCGCGGTTTTTGCCAGGCGGAAGAAGACCTCCTGGCCCAGTTCCTCATTGAACTTCAGGGAAATGCTGCGTTTGGAACGGTTCACTGCCAGGTACCCGGCAGATTCCTCGCCGATAAAGGGCGGGTAGAGGCGCATGGGATCCGGGCTGATGCGGTCTTCGATCTTGATCACGTCCGCGCCCATCTCCGCCATCAGCATGGTTGCCAGGGGGCCGGGATAGAGGCGGGTAAGGTCGAGAATGCGAATGCCGGCGAGGGGGCCGTGGCCGGCGGCGGGAGCGGGGGCAGGAGCAGGAGTAGGAGCAGGGGCAGGGGCAGGGGCAGGGGCAGTCGGATCTCCAGGCGAAGCGGTGATTTTTTCGGTTGCGGACTTATTTGTTTCCATAGCCTTTTCTATCTCCTGGGATGGGTCGCTCTTCCCTTCCGCGCCTGCCCGTGCAAAACTGAAGTTTTGCACTCCGGCGTCGGCGGGCGCAGCGTGCCCGGATTCCGGTTTTTCATCAGGAACATCGCCGTCCCTGCCAACTGCCCCTGCGCCTGCGCCTGTTCCTGCCCCTGCACCTGCGCCTTCATCTGCCTCTGCAAAACTGAAGTTTTGCACTCCGGCGTCGGCGGGCGCAGCGTGCCCGGATTCCGGTTTTTCATCAGGAACATCGCCGTCCCTGCCAACTGCCCCTGCGCCTGCACCTGCGCCTTCATCTGCCTCTGCAAAACTGAAGTTTTGCACTCCGGCGTCGGCGGGCGCAGCGTGCCCGGATTCC
>CAZFVV010000070.1:7706-25140 GCA_964522165.1 uncultured Calditrichaceae bacterium
TTTTGCACTCCGGCGTCGGCGGGCGCAGCGTGCCCGGATTCCGGTTTTTCATCAGTAACATCGCCGTCCCTGCCAACTGCCCCTGCCCCTGCTCCTGTTTCTTCTCCTTCATCTGCCTGTGCAAAACTGAAGTTTTGCACTCCGGCGGCGGCATCCGCAGTTTGCCCGGATTCCGGTTTTTCATCAGGAACATCGCCGTCCCTGCCAACTGCTCCTGCCCCTGCATCCGCTCCTGCCTCTCCTTCAAGGCGCCCAAACAGGGCCGCCCGGCTCAATTGCTTCTCCGCGGGTTTCGGGGGGTGTGCTCTTCAAGTATCGGGGAGCTTGCGGAAGAATTTCAAGAACTGCATCATTTCCGGGATGTTGGATATCTTAACCTTTCCCATCATGAAGGCGATTTGGGGGTTGGTCTTTCCGGTTTCCATGTCCAGGTAGGTTTTTGCGCTGCTCTCCAGCACGCAGGTCGCTTTGCCGGTTAAACCGGGTTCCACGCTGCACCGCCCGGAAGTGAGCGTCACGGTGTAGTCGCCGCCCTCGCTGCCGCTGAGCTTGAAGTGAAAAATTCCCTGGTAATTGCCTGCCTTATCGGCGCGGAAGCGCTCCGGGAGGCTGTAAAGGATGCTCTCCGCGGGGCTGCGCGGTGGTTGCGTTTCGCCGACACGCGGGTGAAGAAGCTCTTCCAACTCGCGCTCCGCGTCGCCGCTGCCGGGAATGCCATTCGCGGCAGCGATGGGGGATTCCGGGGCGCGGGCGGTTTTCGCGGCGGTTTCTGTCTCCGTTTCCGGTTGGGAATCGGTTTCCGGCCCCGGGGAGGGGGCTTCGCCTGTCCCTGCCGGCGCTTCGGCGGCAAGCTCAATTTCCGGGGCTTCATCTTCGATTTCCGGCTCCGCGGAGGGCGGGGGCGAAACCGGTTCTGCCGGTTTTTGGGCTTCCATGCTTCCCGCGGCGCGGTATTCAACCTGGTCGATTAACACTTTGGCGATAATCTCCCGCATGATCTCGGAAGTTCCCCCCACGATGGTGCCGGCGCGGGCGTCGCGAAAGGCCCGGGCGATCAGGTAATCTTCCATGTAACCGTAGCCGCCGAAGTATTGCAGGCAGGCGTCAGCGACTTTTTTGGCCAACTCCGTGGCGTATAATTTCGCCATGGAGCACTCTTTGATGGCCGGAACGCCCTCTTTATACATCCAGCAAGTATTATAGGTCAACTGCCGGGCGGCTTCCACTTCTGTGGCAAGGTCGGAGAGGGTATGGCGGATGGCCTGGAATTTAGCCAGGGGGCGGTTGAAGGCTTCCCGTTCCCGGATATATTTCAGGGTGATTTCCAGGCAGTAATCCGCGCCCGCCACCGCGGTAATAGCCGCCACCAGGCGCTCCAGTTGGAAGCACTCCATAATGTAATAGAAGCCCATATTCTCCTGGCCGATGAGGTGGGAGCGGAAGACTTTTACGTCGTCGAACGAAATTTCCGCAGTGTCGGAACTGTTCCAACCGATCTTTTTCAATTTGCGCGTGTCCACTCCTTTGGAATGTGAATCCACTGCGAAAAGGCTGATTCCCCCCGGCCCGGCCCCGGGATCGGTTCTGGCGGCCAGAACAATGAAATCGCCGTAAACCCCGTTGGTGATAAAGGTTTTCCCGCCGTTGATGATGAAGTGATCGCCCTGCCGCACCGCCCGGGTGCGAATGGCCGACACGTCCGAGCCGGTATTCGGCTCGGTGATCGCCAGCGCGCCGATTTTTTCCCCGCGAATGCCCGGGCCCAGGTAGTTTTCTTTCAATAACCGGGAGCCGAATTTATGAATATAGGCCAGGGCCATATATTCATGCACCCCCACCGCGGCGGTGAACCCGCCCATGCCGCCGCGCGCCAGCTCTTCTAAGAAAACCACCGAGAAGAAAAAATCGGTGTTGATTCCCCCGAACTCCTCAGGATAATTGATTCCTAATAAATCATTATCCGCCATCTGGTGCCAGATGCTGCGGGGAATGCGCTCTTCCCTCTCCCACTCCCCGGCGTTCGGCGCGACTTCTCGCTCCATAAACTGGCGAACAGCGGAGCGAAAGGCTTCATGTTCTTCACTGAAAAAAGCAGACTTCATGCTGTAACCTCTCGGGAATGCTATCTCCATTTACATATATTATTCTGACCAAAATCCTGCTAACCGGAGGGAATGATCCCTCCGTGGATAAGAGATTCAATTGACTATTTTCGGGTCTTTTGAGCCATTCTTTATGGGATTAGTGGAATTAGGTCCTTTCTGGCAGCGGTAAAATAAATTTGCGCTCCTTTTCCCTTACTGCCGGCAGTATATTTCATCCCCGCAATTCACTTTAGAACGATGGAATTCCTTCTCTTGCCAACTTCTACCCCAACTACCCCGGAGGATGCGCTATGCACCGTATTAGTAAACACAAGATTCCCAGAAGTATTCTCAGACCGCTTTGTCTTGTCCTTGCCGCTGCCCTCATTTCGCCGCTTCTCGCCGCGCCGCCGGAAGCCGGGCGGGACAGCCTGGCCTCCCCCCTGCCGACCCTGCACCAGGAGCTGCCGGATGATCAATATGTGCCCGTACCGCGCGAGGGACGGCCAACTTCTCCCGCCTACCGGTTTTCGAGCAGTAACTTCATAACGGTCCAGGTGAACGTGAATGCCCAGGGGCAGAACATCGTGGGGGACGCGGCGAATGAGCCTTCGCTTGCCATCGACCCGACCGATCCCAGCAGGATGGCCATCGGCTGGCGGCAGTTCGACACGGTGAACAACAATTTTCGCCAGGCCGGGTACGCTTACAGCATCGATGGCGGGCAGGGCTGGACTTTCCCTGGGGTGATCGATCCGGGGGTTTTCCGCTCCGATCCGGTGCTCGGCTCCGACTCCCAGGGCAATTTCTACTACAACAGCCTCACCGTCAGCGGCTCCGATTATCTTTGCACGGTGTTCAAGTCCAGCGATGGCGGCGCTACCTGGGATTCGGGAACTTTTGCCCAGGGCGGCGACAAGCAGTGGATGACCATCGACAAAACCGGCGGCGCGGGGAGAGGCCATATCTATGCGTATTGGACTCAGAATTACAGTATCTGCTTTCCGGGATTTTTTACCCGTTCTACCGATTACGGCGCTGGTTTTGAAGACTGTGTCGCCATCCCCAATCAGCCCTATTGGGGAACCCTTGCGACAGGCCCGGAGGGGGAACTCTACGCCGGCGGGGCGGGGGGAAACAGCTTTATCGTGGCGAAATCCTCCAACGCAAAAGATTCCAGCCAGGTGGTTACCTGGGATTTTGCATCGATAGTCAACCTGGGCGGCTCCATCTCCGCTTTTGCCGGCTCCAACAGCCCGAATCCGGGCGGGTTGATGGGGCAGGCCTGGATTGCCGTTGACCGCTCCGGGGGGCCTCATCACGGCAATGTTTACCTGCTCTGCTCGGTGAATCGCTTCTCCAATCCCGATCCTCTCGACGTGATGTTCGCGCGGAGCACTGACGGCGGGCTTACCTGGAGCGCGCCGGTTCGGGTGAACGACGACCCCGCTACCAACGCCTGGCAGTGGTTCGGCACCATGTCCCTTGCCCCCAACGGGCGCATCGATGCAGCCTGGCTGGACACCCGCGACAACCCCGGCAGCGTTAATTCCTCGCTCTACTACTCCTGCTCCACCGACGGCGGGGTTAGCTGGTCTCCCAACGAGCGCCTCTCCGATGCCTTCAATCCCCACCTGGGCTGGCCGCAGCAGAACAAGTTAGGGGACTATTTCGATATGATCTCCGACGAGACCGGCGCACACCTGGCCTGGGCGAACACCTTCAACGGGGAGCAGGACGTTTACTATAGCTATATTCCGGGGCCCGCGGTGGGGATTGCGGATCAATATGGGGAGCCTGCCGCCGCGGCGAGCTTTTCGCTGTCGCAGAATTATCCCAATCCTTTCAACCCCAATACTCGCATCGAATTTTCCCTGCCGAAGATGGCGCAGGTAGCAATCGAAGTTTTCAATATTCGTGGGGAAAAAATCGCCGCGCTGTTAAACCAACCGGTAGCGGCAGGTTCTTATAATATTGAATTCGATGGCAGCGGTTTGGCTAACGGCGTTTACCTCTATCGCATGAAGGTTGGAAACGCGGCGAAAGTGCGTAAAATGCTGCTCATCAAGTGAAAATGGCCCACGCGAGATCCAAATCTCAATTCTGGTAAAACCGCTTTCCCTGCGCGGCATAGTCGCGGATGATCTGCGCCGGGGTGAAACGCGCCCCGTGCTGCTTTTCCAGCTCTTCCAGGGTTGAAAGCGCCTTAGCGGCGCCGAGGTTGTCGATGTAGCGGAAAGGGCCGCCCAGGAAGGGGGGAAAGCCCAGCCCCATGATTGCGCCGATGTCGCCGTCGCGCGGGGAGCTTAAAATGCCCTCTTGCAGGCAATGGGCGGCTTCGTTGGCCATTACCAGGGTCAGCCGGTTTTGAATTTCCGTGGGATGATGCTGTTTTTCCCCCCGGGGTTTGGCGCCGCCGCCGAAAAATTTATAAGCGTTCAAATTAACTTCTTTTTTCTTCTTCCCCTCGCCTTCACCGGGATAGTGGTAAAATCCCTTGCGGTTCTTCCGCCCCTTGTAGTCTTCCTCGCTCATGCGCTTCATGGCGTCGCTGGGGGCAACGCCGCGGTGGGCGAACATCTTCCCCAAAATTTCCGCCACGTGCGCGCCCACGTCGATGCCTACTTCGTCGATCAGGGTGAGCGGTCCCACCGGGAAGCCGAATTTGCGCATCACCCGGTCGATGTGGCGAATTTCCCCGCCCTCTTCTAATAATACCAGCGCCTCGTTCAGCATGGGAGCGAGGATGCGGGTGGTATAAAAACCGGGGCCGTCTTTCACCACGATTACGGTTTTCCCCTGGGTTATGCCTAATTCCACTGTGGTAGCGGTGGCCCACGGCGCGGTTTTGGGAGTGACGATGATCTCCAGGAGGGGCATTTTCGGAACCGGGGAGAAATAGTGCATTCCCAATACCAACTCCGGGTGTTTGGCATTGGCGGCAATATCCGAAATCGGCAGCGAGGAGGTGTTGCTGGCGAAAATGCAATCCTCTTTGGTGGCCGCCTCGGTATCCGCCAGCACCTTGCGTTTCAGCTTCAGATCTTCGAAGACCGCTTCAATGACCACGTTGGCATTACGAAAAACGGAATAGTCCGTCACCGCGCTGATGCGGCTGAAAACCTGGTCGCGTTCGAACCGCGAGAGGGCGCGTTTTTTCACCCTGTCGTCCAGATCATTCCAAATCGTTTTTTGCCCTCTCGCAATCGCTTCGTAACTGACGTCTTTCAGGAGCACGTTGATATCTTTCGTCGCCGTGACGCTGGCAATTCCCGCGCCCATGAAGCCGGCACCCAGGATTCCCACGGTTTTGACCGGTTTTACAAGCTCTTTGTGGGGATTTTTCTTGAGAGCGGTAATGGCAAAGAAGAGGTTGATCAACTCTTTGGCCTGGGGAGTGCGGGCTAATTCCTCGAACGCTCTCGCTTCCGTTTCCAGGCCTGCTTTCATACTCTTTTCCATCCCGCTTTCCACGCACTGGATAATTTTGATGGGGGCGGGATAATTGCCCTGGGTTTGTTTTTCGGTGAGTTGGCGGGCTTTGTTGTAAACGATCTTGCGGGTCAACGGGGTGCCTTCGATGACTTTTGTTAGCAGCGGTTCCTTTTTTTCTCTTTTGAGGGGTTGCGCGGCTAATTTCAGCGCCGCCTGCTTCGCGGCATCCAACAGGCCGTAGGGGTGAATAAGCTCGTCCACCAGCCCCATGCGCTTGGCCTGGCGGGGATAGACGTTCTTCCCGGTCAGCATGATATCCAACGCCCGTTGAATGCCCACTAAGCGCGGCAACCGCTGGGTTCCCCCGGCGGCGGGCAGCAGGCCTAACTTCACCTCCGGCAATCCCAAAATGGTTTTGGGGGACTCCGAGGCGATGCGGTAATGGCAGGCTAAGGCCACTTCCAGCCCCCCGCCTAACGCCGCCCCGTGTATAGCCGCCACGATGGGCTTTTTGAAGCTTGCCAGGCGGTCTAAGAGCGCGTGCGCCTTGCGGCTGACTTCTTCCACCTGGCCGGGTTGAGCCATTTCTGTCAGCTTGTCCAAATCCGCCCCGGCGATGAAGGTATCGGTTTTTTTGCTGATGAGCACTGCGGCTTTGGCCTCGGAATCTTTTTCCAGGTTGTCTAACAAGATATGGAATTCTTCCACTAAATCGATCGCTAATTTGTTGATTTTCTCTCCCGGCTGATCCAGCCACACCACGGCCACGCCGCCGGTTTTTTCTACTTGAGTGTAAGGCATAAAAGGTCTCCTCCAATACGTTAGGTTATTTGCTTTGCGTCATTGGGCTTCGCCGTCATTGGGCTTCGCCGTCATTGGGCTGCGCCGTCATTGGGCTGCGCCGTCATTGGGCTGCGCCGTCATTTGGCTTCGCGGTCATTGGGCTGCGCCGTCATTGGGCTTCGCGGTCATTAGCTTTGCGTCATTCGGTTGTCATTTGTTGTCATTCGATACTGGCTGCGGCCAGTGGGGCGCCGGCCTGCCCAGCCATATCCAGGCGATGTAGTCCACCAGGGGCGGCTCCCCGCCAACCTCACGCAGACGGGCATTGGCCTGCCCCCGATGGTAAAGACTGTGCAGGACAACCTGGAGCGCGGTCTCGCCTATGGTGGTTGTTGCGGGCGCGCGGCCTATCCGCCGCTCCACCATCGCCGCCCAGGGTACCGTCATTGGTTCTGATAACTTCTTTTCACTCAGCGCCTCCAGGTAAGTGAAGGCTTCGCTATAATAACCGCGCGCCCACTGCATTAACGACGGCGCATCGTTGAAGGTGGGATAGGGGGTTTCGCGCGGCTCGTTGCGCCAGATACGCAGGAACGCGCGTTGCGTGAGGTGCAGGTGATAGAGGTACTTTTGGAGTTTGGCGTCGGCTTGCGCGCCCGCGGAGCCGAGCACCGCGGTCCACACCGCGGCGTCCGCCCATTCCATGTGCCGGTAGAGGTCGGTGAGGGTACTTTTATTGATCATTGCAGTCCCTGCGATGGGTTCGTTGAGGTGGAATAATTTCAAGCAGGGAATATCTGAAAATTTTTGTTCCGTGCCGGTCTATATATTGAAAAGTCTTTTGTATCCAGGGTGAATATGGTATAGCAATCCAGCGCATCCGCCAGATTTACCAGAGTGGCATCGGCATAATCCATTGGCACGTTCTGGCACTTTTCCATAAGCTTTTTGATTTTGTCAAAGAAAGCCAATGTAGTAGGAACCTGCTCAATTGCCCCGAAAATAAAAAAATTCAGGCAGGCAATCTGTGCTTCTAAAGAGAAATTCAGCAAATACAGCGCCTCGGTTAAGACGGCTTCCGAAGTGAACAATTTGCCCTTAAAACCTTTAAACCATTCAACACAGCGTTGATGGTTTATTTCGCTTCTATCAATTAAAGCGACCAGCGGGCCGGTATCAATAATTGCCCGGCTCATTTCCCTATTCTTTCGGCCAGATGTTTGCGGTGATGGGTTCCTAAATCCGGAATTCCGCTTTCGGCAATTCCGATCAGAGTCTCGGCCTTCCGGTACGGGGTTTCAACGGCCTGGGAGTGCTCCCTGAGAAGTCGTTCTAATGCCAGGAGGATGATTTGGGATTTTTTCAGGTTCAATTTTTCCATCATATCCTGAATTTGCTTATCCAACTCATCGGGAATTTTAATAGTTATTTTCATGGCAATTTTTCCTGATTTATGCTTTTCAAAACATAATCCGTATTCCACGGAAAACCAAGACAGATTTTTTGACGACAAAAACGCACCGGATAAACCCGCACAGGGTATTTCTTAGCCCTTGTCGTCGGATCGAGCGCACTGGCAGCGCAAATGGCTATTTGTGCTATAGGTGCAAAATAAATTTTGCACTCCTTACTTATAGCGTTCCAGAATGATGGCGTTCCCCACCGCGCCGGCGGCGCAGGAGGCCACCAGGGCGAATTGGCCGTTCTCTTTGATCAGCCGGTTGGCGGCGGTGGTTACCAGCCGCGCCCCGGTCGCCCCGAAGGGATGCCCGATGGAGAGGGATCCGCCCCAGGCGTTGAGCTTGTCGAGCGGCACTTCCCCAACTTTTTTATCGCGGCCGAGGTTCTCCCGGGCGAAGCGGTCGGAGTCGAGGCATTTCAGGTTGGCGACCACCTGGGCGGCAAAGGCTTCGTGGAACTCGAATACGTCGATATCTTTCAGGCTCAGGCCGGCCTGATCCAGCGCTTTGGGAGTGGCGTAGGCAGGGCCTAACAACAGCTCCTCGCCGGGGTCCTGGGCGGTGTAGGCGGAAGCGCGGAACACCGCTTTGGGCATATATCCCAAAGCCCGGGCGGTATCTTCCGCCATAATCAGCAGCGCCCCGGCGCCGTCGGTGAGGTAGGAAGAATTCCCGGCGGTGAGGGTTCCGTAGGGCTTGACGAAGGCGGGCTTCAACTGCGCCATTTTTTCTTCCGAGGTATCCCCGCGCACCCCGTTGTCTTTATCCACCACCTGAAACCGGGGGGGAACTGCTACCGGCGCAACTTCCTCCTTCAAAAGCCCTTCTGCGGCGGCTTTGGCGGCCAGGAGGTGGGAGCGCACCGCGAATTTATCCTGCTCCTCCCGGGTCACGCCGATGCGCGCCGCCAGGCGGTCGCAGTCCTGCCCCATGCTGCGCCCGGTGGAAAATTCGGCGATGGAGGGGATTTCCGGCAGCACGTCGCTGAATTTCAATCCCTGCACAAATTGCAGGTAATCCGCGGGTTTGCGGTATTTCTGGGATTCGATGAGCTTTTTGCGGAAAGGTTTGCGGTAGCGGATGGGAATGTCGGAGAGGCTCTCCGTTCCCCCGGCGATGACCACCTCGGCCTGGCCGGTGCGGATCAAGTCCACCGCGCTGGTGATCGCTTTGTTGGCGGAGACGCAGGCCAGGGTGACGGTAAACGCGGGCGTTTTGCTGGGGATTCCCGCGGCCAGGGCGGCGTCGCGGGCCACGTTGCTGGTGGAGATGTTCGATACCACGCAGCCCATGATCACCCAGTCCACTTTCCCCGGTTCCAACTGGGTTTTGGTTAACAGGGATTGAATGGCCATGCGGGCCAGGTCGTAAGACATGAGGTCCTGGTAATCCGTTCCGGACCGTAAGAAAGGTATCCGAACGCCGTCAACTAATACCGCTTTTCTTGAACCGTTGGATTGTGGCATAGAGGTTTGCTCCCTTTTTTGATGTGTTCAAGTGCGCAAGTGTTCATGAGTTCAAGCACATGAACACTCGAACACATGAACACCTGAGCACGGTTCAGCCCGGTTTTATATTCTGAATCAACTGGTTTAGAATCTTATCCCGGTTTTTCTGTTCCTGCTGCTTCTGGAAGAAGGTGGGCGGAACCGCCCGGTCGCGGCACGCTTCTTCCGAAAGCCCGCAGCGCTCGCAGGTTTCGTTGACCTCGGCGTGGGGAATAGCGGGATCGTCCCAAAACCCCACGGTTTTCTTGAAGTGCTCGTTCACGATAAAACTGACCGTCCCGCTCAGGTTCATGTCCTTTTCCAGGGGAGAAGCCCCCGCCAGGGTAATGCTGAATACTTCTACCCCGGAGTCGAGGAAACGGGAGCGTTGGGGGGCGATCAGGATGGCGTTGGGCCGGCCGGCCGGCTGCTCCGCGACTTGTTTGAGCAATTTGATGGCCATCCAGCGCCGGCAATAATGCTCTTTCATGCCGACGCCGTTGGGAATCGCCATCCGCGAGAGGTTGAACATGCGGGCCAGGCTGTAGCGCTCGCTGCCCGCGGCGTTGTTGAAGCGGAAAAAAAAGATGTCCCGCAACCCAAAAAACTGCGGCAGCAACTGGCTGAGGCGGTACAAAAAGGTCTTGGGCGTGACCCCGTAGCGCTCGATCAGGGCTAAAAAAGCGTCACCGTCCCAGCAATCGCGTTTGAAGAATGCTTCGAAATCCCGGCAGAGCAGATCACGTTTTAGCAGCAGCGCCCCGGCAAAATAGGAGGCTTTGAAATCGTTGAGCAACTGCTCGAAGCTTCCCATGGCGGCGGAGGGGAACACCGGGGTGCGCTCCCTCAATTCCAGGTAGCGATAGCCGATCTCCCGGGCAAAGATGAAGGCTTTCTGCGCCGGGAGCAGCTCGCTTTTGATCAGCAATTTCGGGGCTTTTCCGTCGATCCGTACCGAGCGTACTTCTTGCAGCTCCGGGTAACTCCGCAGCGAACTTTCATCGATCCGGAGACCGTGTTTTTCCACCAAAAATTGCTGCAAGTTCTCCGCCGGGATCGCCGGGTTGGTTTTCCAGCCGTTGCCCTCCGCAAATTCTGCCGCCGCGTTCTCGATCTCCTCGAAATAGTTGAGGTGCATCTGCTGGTAGGAGCGCAGCGCCGCGAACAGCAGGTGCTCCACCCGCATGTCGTAATCCCGCCCGATTTCCAGGAAGGTGCGGATGAGCGCCCCGGCTTTTTCGGTGTCCCCGGTAATGAGCGCCAGCAAATCCTGCGGAGAAACCCCGTACATTTTAAAGGGAAACTCCTTGATCACCGGGGAGGAGAGGATCACCGGCAGCAAATCCGCTTCCCGGCTCACTTGCAAAGAGACCAGGTCGTCGAAGGGCACTCCCAGTGCTTGCGCTAATTGCAGAATTTTTTCCGGTTTGGGATATTTTTTCCCTTTTTCGATCTCGCTGAGGTAGGAGACCGAGAGATTGGTTTTTTCCGCTAACTCGGAGAGCGACAATCCCTTCTCCAGCCGGAACCGCTTGAGCTTGAAGCCCATAATGAAGCGGAGGTTTTCGGGGTTGATGTTCACGGGTTTTTTCCCTTCCCGGGGGTTGTTCGTTTTTCCTGCAAATACATAATTCCCATTTTGCATTTTTTCACTATTTCTGTTTTTCGTATTGCCATTGGAGCACCCTCATTCTCTTTTATCCTGTGTGGCTAATTCGTTGAGAACCTGCAGAAAGTTGTTTGCAATTAGCCATTCAGCTTTTCCTGTAATTGCTGGATGAGGGTTTTGACATCTTCAATTCTGCGGCTGAATCTTCCCGGTTTTTCATAGAATCCTGATTTTTCATAATATTCGTAGGCTTGCTTTGCAAAAAACAGAGCTGATTGATCATTGCCCCGCTCAACTTCTACATGTGCTAAAATTTGGGAAATATCGGCAACTGTGCCGCGTTTTTCCATTATTTTTGCCAGATTCAATGCTTCATTACCAATTTTAAACGCTTCATCAAAATGTTTGAGATGAAAAATAACCTTGACAAGATAAAACAAAGTATTCACCAACATACCTTTATCCTGCTCGCGGATTATAGGAATGATTGATTCTAGGCCTTCTTTAGCCTCTATAAGCTTACCCTCTGACATAGCTAACACTGCTAGTTCTGCTTTAAAGGCGATAACAGACAATTCATTGCCAAAAGATCTAGCCAGAACTATACCTTTCTTGTAGCAGTTGCTCGCACCTTTAAAATCTTTCTTATAGAGTAAAGCTCTACCAAGATGGTGCAATGCGTCAAGAGTTCCTTGGGAATCCTGCAACTCTTGATAGATTTTCAGACCTTCTCTGATAAAGATTTCACCCTTGTCTAAATCTCCTCTATTAATTTCACGCCACCCTATGCCGTATATAAGAAACCATGCAAGCTTATCTTTTTTCCGATGCTGACGACTTATCTCCACAGCTTTTTGTTCACACATTAGAGACTCGTGTATATAACCTCTCCAATACAGAAAAAAGGTTATTGATTTGGTTAATTGCATCCCAACTATTGATTCCTCATTCCCATAGCACCACTCAATCAACTCAAAAATATTATCCTTCTCCTCTTCGATCTCGTCATATCGTTCCCAACTCCACCGGTCGCCGCCCCGCTCAATCGCAAACTTTTCAAAAAAACCTGCGAGCCGCACCCTCGCCTGGCGCTCCAGATCGGGCGCCTGGGAAAGCTTGCCCTGCGCATAGGCGCGGGTGAGGGGGTGCAACTGGTAACGCCGTTTCGCTTCATCGAGCTGCTCGCCGGCCTCCAACAGCCACAGTTCCACCAATTGCCCCAGGGCTTCGTCTAATTCCCAGTGGTGCACGTCGCCGGCGGCTTCGATGGCCGCTTTGGAGGCGGAGGCGGCAAATACCGGCATGACGGTGAGGATTTTCTTCGCCGGCTCGGAGAGCAGCGACCAGGCGCGCTGGAAAATAAATTCAAAGATGTCGCCGTGCGCCCCGTGCAGGCTGTTTAGCACCCCCTCGATGGATTGCCCGCGCTGCTTGATCTGCCCAATCGCCCAGCGAATCGCTAACGGCGCGCCGCCGGTGGCTTCGTAAAAGCGCTGGAAATTTTGCTCGTTTTCCAGTAGCGCTTCCAGGTTCAGCCCCAGGCGGACACCCTCGTTTTTGACCAGCAGCAGCGCTTCTTCTTTCGCCATGCCGCGCAGGGAGACCGAGCGCGCCTGCCGCAAACTAAGGGTGCGGCTGGTGATCAGGCATTTGCCCGGCTCCGGGAGATCGAGAATGAAGCGGTGCAATTCCCCGTCTTTAACGGTCTCGAAATTATCCACGATCAGCAGACAGGGCTGCTGCTGCAAGCGTTTGATCACCTCGTGGCGCTTCTCCCCCGCGGGCAGTTGGGTGATAAAGGGATAGTCGAGCACCCGGGCGATGGTATCCAACACGTCGTTGAGGTTCAGATCCCGGTCGCGGGCGGAGGTCCAGATGAAGGCGTCGAAGGTTTGCGCTCCATTTTCAGAAGCCGGGGGATTTTTTTTGTTTGCCACAAGGTGGCTTGCCAGGAGGCGGCTTGCCGCAAGGCATTCATGCAGCACCTCTAACGCCAAACTGGTCTTGCCGATGCCGCCGATGCCGTCGATCATGGTCAGATAAAACCGCGATTTCAGGGCCTCGTGCACCTGCTTTTTCTCCCGCTCCCGTCCCACGAAATCGGTGCGGGGCGGGAGGTTGTGGAGGATTGTGTGAGAAGGGGCTGGATTCAGAACATTTTCGGAATCCCGATTTCCGTCAGCAGGTGGTGGCTGTTTCCTCTCATTCAGCCATTCCCGGAAGCTTTTCTGGCCGAAGAATACGATCCACAGGAAGCTGAGCACGCCGGCAACCGCCGCGGCCAATGCAAAAATATCCATTCATAAGCCTTCTTAATTGCCCTTGAAAGAACCCACGCCCAAATGCGAGATCACTGGCTCAAAGGAAGATACCAGATCAAATCGGCATACTCCTCTGCTTCCGAAGCGCCCCAGATGAGCGATAATTCATCAGCAGTTTCGAGAACGCTCAGTTTAAGATTCAGGATGAAAATGCCCGGAATATGCCGCCCCCCGGCAAGATGATTTTGTAAATGAACGGGCATGGACGCACGGTTATTCGTTACCAACGAAAAACTGTTGTTTTCACACCATACCAGGATATCCGGATCGCCGGCGCTCAATGCCGGCGCGCCGGGATCGCCAACACGCCAGACGATAATTTCAGGCGCAATTTTTTTCAGGGCGGTTTTTAAGCGGGGGTCAACGTGTTCATCCAACAAATATTGAATTGCACTCATCAGGTTTTTGCTTCGGCTTGTTTACGGCGTTGAGGGCGCTCTTTTTTTAGTTTGCGAAGCTTGTTTACGATTGGCAAAGACCTCTGCGCCTGTTGGGAACGCATCCGTTCCCCGTGTTCCAGCCAGTCAGCAAGATATTGATCAACCCGGTATTTGTTTTGAAGATAATATAAAATCGTGGCGTAGATTTGATCCAGACCCAGGGTCGGGAACCGTTCCCGGATGGCTTCAGGCGCCAGGCTGTTATGAATATATTCATACAAAATCGATTCGATGCCGATGCGATGGCCTTTGATGCGAATATCATCCGAAGACAAAAAGTCGAAATATTCTTCGATTTGCATTCTTTTCACCTCTTTGCGCTTTGATAGGCCAATATACATCATTCCATCGTAAAGATGCAATCAGATTTCACTTACAGCGAAAGAGGCAGCTTTATTCCACAATTTCCCGTGCCCCATTTCATAGCGAATAAATTTTTCCAGCGAAATTTCGCTTGATTTTTCCACCCCCGCGGGATAACTTCGTTTCCGGCAAAAAATACGGGGAAAAAGATCATGAACTCACCAAAACCTCCTCATACCAACGGCCAGGGAAGCGAGGCGGAATCCCGCCGGGTGGCGGAATCGGCCCGGGAAACCAAATGGGACAAGCCCGGCTTTCTGCGGGAATTATTCTTAGGAAAACTGCGCCTGGACTTGGTGCATCCTTTTCCGGAGTTCAGGGGCATCGACCGCCCGGAATTCCGGGAGTTTTACCAAAAAATGAAAGATCTGCTCCAACGCACCGATTCCGACGCCATCGACCGGGAGGGCAGAATTCCCGCGGAAGTGATTTCCGAACTGGCGGAAATGGGCGCTTTCGGGATGAAAATCGAGAAGAAATACGGCGGGCTGGAATTGAGCCAGGCGGAATATAACGAGATCATGAAATTGCTTGGCAGCCATGACGGCAACCTTGCCGCGCTGCTCTCCGCCCACCAGTCCATCGGGGTTCCCCAGCCGCTGAAACTGTTCGGCAGCGAGGCGCAGAAAGAGAAATACCTTCCCCGCATTGCCCGGGGGGGCATCAGCGCCTTCGCACTCACCGAACCGGAAGCCGGCTCCGACCCCGCCAAACTTTCTACCTCGGTCACGGAATCCGCAGACGGCAAATTTTATATCCTGAACGGGGAAAAGCTCTGGTGCACCAACGGAACCATTGCAGAATTATTAGTGGTGATGGCGCGCCATAAAGAAGACGGGGCGATCAGCGCCTTCATCGTCGAAACCGCCTGGGAAGGCGTGGAAGTAGCCCAGCACTGCCGTTTTATGGGGTTGAAGGCGCTGGAAAACGCCCGGCTGCGCTTCACCAACGTGCGGGTGCCCAAAGAGAACCTGCTCTGGAAACGCGGCAACGGCTTGAAGCTGGCCCTGGTCACCCTGAACACCGGCCGCCTGGCGCTTCCCGCGATCGTCGCCGGAACTGTTAAGGCCTGCCTGCAAGTTTGCCGCGAATGGGCTAACCAGCGAGTGCAATGGGGCCAGCCCATCGGCAAGCACGAGGCGATTGCCCACAAAATCGCGGATATGGCCGCCGCCGGATTTGCCTTAGAATCCATCTCCGGCCTGGCCACCGCCCTGGCGGAAAACGGCTTCGATATTCGCTTGGAAGCAGCCGTCGCCAAATTGTATAACTCCGAGGCGGGCTGGAAAATCGTGGACGACGCCCTGCAAATCCGCGGCGGGCGCGGCTACGAGACCGCGGATTCCCTGCGAGAGCGCGGCGAGGAGGGCGTCCCGGTAGAGCGGATGATGCGCGACTCCCGCATCAACCTGATTTTCGAGGGTTCTAGCGAGATCATGCGTTTGTTCATCGCCCGGGAAGCGGTGGACAAGCACTTGCAGGTAGCCGGGGTAATGTTAGACCCCCAGGCCGGTTTGGGCAAAAAATTAGCCGCCCTGCCGAAAATTGCCGGGTTCTACGCCCGCTGGTATCTATCGCTGTGGCTGGGCTGGGGGCGCTGGCCGCGCTATCGCCGCTTCAATAAACTGGCCGGGCACGTGCGTTTCATGAATCGCGCCGCCCGCAAATTAGCGCGGCAAATTTTTCACGGGATGGTCTGGCACCGGGCAAAATTAGAGCGCAAGCAGGCTTTTTTGGGGCGGATCGTGGACATCGGGGCAGAATTGTTCGCCATGGCCGCGGCTATCAGCCGGGCGGATAGAATCTTCCACGAGGGCGAACGCAACGCTATCAACCTGGCGGATTTGTTCTGCCGCGGCGCGCGGCGACGCATCGAAGCGAACTTCAAAGCCTTATGGTCCAACGACGACGAGGCCAAATACCAACTGGCGCGGCAAATCTTAGACAAGCAGTTCACCTGGCTGGAGAGGGAGGCGGCGGAATTGCCGGAGGAAGCGCGGGAAATTCCCACCGCGGAGCCGGAGACGGTGGAAGAAGATTTGTTGAACGCCCTCTCGCGGGGAGCGATTACCATTTAAGGATCGGTCAAAAAATAATTTGTTAAAATCGTATTGTCGGATGTCATTCCGGTTTTTCCCGTTTTTGGGGAAAATACCGGAATCTTCTGCGGAGATTCCGGCATTCCGCTTCGCTACAGCCGGAATGACAGGTTTGGCTAAATTTAACAAGTTATTTTTTTATCACTCCTAAGCGTCCAGCGATTTTTTTTCAGTTAAATTCAGAGTTATGTTTAGAATTGCCGGGGGGCCCCCTCCTCCCGGCAATCTTTTTATAAGGTTGTGCTTGAAGCGAAACCATCCCGTGACTAAATTCAAACCCATTCCGGTTTCGTATATCTGCCCCGGGGCGCCCTTTTAGCAGCGCGACCGGCGCAAAGAAGTGGAAGATGATCAAAATCCGGCAAAGCTCTATGAAATCAGCGTTATGGCTTGCTCTCCTCGGCTTGCTAAGCCTTCCTGCCCCCGCCCAGATCACCGTGGCCATTAGCGATTTCCAAAACCGCACCGGGAAAATCTATTTGGATACCTGGGAGCAGCAAGTGCCGGAGTTCCTGAAAAGCGAGCTCTCCCGCTCCCCGGAAATCACCCTATTAGAGCGCCGCGACCTCAAGGCAATCTTGGATGAGCAGACCCTGACCATGTCCGGCCTGGTGGACACCGCCGCCGCCCAGCAGGTAGGAAAACTGCTGGGGGCGGAATATGTCATTACCGGCACCATCACCCAGGTGGCCTCGCGCATGCGCATCGACGCCAAAATCATCAGCGTTGCTACCGGCAAATCCGTGAGCGAAAAAGCGGAAGCGCCGGATACCAAATATCTCTCCGAAATGGCGCAATTATTAGGCAACAACCTGCGCTTCCAGTTGACCGGCAACGGGCAGTATCGTACCAGAATGGCGCTTAAAAAATATCCCGCCAAATTTTTCCTGGGCGGAACCGCCGTTGCCCTGGCCGCCGCCCTGATCGTCAACAATTCGTTCCATGATAAACAGGATGAATACCGCAACGCTACCGAGTTAGAGGATTTCGATGCCTACTACGACTCCGCCAACCGCCTGAACAAAGCCCGCTACGCCCTGTTCACCGCCGCCGGGATTTGCGCTGCTGCAACCCTGTATTGCTGGATTCGCAATCGCTCCCCGGAGGAAGTCATCGCCGCGCAGCCGCCGCTGCTGCCCTATTTTTCTCACCGCACTGGAGGAGAATATGCCCTGGGCATCCAAATTCGTTTCTAAACTTTTAACCTCACCCAACCTTTTCCACCGGCTATCGCCAGACCCCCTCCCCTTCCCTCACCTAACAGGAGAGGGAAGGGGAGGGCCGGGGAGGGGATGGGGGAGGTACAAGGCGATCTTCCTGTTCTTTATCGCGCTCTTCGCCGCTTGTTCGGAT
>CAZFVV010000071.1:0-24740 GCA_964522165.1 uncultured Calditrichaceae bacterium
TAGAGTCACAGCCTTCCAAGCTGTTGGTCGCGGGTTCGAGTCCCGTCTCCCGCTCGCGCAAGAAGTCTCGCGATTCTTTTGAATCAACACGGGGACTTCCTGTCGAATAGCCCACGTAGCTCAGTTGGTAGAGCACATCCTTGGTAAGGATGAGGTCACCGGTTCAACCCCGGTCGTGGGCTCATTTTTATTGGCTAAAAGTTGAGTTGGAAAATTCAAGGTTTGAGTTTGAGCAGTAATTATTGAAAATCAGTACCCTGTAAACTTCAAATAGCTGGAGGATTCCTGATGGCTAAACAAAAGTTCGAAAGAACCAAACCCCACGTAAACGTGGGCACGATTGGGCACGTTGATCACGGTAAAACGACCTTGACGGCGGCGATTACCCTGGTGATGTCAAAGAAAGGTCTGGCGACCTATGTGTCCTACGACGAAGTAGCAAAAGCGTCGGAGTCGCAAGGGCGTCGTGACGAGACCAAGATTTTGACCATTGCAACCTCCCACGTCGAATATGCGACGGAAAATCGGCACTATGCCCACGTCGATTGCCCGGGCCATGCTGACTATGTAAAAAATATGATTACCGGTGCAGCCCAGATGGACGGAGCGGTGCTGGTAGTAAGCGCAGCGGATGGTCCCATGCCCCAAACCCGGGAGCACATCCTCCTGGCCCGCCAGGTCGGGGTGCCCTATATCGTGGTGTATTTGAATAAAGTGGATGTGGTGGACGATCCGGAGCTGTTGGACCTGGTGGAATTGGAAGTTCGCGACCTGTTGAATCAATATAAATTCCCCGGCGATGATTGCCCGGTTGTTCGCGGCAGCGCCCTGGGGGCTTTGAATAGCCCGGATGACCCCGTGGCCACCAAGAGCATTATCGAATTGATGGATGCCATTGATAAATACATTCCCACGCCCCAGCGCGACGTTGAAAAACCCTTCCTGATGCCGGTGGAAGACGTGTTCAGCATTACCGGGCGCGGAACGGTCGGCACCGGCCGTATCGAACGCGGCAAAATTAAAGTCGGCGAGGAAGTGGAAATCGTCGGGTTAGGCGCGCAGCGGAAAAGCGTGGTGACCGGGGTGGAAATGTTCCGCAAATTGTTGGATGAAGGCCAGGCCGGCGACAACGTCGGGTTGCTGCTGCGCGGGGTGGAAAAGACCGAGTTGGAACGCGGGATGGTTTGCGCCAAGCCCGGCTCCATCACTCCCCACACCAAATTCAAAGGGGAAGTGTACGTGCTCAAAAAAGAAGAAGGCGGTCGCCATACCCCGTTCTTCAACAACTACCGTCCCCAATTCTATTTCCGCACTACCGATGTGACCGGCACCGTCACCCTGCAGGAGGGGGTGGAAATGACCATGCCCGGCGACAACACCCAGATGCTGGTGGAACTGCAGAAACCCATCGCCATGGAAGAAGGGTTGCGGTTCGCCATCCGGGAAGGCGGTCGTACCATCGGGGCCGGTGTGGTTACGGAAATTTTGGAATGACTTCAAATCCTGAAAAAGCATGAGGTATCGAGGTGCGAGATCAAATCACCTTAGAATGCACGGTCTGTAAGCAGCGTAATTATACGACCACCAAAAACAAGCGGAAACATCCCAACAGAGTCGAATTCAAGAAATTTTGTCGATTCTGTAATAAGCACACCGCCCATAAAGAAACGCGGTAACGCGAAGGGGTGAAGCATTCCACAGGAAAATTCCCCGGGATCATTCTCATGTTGGAAGGGAATGCTTCGCCCCATATAGAGTACAGGCCCGTAGCACAATTGGCTAGTGCACCGGTCTCCAAAACCGGGGGTTGGGGGTTCGAGTCCCTCCGGGCCTGCAACGATACTGCGGAAGGGCATAAATCGAGCTTGTTAACTTTTAGGTATAAGGCCATCAAACGAACAACATCTTGTACCTCCCCGAAACGCATCTTGTGATCGTGTGCGGTATATAATGTCTAACTAACGCTAATTACTGTGAGCGCAGCCATGTGGATGAATAAGCCCAAAGAATTTCTTACGGACGTTCAAAAAGAAATGAAGAAAGTGAATTGGCCGGAGCGGGAGAACCTGATGAACTCCACTTTCGTCGTGATCGTTATCTCGGCGCTTTTCACCGTTTTTATTTACTTCGCAGACGTGATTATATCCTCCATCTTAAACCTTTTGTACGTTAATTAGGAAAAGCGATTGTGGAAAAGAAGTGGTACACCCTAAGGGTTTATTCCGGGCAGGAGAGTAAAGTTAAAGCTCAACTGGAGAACGCCATCCGGTTTAAAACGATGGAGGAAGAGTTCGGTCGCATTATCGTTCCTTCCGAGCCGGTTTTGGAGATGCGCGACGGGAAAAAACGGCTGAAAAACAAGGTCTTCTTCCCCGGCTATATTCTAATCGAGATGAATTACAACACCCGCACCGCTTACCTGGTGCAGGAAACCCCCGGGGTGCTCGGCTTTGTGGGTCCCAAGAACAACCCGGAAGTGGTGCGCCCGGAAGAAGTGGATTCGGTTCTGCGCAAGGTGGAGCGCCAGGCCAGTGAAGTTGAAAAGGTGGAAGTTCCCTTCCAAATCGGCGATGTGATCCGGGTGGTGGATGGGCCGTTTGCCGATTTTACCGGCATCGTCGAAGAAATCAATGAAGAAAAGAAAAAGGTGAAAGTATCGGTTAGTATTTTCGGAAGACCGACGCCGGTCGAGTTAGACTTCTTGCAGGTTCACTTAGAAAAGTAACATGCTCGCCTGAGACAGTCACCCCGGGCCAAACGATTCCCTTGGGAAAATTCGGCGGCGGTATTTCTCGACTCTGAAAATGGTTTAGAACGTTCAATAGCCCAGAAAAGCCTAAATTGCAGGATGTGTCATGGCAAAGAAAATAACCGGTTATATCAAGCTTCAAATTCCCGCCGGCCAGGCTAACCCCTCGCCTCCGGTGGGTCCCGCCCTGGGGCAGCACGGGGTAAATATTATGGAATTTTGTAAAGCATTCAATGCCAGAACCCAGGAAAAGGTCGGCTACATCATCCCGGTAGTCATTACGGTTTATGCAGACCGCTCTTTTACGTTTATTACCAAAACCCCCCCGGCTTCCACCTTGTTGCTGAAGGCGGCGAGCGTGGAAAAAGGCTCCGCCGAGCCAAACCGGGACAAAGTAGCCAAAGTGACCCGCCAGCAGGTGCAAGAGATTGCTAAGACCAAGCTGCCGGATTTGAACGCCGCCAGTGTTGAAGCGGCGATGCGGATTATTGAAGGTACGGCCCGTAGTATGGGAATCGAAGTCGTGGACTAATGGGTGAGGATATCCATGAAAAAGCGAAGTAAAAGATATCGTGAATCTGTCAAACTACTTGGCAAAAAAGAGTACTCCCTCGAAGAAGCCATCGCATTGATCAAAAAAACGGCTTCCGCTAAGTTCGATGAAACCGTGGAACTCTCTGTCCGGCTGGGGGTTGATCCCCGCCACGCCGACCAGGTGGTGCGCGGAACGGTTGCCCTGCCGCACGGCCTGGGAAAAGCAGTGCGCGTGCTGGTGATCGCAAAGGGTGAAAAAGTCGATGATGCGCTCTCCGCCGGCGCGGACTACGCCGGTTACGAGGAGTATCTCGAAAAAATTCAGCAGGGATGGCTGGATTTTGATGTGCTGGTCGCCACGCCCGACGCCATGAAAGACCTGGGAAAGTTAGGCCGGGTGCTGGGCCCCCGGGGGTTGATGCCCAACCCCAAGAGCGGTACCGTTACCATGGAAATCGGAACGACCGTCAAAGAGATCAAGGCCGGTAAAATTGATTTCCGGGTGGACAAGACCGGGATCGTGCATACCGGCGTGGGAAAGGCCTCCTTTGAAGCCAACAAACTGAAAGATAACGTTAAGACCCTCATGCAAACGATCATCCGCTTGAAACCTGCCGCGGCCAAGGGGACCTACCTGAAAAGCGTCAGCATTTCCAACACCATGGGGCCTGGCATTCGAATTATGGCCAACCCGGTAGAATTTCAGGATTGAGGAAACAGAATTGCCAATTAGCAACTGGCATTTAATAATGAAAGAAAGGTGTAGTTATGCCGACGCCACTGAAAGAAGCGACTGTTAAAGAGTTTACCGAAAAGTTTTCCAATGCCAGAAGTATTTTTTTGGCCGATTTTACCGGCGTGAACGGGAATGTCATTACGGAATTGCGCAGAGGATTCCGCGAATCGAAGATAGAGTACCGGGTGGTTAAAAATACCCTGGCGAAATTATCTTTCGATAACGCCGGCATCCGGGGAATGGAGGAGTACCTGGAAGGAGTGAATTCTTACCTGATCAGCTATGATGATCCGGCCATGCCGATCAAGGTAGTGGAAAAGTATAAAAAGGAGCTGGAAGGCAAATTTGCGCTCAAGGCGGCCTTTTTTGAAGGGCAGGTCGTCAAGACCGAGCAAATGCCGGCCCTGGCAAAACTGCCCGGCAAACAGGAGCTGCGCGCTCAAATCCTGGGTATGTTGCAAGCGCCGCTGTCAAAATTGGTGGGGGTCTTGCAAGCCCCGGTGCGCAACGTCGTCGGCGTCTTGAAAGCCTACGAAGCAAAAGAGTGAAAAATGAAAAGTGCAAAGTGAAAAATGAAAAACAACTTTAGCCCATTTTACACTTTTCATTTTTCACTTTACATTGACTTACATTGACCATTTTACCCATAATGAATGGAGGAATCATTACCATGGCTAATCTTGAAAAACTTGTTGAAGAACTCTCTTCATTAACCGTTCTGGAAGCCGCCGAACTCTCCAAAATGTTGGAAGAGAAGTGGGGCGTCACTGCGGCTGCCCCGATGGCAATGCCGATGATGCCGGGCGCGATGCCCGCCGCCAGCGGAGAGGGCGCGGCTGCCGCAGAAGAGAAAACCGAGTTCGACGTGATTCTGAAAGACATCGGCGCGCAGAAGATCCAGGTGATCAAAGTGGTGCGCGCGATTACCAGCCTGGGTTTGAAAGAAGCCAAGGACCTGGTGGAAGGCGCCCCCAAAGCGGTAAAAGAAGGCGCCAACAAGGCGGAAGCCGAAGACATCAAAAAGCAGTTGGAAGAAGTTGGAGCAACGGTCGAGATCAAGTAAGCAACCCCCGCGCTGCAAAGGCCGGGCAATTCTGCCTGCCCGACCGGGCCGGCGAAACTGCCGGGATCGGTTCCGGCGTTACGGGGTTTGATGTTGGCTGTGAAATGATCATAACAATTATAGAGAGGTGTCTCTTTGAAAAACGGTGAATTAATAGAGCGCCAATCTTTCGCGAAAATTCCGACGATCGTTGAATATCCGGATTTATTGGATGTTCAACGTCGCTCTTTTAAGGAGTTTTTACAGGAAGATAGCTCACCGGGCCAACGGAAGGAAAAAGGTCTGCAAGCGGTGTTTACCAGCATTTTCCCGATTGTGGACAGCCGGGAGAATTTTATTCTCGATTTCGTTGAGTACTACATCGACAAGCCCAAGTACACCGTGAAGGAATGCCGCGAGCGCGGCCTTACCTACGCAGTGCCGCTAAAGGCTAAGCTGCGCTTGTAGATTAATGATCCCACCTGAGATACGGAAGATTACAACGACACTATCGAGCAGGACGTCTATCTCGGTAACATGCCTTACATGACCGAGCGAGGCACTTTTATCATCAACGGTGCGGAACGGGTCATCGTCAACCAACTCCATCGCGCCCCCGGGGTGTTTTTCGATGAAAGCGTTCACCCCAACGGCACGAAAATTTATTCTGCCCGCATCATTCCCTTCCGGGGAAGCTGGGTGGAATTCATGACCGACGTGAGCGATTGCCTGCACGTTTATATCGACCGGAAAAAGAAATTCTACGTTACCACGTTCCTGCGCGCGCTGGGATTTACCACCGATGCGGAGATTCTGGGCCTGTTCGACCTCCTGGAAGAGGTGGAGTTGGCTAAAATCGACACCCTCTCCATGGTGGGGCGGAAAATTATCGGCGACGTGGTGAATGCCAAGAGCGGGGAAGTGCTGGTAGAATCCGGCGCCGTACTGGACGAGGAACTGGTCGATGCCTTGAAAGCCGCCAAGGTGAAACACTTGAAGTTAGAAAAGGCAGTTGACCCCTCCATGCCCAACATCGTTCTGAATACCCTGCGCAAGGACTCCGCAAAAACGGAAGAAGACGCGCTGCGGTTGATCTATGAAATGTTGCGCTCCGGCGAGCCGCCCGACATGGATACCGCCCGCGACCTCCTGAAAAAAATGTTTTTCAATCCCAAACGCTATGAATTGGGAGACGTGGGACGCTACCGCCTCAACAAAAAACTGGGTTTGAAGGTCGATTACGAAACCACGGTGCTCACCTTAGAAGATTTCGTGGAAAACGTGAAATACCTCATCGACCTGCGGGAAGGCAAGCGCAGCACCGACGACATCGACCACCTGGGCAACCGCCGGGTGAAGACCGTGGGCGAGCAATTAGCTTCCCAATTCAACTTAGGATTGACCCGTATGGCCCGCACCATTAAGGAACGCATGAACTTAGGCGATGCGGAAACCATCACTCCCCAGGAGTTGGTAAACGCCCGGGCCATCACCTCGGTGATCAATACCTTCTTCGGCACCTCCCAGTTGTCGCAGTTCATGGACCAGACCAATCCCCTGGCAGAGCTGACCCACAAGCGCCGCATGAGCGCCCTGGGACCCGGGGGCTTGACCCGGGAACGCGCCGGTTTCGAAGTGCGCGATATCCACTACACCCACTACGGGCGGTTGTGCCCCATCGAAACGCCGGAAGGGCCTAACATCGGGTTGATCTCCTCCCTGAGCGTGCTGGCAAAGGTAAACGATTTCGGGTTCATCGAAACCCCATATCGAAAAGTAAAAGACGGCCGGGTGTCGGATGACGTCGAATACCTGTCCGCGGAAGACGAAGAGCGCGCGGTCATTGCCCAGTTCAACGCCCTGATGGGGGCGCAAGACGGTAAATTTGAAAAAGAGCTGGTAAAGGTGCGCAAGCGCGGGGATTTCCTGGTTTCCCCGCCCAAAGACGTGCAGTTCATCGACGTGGCTTCCAACCAGATTCTTTCCGCCTCCGCCTCGTTGATCCCTTTTGTGGAGCACGACGACGCCAACCGCGCGTTGATGGGTTCCAACATGCAGCGCCAGGCGGTTCCCCTGGTGCGCCCGGAAACCCCCATCGTGGGAACCGGAATCGAAGCCAAGATCGCCCGCGATTCCGGGGCGATGATCGTTTCGGAGGTGGATGGGGTGGTGGAAGAAATGGATTCCACCAAAATCGTGATCCGGGTGGACCCCGGGGTGATCGAAGACCCGCGCCAGATTCTGACCGGCGAATCTCAAAAAGTGCTGTACGAATTGATGAAATTCGTGCGCACCAACCAGAACACCTGCATCAACCAGATTCCCCTGGTAAATACCGGGGACCGGGTGACCCGCGGACAGGTGCTGGCAGACGGCCCCGGCACCGACCGCGGCCAACTGGCCCTGGGGCGGAACGTGCTGGTCGCTTTCATGCCCTGGAATGGCTACAACTTTGAAGACGCCATCATCGTTTCCGAGCGGCTGGTTCGCGACGACCTGTTCACCTCCATCCATATCGAAGAATATGAAATCCAGGTGCGCGATACCAAGCGCGGAGAAGAGGAGCTGACCCGGGAAATTCCCAACGTCAGCGAAGACGCGACCAAGAACCTTGACGAAACCGGGATTATCCGCACCGGCGCGGAAGTGAAGGCCGGGGATATCCTGGTCGGTAAAGTAACCCCCAAGGGGGAAACCGAGCCGACCCCGGAAGAGAAACTTCTGAAGGCCATCTTCGGCAGCAAGGCCGGGGACGTGAAAGACGCCTCCTTGAAAATGCCCGCCGGCACCGAAGGGATCGTGATCGACACCAATCTCTTCTCCCGCAAGAAGAAAGATCCCAAGGCCAAGAAAGAGGACAAGAAGAGGCTTGATCAACTGGAAAATGAAACCACCGCCAAAATCGAAGCCATTCAGCAGCGGTTGTGCGCTTATCTCTATGAAAAGTTCGGGGATACCCCCACCAAGGGCGTCAACAGCCGTTCCGGCAAAGCGATCATCAAATCCGGCGGAAAGATCACCAAAAACAGTTTCGAAAAAGTGGAGCTGGACCTGGTGGATTATTTGACCCCCTGGTTCAGCAACGCGGAAAAGAACGAGCAGGTGCACAAGCTCTTCCTGGAATACAAGGGCTTGCTGCGGGATATTGACAACGATCTGCGCACCGAGAAGCACAAAGTGATGATCGGCGACGAATTGCCCCCCGGCATCGTTCAGCTGGCCAAAGTGTACGTGGCGCAGAAGCGCAAGCTGACCGTGGGGGATAAAATGGCCGGGCGGCATGGGAACAAAGGGGTTATTGCTAAAATCGTTCCCGAGGAAGAAATGCCTTTCCTGCCCGACGGAACCCCGGTGGACATCGTGTTGAATCCCCTGGGCGTGCCCTCGCGAATGAACCTGGGGCAAATTTTCGAGACCACCTTAGGCTGGGCCGGCCGGGTATTGGATAAATACTATGCCACCCCGGTATTCGACGGAGCGACTTACGAGGAAGTGCTGGAAGAGCTGAAAAAAGCGGGTTTACCGACCACCGGTAAGATCACCCTGCACGACGGCCAGACCGGGGAGCCTTTTTCCCAGGACGTGACAGTCGGCTATATTTACATGATGAAGCTCTCCCACATGGTGGATGACAAGCTCCACGCCCGCTCCATCGGCCCCTATTCTTTGATCACCCAGCAGCCGCTGGGCGGAAAAGCGCAGTTCGGGGGCCAGCGTTTTGGCGAAATGGAAGTATGGGCGCTGGAAGCATACGGCGCTGCTTATACCTTGCAGGAAATCCTGACCTTCAAGAGCGACGATGTTCATGGCCGCACCAAAGTCTATGAGTCGATCGTCAAAGGGGATAACCTGCCGGAAGCCGGGCGTCCCGAATCTTTCAACGTGCTGGTAAAAGAGTTGCAGGGTTTGGGGCTGGATATCAAGTTAGAATAGCCGGATAGCGGATTTTTTTAAATTGGCGATTGCTAATTGCTAATTGCCAATTGCTAATTGCCAATTAGAAAATCCAGTATCAGCCCTTTTAAAGTATAAAATTCAGAGGAGTGAGTTTGGAAACTTATCCCATTAAAGGCCAGATTTCAAAAATATCCATCGGTTTGGCGTCTCCCAATGCCATTCTGGAGAAGAGCTACGGGGAAGTTACCAAGCCGGAGACCATTAACTATCGCTCGTTCAAGCCGGAAAAAGACGGTTTGTTCTGCGAGAAGATCTTTGGCCCGGTAAAAGATTGGGAGTGCCATTGCGGAAAGTATAAACGCATTCGCTACAAAGGCATTATTTGCGACCGTTGCGGGGTGGAAGTGACCACCAAGAGCGTCCGCCGCGAGCGCATGGGGCACATCAGCCTGGCGGTGCCAATCGTACACATCTGGTATTTCCGTTCGACTCCTACCAAAATCGGTTATCTGCTGAACATTGCCCCAAAGAGCCTGGAAAAGGTTATCTATTACGAAGCCTACGTGGTCATTCAACCGGGGAACACCGGCTTGAGGGTAGGCGCTATGATCCTGGAAGACGAATATATGGAAATCGTCGATAAATTGAGCGCGGAAGACCATGCGCTGCCGGATGATCACCCGGACAAGTTCATCGCCAGGATGGGCGGGGAAGCCATTCGTACCCTGCTGCAACGGATCGAGGTCGAAGAGTTGGCCGAGGAATTACGAAATATCCTGCGCACCGAAAAATCGCAGCAAAAAAAGCACGAAGCGCTCAAGCGCCTGAAGGTAGTGGAAGCCTTCCGAACCCGGGAAAACGGGGAGTTGAAAAACCGCCCGGAATGGATGGTGCTGGACGTAATCCCGGTAATTCCCCCGGAATTGCGCCCCCTGGTACCCCTGGAAGGGGGCCGTTTTGCCACCAGCGACCTGAACGATCTCTATCGCCGGGTCATCATTCGCAACAATCGCCTGAAAAAGCTGATGGACATCAAGGCGCCGGAAGTGATTTTACGCAATGAAAAACGGATGCTGCAAGAGGCGGTCGATGCCCTGTTCGACAATACCAAGCGCACCACCGCGGTGCGCAGCGACGGCAACCGCCCCCTCAAGTCCCTCTCCGACATGCTGCGCGGCAAGCAAGGGCGCTTCCGCTTGAACCTGTTAGGAAAGCGGGTTGACTACTCCGGGCGTTCCGTGGTGGTGGTGGGGCCGAAACTGAAATTGTACGAGTGCGGCCTTCCCAAAGAAATGGCGGTGGAATTGTTCAAACCCTTTATCATCCGCAAGCTGCAGGACCGCAAGATCGTGAAGACCGTCAAGAGCGCCAAGCGTTTTGTGGATAAACGGGATACCGTGGTGTTCGAAATCCTGGAAGATATCGTCAATGACCACCCGGTGCTCCTCAACCGCGCCCCGACCTTGCACCGCCTGGGGATTCAAGCTTTCCAGCCGGTGTTAAAAGAGGGCAAAGCCATTGAAATCCATCCCCTGGTGTGCGCGGCGTTCAATGCGGACTTCGACGGCGACCAGATGGCGGTGCACGTGCCGCTCAGCTTTGAAGCCCAGATGGAAGCGCGCCTGTTGATGTTAGCTTCGCACAACATTCTTTCCCCTGCCAGCGGGCGCCCCCTGACCATTCCCTCGCAAGATATGGTGTTAGGAAGCTATTTCCTGACCAAAGACCGCGCCGGCGTGCCGGGTGAAGGCAAAATTTTCGCTTCCCCGCAGGAAGTTAGCATCGCCTACAACGATAAAAAAGTACATCTCCATGCCCGCATTAAAGTACGGATCAACGGGGAACTGATCGATACCACCGTGGGACGGGTGATCTTCAATGAGATTATTCACCCGGAAATCGGTTTTGTCAACGAGCTGATGACCAAGAAATCCCTGGAACGTCTCATCGGAAAGGTCTTCCTGAAGGTCGGGAACCTCCCTACCGTGGAATTTCTGGATAATTTGAAGGAAATGGGATTCCGCTACGCTACCCTGGCCGGGACCAGCATCGGGTTGGACGACGTGGTGGTGCCGGAATCGAAAGGCCGGTTTGTGGATAAAGCCTATGAAGAAGTGCGCCTGCTGGAAGAGCAGTACCGCCAGGGCTTCATCACCGACGGAGAGCGTTACAACAAGGTGATCGATATCTGGACCCGGGTGACCGACCAGGTTTCCACGGAGTTGTTCAAAATTCTGCAAGACAATAGAGAAGGATTTAATTCCCTGTACATGATGTCAAACTCCGGCGCGCGCGGCAGCCGGGAGCAAATCCGGCAGTTAGCGGGAATGCGCGGGTTGATGGCCAAGCCCCAGAAGACCCTGACCGGCCAAACCGGGGAAATCATCGAGAACCCCATTACCGCGAACTTTTTGGAAGGGTTGTCGGTGCAGGAATACTTCATCTCCACCCACGGCGCCCGCAAGGGGTTGGCGGACACCGCGCTGAAAACCGCGGACGCCGGTTATCTGACCCGCCGCCTGGTGGACGTCGCCCAGGACGTAATGATCAGCGAATTTGACTGCGGCACCATCCTGGGAATCGAGACCGGGCCCATCAAAGAGGGTGAGAAGATCATCGAACCCCTCTCCGACCGTATCCTGGGGCGGGTTTCCGTTGATGACGTGTACGACCCGATTAGCGGGGATTTGCTGGTGAAAGCCGGCCAGATGATCGATGAAGACGTCGCCGCTAAAATCGACGCCTCCTCGGTTGAAACGATCAAGATCCGTTCGGTATTGACCTGCGAAACCAGCCGGGGAGTCTGCGGCCTTTGTTACGGACGCAACCTGGCCACCGGCCGCCTGGTGGACATCGGCGAGGCGGTGGGCGTGATGGCAGCCCAGAGCATTGGCGAGCCCGGCACCCAGTTGACCCTGCGAACTTTCCACATCGGGGGAACGGCCGGCCGTATCGCCGCCCAGTCGGAAGTCATCTCGCGTTTCTCCGGAAAAATTTACTACGAAGAATTACGCTATATCGAAAGCACCGTGGAAGAAGAGGGCGAAGAACACGAAATTAATATCTGCGTGGGACGCAACGGCAAAATCCATGTAATAGATGAAAAAGAGCGTTCCCTGATGAACTACACCGTGCCCTACGGTGCTAAACTGCAAGTGAATGACGGCCAGGAAGTGGATCGCGGAACCATCCTGTTCGAGTGGGACCCTTATTCTTCGGTGATCTTAACCGAGAAGAAAGGCCGGGTTAAATTTGTGGACCTGGTGGATAATGTTACCACCCACGAAGAACTGGATGAGCAAACCCTGCAGAAACAGCGGGTCGTAATCGAATCCCGAAACAAAAACCTCAGCCCCCATATCTCGGTCATCGATGAAAATGGCGAGGAAGTGGCCGATTACATTTTGCCGGTCAAAGCGCACATCCTGATCAATAACAATGAAGAAGTGCAGGCCGGGCGGGTGCTGGCTAAAATCCCCCGGGAAATCGGAAAAACCCGTGATATTACCGGCGGTTTGCCGCGAGTGGCGGAATTGTTCGAAGCCCGGAAGCCGAAAGAGCAAGCGGCGGTCAGCGAGGTTGACGGGGTGGTGCATTTCGGCCCGATCAAGCGCGGTATCCGGGAAGTAACCGTGGAAGGCGCTTTGGAAAAGAAGAAATACTTGATTCCTTACAGCAAGCACGTGCTGGTTCACCATGGCGATTATGTGAAGGCTGGTGAAATGTTGACCGACGGCTCCATCTCTCCGCAGGATATTCTGCAAATCCTCGGTCCCAACAAGGTTCAGGAATACCTGGTCAACGAGATTCAGGAAGTTTACCGCCTCCAGGGGGTAAGCATCAACGACAAGCACATTGAGGTCATTGTGCGGCAAATGATGCAGCGGGTGAGAGTGCTAGACCCCGGCGATACCCGCTTCCTGGAAGGGGATACGGTCAACAAATTTTTCTTCAATGAGGAGAACGAGAAAATCCGCAACAAGGTCATTATTACCGACGCCGGGGACTCTCGCTTCAAGGCGCGCCAGCGGGTGGACCGGGTCAAATTCGAATATACCAATCGCCAACTGGCCAAATCGGAAAAGAAACCGGCGGAGTGCCGCCCCGCGGAAGCGGCAACCGCGGAGCCGATCCTGCTAGGGATTACCCAGGCGGCCTTGACCACGGACAGTTTCATCTCCGCGGCCTCGTTCCAGGAGACCACCCGCGTGTTAACGGACGCGGCCATTGCCGGGAAAGTGGATTATCTCTACGGCCTGAAGGAAAACGTGATCGTGGGGAACCTCATTCCCGCCGGCACCGGTTTGAAGAAGTTCAAGCAATTGCAGGTGGAATACAAAGAAGAAACCGGGCAGGAAGAGGAAATTCCCGAAGAGGTGCCGGCAAAGTAGATTCTCCAAATGCGGCGCACTTTTAAAGTGCGTCGCATTTGTCTCACCCCCCCCACGAAATTAAAAAGGGGGTTGACAAAACCATGTTATTTTATTATTTTGCGTGTCTGTGACTTTTGACAAGCATCAGGAGGAAGTGGTGCCAACAATTAATCAGTTGATTCGGTCGAAACGAAAAAAGCTTGAAAAGAAGAACAAGGCCCCCGCGCTGGGCAAATCTCCCCAAAAGCGAGGGGTGTGTACCCGGGTTTATACTACCACTCCCAAAAAACCCAACTCGGCCTTGCGGAAAGTAGCGCGGGTGCGTTTGACCAACGGTATCGAGGTGACTGCTTATATTCCCGGTGAAGGCCACAACTTGCAGGAGCACTCCATTGTGATGATCCGCGGAGGCCGGGTAAAAGATTTGCCGGGGGTTCGCTACCACATCATCCGCGGCACCCTGGATACCGGGGGCGTGGAAGATCGGAAGCAAGGGCGCTCCAAGTACGGCACGAAAAGACCCAAGAAGTAAGGGGGCAGTCGGCAGGAGCAGGGGGCAGTGAGCACAGTGCCTGCCGTTGACTGCCTACAAAGGCCCGCGCGGTCAAATAAAGAAAGATTACAGAGTGATAAATTGCGATTGAGGCGTATCCATGAGACGTAGAAAAGCACCGGAAAGAAAAGTTTTACCGGATCCTAAATACCACAGCGAACTGGTGAGTAAATTCATCAACGGCTTGATGCTGGAAGGTAAGCGCAGCAAAGCGGAAACGATTTTTTACGATACCATGAATATCATCGAGCAGAAGCTGAAAAAAGATCCCCTGGAAGTTTTCCAGAAAGCAATGGACAACGTGTCCCCTCTGCTGGAAGTGCGTTCCCGGCGGGTTGGCGGGGCTACCTACCAGGTGCCGGTGGAAGTTCGCGATAAACGGCGCCGCTCCCTGGCGATCCGCTGGCTGGTCTCCTATTCCCGCTCCCGTTCCGAGCCTACCATGGCGGAAAGACTGGCGGCGGAAATGATGGCCGCCTTTCGCGGGGAAGGATCGGCGGTTAAGAAACGAGAAGATACCCACAAAATGGCAGAAGCCAACAAAGCATTCGCCCATTTCCGGTGGTAATCGACATAAATCGGGTTTGAAATTAGAAAAATGGCAAAGCGTTTTTCATTACAAAAAATAAGGAATATCGGCATCATGGCGCATATTGATGCCGGTAAAACCACCACGACCGAGCGGATTTTGTTCTACACCGGCAAGTTGCACCGGATGGGCGAGGTTCACGAAGGTTCCGCCACCATGGACTGGATGGAGCAGGAAAAGGAGCGGGGTATTACCATTACCTCCGCCGCGACGACCTGCTTCTGGAAAGAGCACCGGATCAATATTATAGATACCCCGGGCCACGTGGATTTTACTGCGGAAGTGGAACGATCGCTGCGGGTATTGGACGGCGCGGTAGCGCTGTTCTGCGCGGTGGGCGGGGTGGAGCCGCAATCGGAAACGGTGTGGCGCCAGGCAGACAAGTACCGGGTTCCCCGGATTGCCTTTGTAAACAAAATGGACCGGGTTGGGGCGGATTTTTATAATGTTCTGGAGATGATGAAGGTGCGGTTGGGCGCCCACCCGGTGGCGCTGCAAATTCCCATGGGCGAAGGCGATATGTTTACCGGGCTTATCGACCTGCCGCGAATGAAAGCGGTGATCTTTGATGAAAGCTCCCTGGGGTTGCAAATCCTGGAAGAGGAAATTCCCCGGGATTTGGTGAGTAAGGCGGAAGAGTATCGCACAAAAGTGATCGAAGCGGCGGCGGAATTCGACGATCACCTGATGGAAAAATACTTAGAAGGCCAAGAGATTTCTACCGAAGAGATAAAGGCCGCCATTCGCAAAGGAGCTATTGAGAATCGTATCGTCCCGGTATTGCTGGGATCGGCATTCAAGAACAAGGGAGTGCAGCGGCTGTTAGATGGAGTAATAGATTATTTGCCTTCCCCGGTGGATATTCCCCCGGTTCAGGGAGAAGACCCGCGTTCCGGTAAAACCGCCGACCGGGCAGTATCCGATGAAGCCCCTTTTACCGCCCTGGCCTTTAAAGTTATGACCGACCCTTATGTTGGAAAATTGACCTACTTCCGGGTCTATAGCGGCGCGATGAAGGCCGGAAGTTATGTATATAACGCGACCACCGATACCAAAGAACGCCTGGGCCGGCTCTTGCAGATGCACGCCAACAGTCGGGAAGATATCGACGAAGTATTTACCGGCGACATCGTGGCGGCGGTGGGTCTGAAAAACACCCGAACCGGCCATACCCTGGCAGATCCTCACAAGCCCATTATCCTGGAATCGATGCGTTTCCCGGAGCCGGTTATTTCCGTGGCCATCGAGCCGAAAACGAAGGCAGATGCGGAAAAATTGTTCACCTCCCTGGGAAAATTGAGCGACGAAGACCCGACTTTTAAAGTCTCTTCCGAAGAAGAAACCGGTCAAACCCTCATCAGCGGGATGGGTGAGTTGCACCTGGAGATTATCGTTGACCGCTTGCTGCGGGAATTCCGGGTGGACGCCCGGGTCGGTAAACCCCAGGTGGCTTACAAAGAGACCATCACCCGGGAAGTGCAATCGGAAGGCAAGTTCATCCGCCAGAGCGGCGGGCGGGGCCAGTACGGCCACGTGGTGCTGGAAGTGCTGCCGAACGAAAAAGGCAAAGGGTTTGAGTTCGAAGATAAAATTATTGGCGGTGTGATTCCCCGGGAATACATCTCGCCGGTCAAAGCCGGAATCGAAGAAGCATTGCGCAACGGGGTTCTGGCCGGTTACCCGGTGGTGGACATCAAAGTGCGCCTGGTAGATGGTTCCTATCATGAAGTGGACTCCAGCGAAATGGCCTTCAAAATCGCCGGCTCCATTGGGGTAAAAGAAGCCATGGGCAAGGCGGGGCCGGTGCTGTTGGAGCCGATCATGGACGTGGAAGTCGTGGTGCCGGAAGAGTACCTGGGAGACGTGATCGGGGATCTGAATTCCCGGCGGGGCAAGGTCAGTGGAATCCTGCCGCGCAAAGACGCCCAGGTCGTGGAGGCGTTCGTGCCCCTGGCGGCAATGTTCGGATATGCCACCTCACTGCGTTCTGTCACCCAGGGACGGGCCGTATATACCATGCAGTTTGATCATTACCAGCAATTACCGCAGAATATCGCAAATGAAATTGTCGAAAAGATTAGAGGAACCAAGTAAGCAAAAAGGGGACGCCGGTGCCAGGCCAAAGTATTCGCATTAAATTGAAAGCGTACGATCACCACCTGATCGACAAGTCATCGGAAAAGATCATTACCACGGCAAAATCCACGGGCGCGTTGATTTCCGGCCCGATCCCATTGCCGACCAAGCGCAGTGTTTTTACGGTATTGCGTTCTCCGCACGTTGACAAAAAATCTCGCGAGCAATTCGAGGTTCGCATTCACAAGCGTTTGATCGATATTCACAACGCCACCAACAAGACCATCGATCAGTTGATGAAGCTGGAATTGCCCGCGGGCGTGGATATCGAGATCAAAACCTGACGGAATTGACCATTGCCAATTGGCAATTGCCAATTATCAATTATATCGGTGTTTAAGCAAAGAAACACCTTTGGAGAGCATAATGAACGGTTTGTTAGGCAAAAAAATCGGCATGACCCGGATTTTCGACGAGGCCGGTAAAGCGGTCAGCGTTACGGTTGTCAAAGCCGGGCCCTGTTACGTCACCCAGGTAAAAACCGTGGAACACGATGGGTATGACGCGTTGCAAGTGGGGTTTGATGAGAAAAAGGAAAAGAATACTTCCAAGCCTCTCCTGGGCCATTTTAAGAAGACCAATCTTCCCGCCCTGCGGTTGTTGAAGGAATTCCGCCTGAAAGCCAAAAGCGAGCTGAAGGCGGGGGACATGGTGAAGGTAGATATTTTCCAGCCGGGGGACGTCATCAAAGTAACCGGCACCAGCAAGGGCCGGGGATTTACCGGGGTGATGCGGCGCCATAATTTTGGCGGCGCCCAGGTAACTCACGGGCAGTCCGACCGCACCCGCGCTCCCGGATCGTTAGGGCAAAGTTCCTGGCCTTCCCGGGTATATAAAGGAATGCGGATGGCCGGGCGGTTAGGCGATGCCCGGGTTTCCGTGAAGAACCTGCGGGTCGTTAAAGTGGACGTGGAAAACGATCTCCTTTTCATTAGAGGAGCGGTTCCCGGGGCCCGAAACAGTTATGTAGAAATTTATAAATGAAGATCAAGCGGTTAAGCAGAGAGTGCAAGCATGGAATTGAACGTTTATAAGAAAGATGGAACTCCCTCGGGTGAGAAGGTGGTGCTGCGTCCCGAAATCTTCGAGATCGAGCCGAACGACCACGTTCTTTACCTGGACGTCAAAGCCTACCTGGCCAACCAGCGTCAGGGAACCCACAAGGTGAAGGGCCGCTCCGAGGTCTCCGGGGGCGGGCGCAAGCCCTTCCGGCAGAAAGGCACCGGGCGAGCGCGCCAGGGAACTACCCGCGCGGTTCAAATGGTTGGCGGAGGGCGGGCGCATGGTCCCCGGCCCCGCAATTATCGCCAGGAATTGCCCAAAAAGGTCAAACAACTGGCCCGGCGTTCCGCGCTCTCTTACAAAGCGAAAGAGGATAAAATTATTGTGGTGGAAGACTTCCGGATGGACGCTCCCAAAACCCGCGAAGTAGCCGATTTGTTGAAGAATTTGAAGGTTGACGATCGTAAAGTGTTGATCCTGACCTCCCAGCATGACCTTAATTTCTACAAATCCGCCCGCAATATTCCCTACAAATGGGTGTTGACCGCTCCCCAGTTTTCCGCCTATGACGTGCTGCACGCCCAGGTGCTGGTGATACAAAAAGGGGCGATCGATATCGTAAACGAGGTGCTTGGCCAATGAAAAATCCCAGGGAAATCATTTTAGAGCCGATCTTGACGGAAAAAGCCTTGCGTCTGAAGGATGAAGGCAACCAGTATTTTTTCAAGGTGGATGCCGGCGCAAATAAAATCGAAATCAAAAGCGCGTTTGCCAAACGGTTTTCCGTTAAAGTGAAGAGCGTTCGGGTCATGAACGTGAAGGGCAAGCCCCGGCAGCGTTTTGTGCGCCGCGGCCGGGTGGCCGGGTTCACCTCCGGCTACAAAAAAGCAATCATTACCCTGGAGCCCGGCCAGACCCTGGATTTTATGGAAAATATCTAATTCGTTACGCATTACGTTTTACGCACCAGGTTTATGCCGTGCTTCCATTTTGTACAAGGTAGAACGTGATGCGTGAAACGTGAATTGATGCGTAAAATGGAATAGCAGGATCGGAGAAGTGGTATGGCGTTAAAAAATCGTAAACCTTCAACCGCAGGCATGAGGTTCCGGGTGGACCTGGGTCGCGAGGTCATCACCAAACAGGAGCCGGAGCGATCTTTGACGATCTCTCTGCATCGCAGCGTGGGGCGCAATAACCAGGGCCGGGTCACCTCCTGGCAGCGGGGCGGGGGACATAAGCGAAAATACCGTATTATCGACTTCAAACGCGATAAGCGCAACATCCCCGCAATCGTTAACGCGATTGAGTATGATCCCAATCGAAGCGCCAATATCGCCCTGCTCTTTTATGCCGACGGTGAAAAGCGCTACATAATCGCTCCCGAAGGGTTGAAAATAGGAGATAGGGTAGTTGCCGGCGAGGACGTGGAAATTCACCCGGGCAATGCCATGCCGCTGGGTAAGGTTCCCCTGGGTATGGCGGTTCATAATATCGAGATTTTCCCTGGCAAGGGCGGGCAGGTGGCCCGCAGCGCCGGCGCCGGGGTGCAATTGATGGCCAAAGAAGGCGATTACGCCCTGTTGAAAATGCCCTCCGGGGAAATCCGTAAATTCCGGGTGGAATGCTATGCTACCCTCGGAACGGTCGGCAACTCGGACCATTTTAACATTTCCCTGGGAAAAGCCGGGCGTTCGCGCTGGCGGGGAAAACGTCCCCACGTGCGCGGGGTCGCCATGAATCCTATCGATCACCCCATGGGCGGGGGTGAAGGAAAAAGCTCTGGCGGGCGCCATCCCTGTTCCCCCTGGGGGCAGCTATCCAAAGGGTTGAAAACCCGCAAGAAACGGAAGCTCTCCAACGCCCTGATTGTTAAACGCCGTAAGTAGGGCTATTTCACGCAAACGATGATCCGCAAGGCCGCCGGATTTTACTCAGCATAACCGGCGGCGGGATAATACCAAAAAGGCGAATGTCTAAAGGAAACGAATATGTCTCGATCGGTTAAAAAAGGTCCTTTTATCGATCCGAAATTGCTCAAAAAAGTGGATGGATTGAACCAGACCGGCCAGAAAAAGGTGATCAAAACCTGGGCGCGGCGGAGCACCATTCCACCGGAATTCGTCGGCCACACCATTGCGGTGCACAACGGGATCAAATTTATCCCGGTTTACATCACCGAAAATATGGTCGGGCATAAATTGGGCGAGTTTGCCATGACACGCACCTTCCGCGGGCATCCCGGGGGCAAGTCCGAAAAAGCGAGCCGGGTCAAGTAATTACGTTTTACGAAAACGTAATACGTAATGCGTAATATGTGCGATATAGAAGCGGTAAATGCCAACAATATCTAAATGCGAGAATCGAAGCCATGCAAGCGGTAGCAAAAGAACGATTTGTGCGGATGGCGCCGATGAAAGTTCGGCGAGTCCTCGATCTCATCAAAGATAAAGACGTGGAAGAAGCGCTGAACATTCTTCACTTCACTCCCAAACGGGCGGCCAAGGTGGTAGAAAAGGCCCTTCGTTCCGCAGTGGCGAATTTCTTTCTGGATGAAAAAGCGGCGAGGATTTCTCCCCACGATATTTTCATCAAAAAAGCGTTTGTGGACCAGGGGCCGACCCTGCGGCGGTTCCGCCCGATGTCCATGGGCCGGGTGGGAAGAATTCGCCGGAAAACCAGCCATGTTACCATTGTGGTAGAATATAACAACTAGTACGTCGGAGGATGTAATTTGGGCCAAAAGTGTAATCCTGTCGGTTATCGCCTCGGTTTCATCAAAACCTGGAATTCCCAGTGGTTTGATGAGAAGAATTTTTCTGCAAAGCTGAATGAAGATTTGCTGATCCGCCGCTATATCCAACGGCGGATGGCAGACGGCTCTATTTCCAAAATCGGGATCGAGCGCACCGCCCGGCGGATTTTGATTACCATCCATACCGCCCGCCCGGGAGTGGTCATTGGTAAGAAAGGCGCCGAGGTGGACAAGCTGAAAGAAGAACTGAAAAAGCTGGTCAAAAAAGATATTCAGATCAATATCGACGAAGTGAAACACCCGGAGGCCGACGCCTTCCTGGTGGCGCAGAATATCGCCCGCCAGCTGGAGGGGAAGGTCTCCTTCCGCAGGGCCATGAAACGGGCGATCACCTCTTCGCTGCGGCTGGGGGCGGAAGGAATTAAGATTACCTGCGCCGGGCGCTTAGGCGGCGCGGAAATGGCGCGTACCGAGAGCTACAAAGAGGGGCGAATTCCCCTGCACACCCTGCGCGCGGATATTGATTACGCCACCGCCACGGCAATCACCACCTACGGCTGTATTGGGGTAAAAGTGTGGATTTACAACGGCGAAGTTATCGGAACCAAATCCTGAGGGTTTTACAGCCTTTGATAAAAGCCTGATGTTCGTTCATAAATTAGAAGAATCATCCTGAAGGAGAACTGATCCATGTTAATGCCAAGAAGGGTTAAATATCGTAAAAAACAGCGCGGGCGCAAAAGAGGCATGGCCGGGCGCGGCAACGCCGTAACTTTCGGCGAGTACGGCTTAAAAGCCCTGGAAGCCTACTGGATTACCAGCCGCCAGATTGAAGCGGCGCGTATCGCCATGACCCGCCACATCAAACGCGGCGGAAAAGTATGGATCAGGATTTTCCCGGACAAGCCGGTTACCAAGAAACCGGCGGAAACCCGTATGGGAAAAGGGAAAGGGTCTCCGGAATACTGGGTTGCGGTGGTGAAGCCGGGGCGGGTGATGTTCGAACTGGCCGGGGTGCCGGAAGATATCGCCAAAGAAGCGTTGCGACTGGCCGCCCATAAGCTGCCCATCAAGACTAAGTTTGTCAGCCGTAAAGAATTGGGAGACTAAGTGATGATGAAGACTTCCGAATTGAGAACCCTGCCGGTGGAAGAGTTGCAGCACCGTCTGCGGGATTTGATCGAAGAGCTTTCGAATTTGCGCATTCAAAAAGCTACCCGGCAATTGGTGAACGCCAGCCGGGTTCGCCTGGTCAGAAAGGAGATCGCGCGCCACAAAACCTTGCTGCGCGAGCATGAACTGGGTATATCCAAAACGAAGATAAAATCATAATTGCAGGTAAGTAATCGACATGGAAAGAGCGACTCGCAAAACCCGCATTGGCGTTGTAGTCAGCGACAAAATGGACAAAACCGTGGTAGTGGCGGTAGAACGGAGAGTCAAGCACCCGTTTTATAAAAAATACATCAAGTTGACCTCCAAATTTAAAGCGCACGACGGAGAGAATACCTGCCAGATCGGCGACAAGGTGAAGATCATGGAAACGCGTCCATTGAGCAAAACCAAGCGCTGGCGGATTGTGGAGATCATCGAAAAGGTTAAGTAAGGTAAACGGTAACGCCCTATACCCCCGGAGTATGGTTGAGATTTGCAGGTCCTGATAAATTTGAAACCTTTAACTGCTTGGAAAAGCGTAATTAAGCTGCTGAGGTTGTTGCTATGGTCCAGGAATATACCCGGTTAAACGTTGCGGATAATTCCGGCGCTAAAAAAGTGATGTGTATTCGCGTGTTAGGCGGTTCTCGAAAACGGTATGGCACTATCGGGGATATCATTGTCGTATCGGTGAAGAGCGCCATTCCCAACGCGGCGGTAAAAAAAGGCGACGTTTCCAAGGCCGTAATTGTGCGCACTAAAAAAGAAATTCGCCGGGAAGACGGTTCCTACATTCGTTTTGATGAGAATGCCGCGGTGTTGCTGGATAACCAGGGCGAGCCGCGTGGAACCCGTATCTTCGGGCCGGTGGCGCGGGAGTTGCGCGAGAAGGAATTCATGAAAATCATCTCATTAGCGCCGGAAGTCTTATAAGAGGGGATGGCAAATTATGAAAAAGATCAAGAAAAACGACATGGTGCTGGTTATCAGCGGCGATGACAGCGGGAAGCGGGGAAGAGTGCTGAAGGTGTTTCCCGATAGGGATAAAATCATCGTTGAGGGGGTAAACATGGTGAAGCGCCATCGGAAACGCACTCAAAAAATGACCCAGGGCGGCATCATGGAATTAGAAGCGCCCATTCATATTTCTAATGTCAAGCTGATCGCCCCGAAGAGCAGCGTTCCGACCCGGGTGGGATTCCGGGTGCTCAAAGACGGAACCAAGGTGCGATTTTGCAAGCACCCCGATGCCGGCGGCGAAGAAGTGTTGTAATGCAATCGAAGAATGAGAAAAGGTAATGACAATGGCGACCTATACTCCCAGGTTGAAGAAAAAATTCAATGAAGAAATTGTGCCGGGCATGATGAAGCGCTTTGGCTACAAAAATGTAATGCAGGTTCCCCGGCTGGAGAAAATTTGCCTGAATATGGGCGTCGGGGAAGCGATTCAGGATCCCAAAATCCTGGAGCGGGCGGTTGAAGACTTGACCATTATCGGCGGCCAGAAGCCGGCCATCACCCAGGCAAAAAAATCGATCTCTAACTTTAAGCTGCGCCAGGGCATGAAAGTCGGCTGCCGGGTTACCCTCCGGGGCAACCGGATGTACGAATTCCTGGACCGGTTTATCAGCCTGGCAGTGCCGCGCATCCGCGATTTCCGGGGATTGTCCGATAAATCCTTCGACGGGCGGGGAAGTTACTCGGTGGGGGCCCGGGAGCAGATCATCTTCCCGGAGATCAATGTGGATAAAATTGATAAAATCCGGGGCTTGAACATTACCTTCGTTACCAACGCCAAGAGCGACGAAGAAGCCTATGAATTGTTGACCAATTTCGGAATGCCGTTCAGAAAATAGGAACCGGAGGCGCCCGGAACCAACAGCGAAGATTTGGTGGGGGCGCGGTTCTTAAAATCTAAGGAGAAATACGTTGGCGAAGAAGTGCATGATCGCAAAATCGAAGCGGAAACAAAAATTTAAAGTTCGGGAATACCATCGCTGCGAACGCTGCGGGCGCCCGCGGGCCTATTACCGTAAATTCGGATTGTGCCGGATCTGTTTACGCGACCTGGCCAATAAAGGCGAAATTCCCGGGGTGATCAAGGCGAGCTGGTGAAATTTTGGCGCCTGTTTCGGGATGATGAAGATCAAACTGCGTATTTCATCATTCCCGGCCCGGTATCCAAACGAGTAGATGTTGGTGATAATGGTGAATCGAAAGAGCTTTAGAAGGCAGGAGACTTTTGTATGGCGATGACCGATCCGATTGCTGATTTTTTAACCCGCATTCGCAACGCTTTGCAGGTTAAGCATAAAACCGTGGATATTCCGGCTTCCAATTTGAAAAAACAGATGGCCAATATCCTGTATGAGCAAAAGTTCATCAAAAATTATATCGTCATTGATGACGGAAAGCAGGGGATTATCCGGATTTTCCTGCGCTACATTCCGCAAACCGGCGAGTCGATAATCCACGAGCTGCAGCGGGTGAGCAAGCCCGGGCGACGCCAGTACGTGGACGTGCAAAATCTTCCCCGGGTAAAAAACAACATGGGAATCGCGATTCTCAGCACTTCCAGGGGGCTTCTGACCGAGCGGGAGGCCCGCCGCCAGAAAGTTGGCGGAGAAGTTTTGTGTATTATCTGGTAATCAATAACGTTAAGAGGTGTTCAGGTGTCTCGTATTGGAAAATTGCCCATCGAAATTCCCCAGGGCGTGGAAGTGAAGCTCGAAAAAGGGTCGGTGCATGTCAAAGGTCCCAAGGGCCAGTTGGAACATGCCTTTAACCCCGGGATGATCGTTGAACTGGAAAACGGAATGATCCAGGTAAAAAGACCTTCCGATGAGCGGCAATGGCGATCCTTGCATGGCCTGACCCGCACTTTGATCCACAATATGGTGGTAGGGGTTACGAACGGTTATTTCAAGGCGCTGCAAATCGAAGGAGTGGGATACCGCGCCGAGCAAAAGGGGAAAGGCATTCAGTTGGCGTTAGGATTCTCCCATTTTGTATATTTTGTGCCGCCCCAGGGAGTTACGGTAAAGATTCCGGTTCCCACGCGGATCGAAATTTCCGGCATTGATAAGGAACTGGTCGGCCAGGTCGCGGCAAAAATTCGCTCTTTCCGCCCCCCCGAGCCCTACAAGGGGAAAGGAATTCGCTACGAGGGCGAGGCGGTACACCGCAAAGCCGGAAAAACCGCCAAGTAATTTTACACTG
>CAZFVV010000072.1:0-18700 GCA_964522165.1 uncultured Calditrichaceae bacterium
GATCTCTGCGGTGAAATTTAACACTGTCAAGTCACTCAGAAGGCAACTTTTATTTGACTCCCTTCGTTGTTGACCGGGTATCGCTGCAATAAGCGATTAAAAAAACTTAGTTGATCTTTGAAAAATTCCAAATTAAATACAAAAACATCCAAAAACAAACCCACGAAAAATCAAGCGCAAAATTTGCTAACCACCCCCAATTTGGCAAGAAAATTAAATAACCTGTTGATAATTAAATCTTAATAGGATATATTTATCCCGCTTTCTGTTAGCTTGAAGAATGCGGAGGATAATGATGATGGGACAGAGGCTGGTGGTTGATCTTTTTCAAGTCTGGATTGATATTCTTTGCGAATGTCGTTTTGAGAATATGAAAACGCTCTCATATCCCCCAGGTCGCCCCCCAAAGGGCGTAATCAAGGCCATTCTGAAAAATACTCTCCAAAATGTTTTCTAAAAGACATTGTAAGCTCAGTAGAGTTTAATCGGATGATTGCGGATTATCCTGTTTTCATCAAATTAGTAGAAACGAGATGTGTTTTAATGCCAATGGATGAGCAACTAAAAACCAAAAGGAGGTGATGGATTGAGATAGTAGAGCGATAATGTAACGATGAGGAATTTGTTTGCATGGGAGGCCAATGGCTGAGGAAGGCGCTTTAAATGGTTGAAGTTGTTTTTTAAAGTAATTTTTGAAGGTCCATATAATCAATCAAGAGGAGATTGAAATGAAAAAGTTGATGGTTCTGTTTGTGATTCTGATGGTTGCGGTTACCCTGCCGGCGCTGGCGCAAACTTCGCTCGGCCCGGTTATTGGGGTGAACCTGGCCAACGTGAGCGTCGAAGAAGATGAAGAAGGCGTTAATTACGGGATGCTCACCGGTTTTGCCTTCGGCGGGGTTGCTTCTTTCGGCCTGAGTGAAATGATGAGTTTGCAACTCGAGCCGACTTACATGCAAAAAGGGTCGAATATTGAGATCGAAGGCTTTGGGGATGCAAAGCTTAAACTTGCCTATATTGATATCCCCGTGCTGTTGAAGATCGCTTTCGGCCAGTCCAATGTTAAACCCTATGCGCTGGTCGGCGGGAATATCGGTTTCCTGATGAGCGCCAAATTGGAAGACGAAGACGTAAAGGATGACGCCGAAAGCCTCGATTACGGCCTCAACTTCGGCGCCGGGGTGAGCATCCCCATGGGAACCAATAATTTCTTCATCGAAGCGCAGTATGCTTTAGGCCTTGCCGATATCACCAAACCGGTTGAAGTTCCTGGTAGTGACGACATCGATACTTCGGACAAAAATACCGGCATCCAGATCAAAGCCGGGATCATGTTCCCGCTCGGCGGCCAGTAAGCCAATCCGTTCTCTTCTCGAATTGAGAGAGAGGCAATTTTTGCCAAAACAAAAGGCGCAACCACCTGGTTGCGCCTTTTGTTTTAATCGTGCAGGGTTGGTAAGATTTTATGGCGGTCACCTTAGGGCTGCTCAAAACCCGTATCCTAACCGCAGGCCGATATAATTCGCGTCGGAAATGATCATATAAAACGCCGAAGCATCCAGCGGGCCGAATTCCACCCCCACCGTGGGGGCAAAGCTGAATTCAGTGGAGGACTCATCGCTTTCCCCTCCCGCCGGCGATTTTGTAGTTACCTTAAAATTATGAAACCCCAACTGCCCGGCGAGATAGAGCTTGGGCATCGGCAATACATAAAATCGCACCCCCGCAAGAATGGGAATGGCGCTGTAATCATATTCAACGTTTCCCGCCGGCGTTTGAAAATCCTTTCCGCCAAAGATCATATATCCCGCGTGGGCAGACAGGTTGATAGCCGGCATGAGGGTGAACATGGCGAACGCAGTTGCGCCGTAACCGGTGCCGGCCACGTCGCCGAAATCGCCCTGGGGCATAGCCAGGTTCCCTTCCACGCCAAATTTCAGTCCCGGCAGCGCATACGCAGATTGATACAGACTCATACCCGCCAGAATCAACAGAACCATCAGTAACCTTTTCATGAATAGATCCTCCGTAATGGGTTTGGTAAGGTTATGGAATTAGATGGGGAAATAGCATCTCGCTTGAAATACCGGTCTTTCTGTCGCCTAATCTCTTCTCCCCCAGGGATGGTCATAGACTCCTTCGGAGATACCCATGGGAATGCTGAATATAGTCTCCGGGGCATGAAAACTGCAAAAGTATTTTCAGGAATTCACCAAAACGTTTTTCCGACCGGCATACAAACCCAATCCCGGCAGAACAGCCAGGCATTCGCCAATCAGCATTTCTGAAATGGCCGCGGATTGATCCCTCTCACGAAAACCCTCCCGGGAAATTCGACCCCCTAAAGCCGGCTGGAATTCAGTCGAAATTTCCAGTTATTCAATTTTAACGGATGAAACTTTGTACGGGAGAAAAACGATGCAACGTCCTGATTTCATTACCGACGAGCACCTGGGGGTTTTGACCGCTCAGGAGGAAGCCTTGCTCGCTAATATTTTTATTGCAATTCCTTTACTGATGCAGCGATTTCCGGAGCTGACCGCCTCCCAGGCGCAGGAACTGCTGCGCTACTGGTGGTGCGGCACAAAACCGCTTCCGCAAGAAGCAGTTCTGGCGAGTTGAGAAGTGGGAAGTATGAAGGGACCGGGAGACCTCAAAGGTTTTGGAAACCTGTGAGGTCTTTGTCTTACTGAAAAAGCGCGGACACAATTTTGTAGCTTCCGAAATACATCCCGATGGCGCCCCCTAGGCTGGAGAAAATAAAGACCAGTAACACTCTCAGGAGTTTGTTCTGCCACCATTTCTTGAACTTTCCCACGTCATCGCGCACGGTTTGAAATTCTTTTACCATCGGCGGCTGCAGGTAGGCCTGCACCAATGCCGCCACGTACCCTACCCCGATGGCCGGGCTGAGGGTGGTAATCGGCGCTCCTAACAGGGCGGAGAGAACCGTAACCGGGTGCCCCCAGGCCAGTAGCGTCCCCAGGGCGCTGGGAAGCCCGGTAGCCAGTATCCAGAAAAAAATACTATGGCCTGCGGTATCGATTCCCCGGGTCCAGCCGATGTAAAAAATCGATCCTAACACCAGCGCCGGAATGCTCCACCCGATCCATTTCCACACCGGGGAGGCCGGGGGAATCTGCTCGATTTCCCGCAAATCCCGGCGCTGATCTGTGGCGAGCGTTTCGCTGATGCCTTCCAAATGCCCCGCCCCTACTACAGCGACAATTTTTCCCCCCGCCGCCTCTTTTATTTTCTGCGCCAGGTAGGCATCCCGCTCGTCGATCAGCACGGTTTTCAAGACCGGCATGGCGTTGCCCAGTTCCGAGATCAGCTCTGAGAGCATGTCTTTACGGCGTAATTCGCTCAATTTCTCTTCTGAAATTTCTTGCTTCTCGAATATTCCCGCCAGGCCGATGGCCAGCAGTTCCATCTTTTTCCAGAAAGAGAGCAAGTGCCAGGCCCGCCGCAGGGTAACGCGAATATCCCGGTCGCACAGGGCAATGGGGATATTCTGCTCTGCGGCCACTTTGGTGGCTTCCAGCAGTTCTACCCCCGGCATTACGCCTAACTGGTGGCCTAATTTTTTCTGGTACGAGGCCAGCAGCAGGTTAATGATCAGGGTGCTAAGCTGCTTCTGGCGAATGATCGCACGCAGGTCCAGCGTCTCCCAGCGGCTTTGTTCGGAAAGGCTTTTGTAGCGTTGGGCGTCCAATTCCACGCACACGCAATCGGGGCGTTCCTGGGTGATGACTTCCCGCACCAACTCCGCGGATTGCCGGGATACGTGAGCGGTTCCCACTAAAATAAATTCCCGCCCCTCTTTTTCGAGTATCCGAACTTCTTCGGGGTAATTTCTATTCAAAGATTTTTCCTCTTCCATATATGCTTGTTTTTCCGTATTCCCTGTTACGCAGGTAAGTGTGCGCTTAAACGTGGCCGGAAACAGAGTTTCCACGATTATTGCGTTCCAAAACAGGAGATTTGGAACGAGTTGGTTGCTGAGTTTTGCGCTTTCATCTCAACCACGATTAAGCGCATACTTACCGTTACGCAATACGCAATACGTATTCCGTATTTCGTATCTCCCGCGCCTTGTTCGCCGGCTACAAGCAGGCAATCTTCCCTCCATCCACCGCCAGGCTCACCCCGTTGATGTAAGAAGCCGCCGGGGAGGCTAAAAATGCGATCGCGGCGGCAATTTCTTCCGGTTTGCCAAACCGCCCGGCGGGAATTTCCGCCAGCAATTCCGCTTCGATTTCCGGTGTGGTTTTGTCGGATTTTCGCGCCCGGTCTTCGATAATTGCTTGCAGCCGCCCGGTTTTCGTGGTTCCTGGCAGCACGTTATTCACGGTGATCCCGAAGGGCCCTAACTCCCGGGAAAGGGTTTTGGACCAGCTTGCCACCGCCCCGCGGATGGTGTTGGAAACTCCCAAATCCATAATCGGCTGCTTTACCGAGGTGGAGATGACGTTGACGATCCGGCCATAGCGTTCCGATTTCATTCCCGGAACCAGCGCCTGCGCCAGAACCTGGTTGCAGAGCAGGTGCATGGAGAACGCTTTCAGGAACGCCCGCGGCTCAGCCTGGATAGCGTAGCCGGGAGGAGGGCCGCCGGTGTTGTTCACCAGGATGTGAACTGGGGGGTTTTGGGCAATGAAGCTCTCCGCTTTTTCCCGGAGCGCCTCGGGATCGTTGAAATCCGCGCAGATGTAGCCGTGGCGCTGGCCGCGCCCGGCGGGGAGTTCTTCGCGCACCCGGCGCAGCGCCGCTTCATCGCGCGCCAGCAGGATCACCCGGGCGCCCAATTGCGCCAACTGCACCGCCGCCGCGCGGCCGATGCCCCGGGTGCTGCCGCAGACGAAGGCGTTTTTTTGGTCTAAGCTTATTTCCATGACGACAATTTACTTTTTACTCCGGCTAAAATAAAACCCCAAATTTTCTTCGATCTCCGGCGGCAGGGCGGGCAATTGCGAGCGGGGAATCAGGAAGGTGGAGAGATTGAACAAATCCGCGAACACCCGGTGGCTCTCCGCGGTTTGTTTCAGGTAGCTGTAGCCGGCCGAGCCGCCGGTGCCGGTTTTGCGCCCGATCATGCGCAGAACCATCAAGGCGTGGCGGTAGCGCCAGGTGGAGAGAAGCTCGTCGATGTCCACAATGGCGGAGAGCAGGCGGTAGGGCAGGTGCAAAATGGGCTGGTCGCGGTAGAGGTGAATGAACAGCGCCGCCAGGGTGGCGCGGTAAGATAGCCGTCTCCGTTCTTCCCCGATCAACCGGTTGTGCGCCGCTTCGGAAAAGATGGTCTGGAAATGTTTTTCATTCGCTTGCATCATCTGCAAGCGGCTCTGCTTCTCTTCATCGGGGAGGATGAGATTGTTTTGCACGGTTTCCCGCTCATCGGCGAGCATTTTTTCTACCGCTTCCCGGTAGGTTTCCAGGAAATCAAACCCCGTTAGCACCAGAAAGGGGGTGCGCTCCAGCCAGTTTTCCAGCAGATCGAAAAAAGAGGGCGCTTTCTCCATCTCCAGGAGCCGGGTTTGTTCTTCTCCGGAGAAAAGGGTGTGGTAGGCCTGCTGGCTGTATTTGATTCGCCGGGTGGGGGAGAGCCCTAATTTAATTTCCAGCGCCCGGAACTGGAAGCTCTGGAACCCGGACGCGGGGGTCAAAAAGTTCCGGAAATCCAGGAAATCCAGGGGCGTCATGGTTTCCAGGATGCGAATCTGGTCGATCATGATTTTCTGGATTTCGATGATCCGCTGCAGGCGGGATACCGCCACGCCGATATTGCGCTCGTCGATATATTGCTCCCGGAACATCTCCAGTGCCGAATCCAGCTCGTGCAGGATTTGTTTGAACCATAATTCGTACGTCTGGTGAATGACGATAAAGAGCATCTCGTCGTGGGCGGAAACGCCGCGCTCCCGGCTGATAGGCGACTGGCTGGAGAGAACCCGTTCCAACTGCAAATATCCGGCGTAACTTACCGGCTCGTTGTTTTTCTTCATGCCCGTCCTTTTGAATTTAGTACTGATGTTACGCAGGCAGAAAAATTTTGCCTCAGAGACCACAGAGTGCACAGAGAAAATCGAATGTTTATTGACCTGGCAGCACAGTGGGAAATGAAAACCCTACGTCAGCCCTCGGAAAAATGAAACCTCTGAGTTCTCTGTGGTCTCTGTGGTAAAAATGCGTAACATCAGTTATGTAGAAGAGCCTATGGCAAATTCGTCGAGGTTGGTTTTGCCGATGATCAGGCCGTCTTCGGCGAGGATTTTTGCGATGGCCGTGGCGCTATCATGGAGAGATAAAATGATCCACCACCCGGGAAGCGCAGGTTACCGGGCGGTTTTTCAGGCAGATATTATCTTTGACCGCGCCGGCCGGTTTCCCGGGCGGTTTGCCGCTTTGCCACTTCTCATTTGCCGCTTGAGTTGGGAAGACGATACCCCGGCCTGCCGGGATGCGTTTTTACCGGGTTCGCTGCTGCTTTCTTACCCGTTTTTCTGCGCCGGCTCCGTTTTTTCCCCGGCTTCGTCGGCGCTTTTCGGCGGGACGCTCTGGCGCGGCTTGTCCTCGATTTTGTTGATATCGAACTCATCCTTGAGTCCCTGGGTGGCGCCTTTAAACTCCCGGATGGATTTTCCCAGGGAGCGGGCCAGTTCCGGCAGCCGCTTCGCGCCGAACAGGATGATAATGATCAGGAAAATAACTAAAATTTCCGTAGGCCCCATGTTAAACATTGTCGGCCTCCTTCGGTTGATTTGTATTCATAGAAATTGTTCAGCCTCATTGGAAAAGACTCGGAAAAGGTTGCATGGCAAATTATCCAGCAGGAGTGCAAAATTCATTTTGCACAAATTAGATGTTCTTTGGTGTGCAGAATAAATTCTGCACTCCTGACACTTTAACCCGCTTTAAATTCCGTGCAATTTGACATGCACCCGTTTGATATTTACCCCCCGGCGACTTTCGATGCTTGAACACCATGGGCGGGAAGCGCTTCCGAACAGCCTTGCTCAATCCAGCCAGCGGAGAAAGTAGGCCACCATAAAAATGCCTAACACCCCGATGATGTTGATGTTCAGGGAGAATCCCAGGGTAAAGGCAATTACCTTGAGATCAAAGAGCGCCGGCCCCGCGCCAAAACCGGCCGATTGCATAAAGAACTGCTTGACCACTCCTTCCGGCAATAACAGGCCGACGATATCTCCCAGGACGCTCCCAACCACGCTTCCCAATATTATGATGATTAGATAGAATCCCAAGCTTTTTTTTCTCATGGGCGATGGAGGTCCTTTGTTATGGTTTAAGGTTTAAATTCCTTATTCCGATTCACAATTCTCAATTCCCAATTCCCGGTTTGCTATTCTTTTTTTAATAATGCGAATTACCAGTTGAAAAATTATGGCCACGAAGACACCAAGACGTTAAGGAAGCACAAAGAAATAGAAGAAATTTAAGGATATAAACGCTAAAACCTTTGTGAAACTTCCTGTCTTGGTGTCTTGGTGGCAAACTTTCTTCAATGTCATCCCCAACTGGTAATTGGCATTAATAGTGAATTCAGAATAGCGAATAGTGAAGGTTTAATCGCTCATAATACCCAATGGCCCGACGATCAAGCGTTCAGCGATTCAAAAATCCGCCGCCCGTCTTCCGACCCCAGAATTGCTTCTACGGCGCGTTCCGGGTGGGGCATCATCCCCAACACGTTCCCCTCCCGGTTGATGATCCCGGCGACATGGTCGAGCGAGCCGTTGGGATTGGCGCCCGGATCGGTCTCACCGCGGGCGTTGGCATAGCGGAAAACGATCTGCTCCCGGTCTTGAAGCTGCTTCAGGCCGTCCGGATCGATGTGAAACCGGCCCTCCCCATGGGCGATGGGAATTTTCAGGGTAGTTCCCGGCTGAATCGCCCGGGTAAAACGGGTGCGCAGGTTTTCAGCGCGCAAGTACACCGGGCGGCAAATAAAGCGCAGGTTTTGATTGCGCAGCAGCGCCCCCGGCAACAGCCCGGCCTCGGTAAGCACCTGGAAACCGTTGCAAATTCCCAAAACCGGCTTCCCTTTTGCGGCAAAATCCGCCACCGCCTTCATGATGGCGGAGAAGCGGGCGATGGCCCCGGCGCGCAGGTAGTCGCCGTAGGAAAATCCGCCCGGGAGCGCCGCCAGGTCGTACCCGGAAAGATTCCCGGTTTTATGCCACACAAATTCCGCCCGGTGTCCCATCAGGGTAAGGGCGCGGAGCATGTCATGGTCGCAATTCGAACCGGGAAACACAATTACGGCGCTCTTCACGGCAATTCCCCCGGGTATTCGATCTCGAAATCTTCCATAACCGGGTTGGAGAGCAGCTTGCGGCCGGCTGCCTCCAGCATCTGCTGGATTTTTTCCCGGCTCTGCCCCTCTTCAATCTCCAGTTCGATCAGTTTGCCGATCCGCACCTCCCGGATTTGCTCGAAGCCCAAATGCTGCAGGGCCTGCTGCACGGTTTTGCCCTGGGGATCTAAGATGCTTCGCTTCAACCGTACTTTGACAGCCACTCTCATTCTTTGTTTTCCTTTTCGTCAGTTGATTCACTGTCATTATTGGAGGCGACCAGCAGCCAAATCACTCGCAGCGGGCCGGAGAGCACGTACACCATCGCCAGGGGGAAAAAGGCTTCCTGGGGAAAGAACAGCAGCACCAGCACCGCGATGACCACGCTCAATATTTTGAGCCGGTTGGCGCGGCTGCTCTGCAGGGAAAAATTCGGCATGGTTTCATAGCGGATCAGGGTAATCATCAACAGCGAGACCAGCAAGATCACTCCCAGGAACACTTTCGACCATTGTAAGATTCCCCAGGCATCGAAGCTGAAGATGACGAACGTTGCGATGGTAATCGCCGCCGCCGGGGTGGGCAGGCCCTCGAAATATTTTTTATCGTGGCCCACCAGCCGGATGTTGAAACGCGCCAGGCGGATGGAGCCGAACACCAGGGGAACAAAGCTGAGCAGCAGCCCGATGGTTCCCCAGTTTTGGAAGAAGACGTAATAAGAGAGCATGGAAGGGGCGATTCCGAAGGAGATTACATCGGCCAGGGAGTCGTACTGCACCCCAAAATCCGAAGAGCTTTGGGTGAGGCGGGCCAGTTTCCCGTCCAGCACGTCCAGCACCGCCGCAGCCACAATCAGCCAGGAGGCGGTAATAAATTTCCCCTGGGAAGACAGGATGACGGAATAATAGCCGCAAAACATATTAGCCATGGTAAAAAGACCCGGCACAATTCCGGCTCTTACCCGCAGGAGTCTTCCTTTATCACGCTTCACTTTCATCTTTTTCCTTCTATCTCGCCGCCGGGAGTGCTCCGAAGGAGTAGCTTCGCCATAAAACTTCGGTTTTGCACTTACCGGCAACTTTCATCTTTTTTCAGGTATTCCACCCTCCCGGTTGCGCCCTTTGCCCGGGCCGCCTTTCACAGCGCCGGTGCTCGCTCCGGGCGTGCCAATAAGGTTTCATCTACCCGGGCGTACTCTCCCTCTTCCGGAAGGATGGCCAGAACGCTTTCCCCGCCTTTGACCGTATCGCCCGTTTTAACCAGGATGTTGGCGTCCACCGGGACGAACACATCGACCCGGCTGCCGAAACGGATCAGGCCCATACGCTCGCCGGCGTTCCCGGTTTGGCCTTCCCGCACGTGGCAGATGATCCGGCGGGCAATGACCCCGGCAATCTGCTTGAACAGCACTTTGTGGCCGAAACGGTCGATCATGCCGATGACGGTTTGCTCATTCTCCAGGGAAGCCTCGGTTTTGAACGCCGCCAGGAATTTCCCGGTGCGATAGATGAAGTACTCCACTTTCCCGGAAATGGGCAGGCGGTTTACGTGCACGTTGAACACGGAAAGAAAAATGCTGATGCGTTGCACCTCTTTGGCGAAGAAATCCGGTTCTTGCACGCTGACGATCTGGGTAACTTTCCCGTCCGCCGGGGAGAGCACCGCCCGGGGATTCTGGGGAATTTTCCGTTCCGGGTCACGGAAAAAAAACAGGTTGAAAACCGCAAAAATTCCCAGTACCGTTGCCAGCGCGTACAGCGCCGGGTGGGGGAAGAGCATCGCCGCTCCCAGGCTGATCAAAAAAACGAGGAATGAAACGGCAATCATGCCCAATCCGTCTTTGGCAAACACTGCAGCCTCCTTAACAAGATTGAAGATTGAAAATTGAAGATCGAACAACGCTTCGCGAACGAAGCAGGCTGATTATTCGATATTCATCATTTTGTTACGCTCCCCGGGAAGCCGGCCTCACCCGGCAATCAGGTCTTTGAGTTCCCGGTAATCATCGATCTTTTTTTCGGCCCTTTCGGGAAGCTTGTGGTAGTCCCCGTCCGGCTTCAGCGGCCAGAGGGTCATGGTATTGAGAGATACCTCGTCTCCTAACAAAATCTGGTTATGGGTGCGCCCGAATTCCAGGTCAAAGTTGATCAATTTGATCTTGCGGCGGTCGAAAAAGGACTTCAGCACCGCGTTCACCTTGGTGGCGATGCGCAGAATGCTGGTCATCTCTTTGCGCTCGCACAGCCCCAGCGCGTAGGCGTGGTATTCGTTGATCATCGGCAGGGTGCGTTTGGCGTCCTTGTAATACATTTCCACGATGGGGAATTCTAAGATTTTGCCTTCTTCGATGCCAAAACGCCGGGTAAGGGCCTGGGAGCTGAGATTATAAACCGAAATGATCATCGGGATCATCTCCAGCCGCCGGGCTAAAAAGCTCTTGGCGTCTAATTTCCGCACGAAATGGGTGGGAACGTTGTAGCTTTCCAGGTACTCAAAAATATACACCGACACGGTGTTGTTGATTTCCGCCTTCTCCGCGTTGGCGTCTTTTTTCTTCTCCTTGCCCCCGGCATCGTTGAAAGCCACGATCACCTGTTCGCTCTGGGCGGTGGCGTAAATTTTCTTTGTAGAACCGTCAACCAATAGCTCCTTAATATCCACTGCGTTTCCTCCTCAAATTATGATAACAGGCCTAACCTTTTGAATGGCACATTGATATTCCTGATGCGGTTTTTCAGGTTACAGATTTCCTCCAGTTCCCGCTCCGAGAGATATGGCAGCACTTCCGGGTCGCTTTTGAGCTCCTGCAGCAAGGTAGTTTGGCGCTGCCACACCTTCATGGCATTGCGCTGCACCAGGCGGTAGGCTTCCTCCCGGCTAACGCCTTTATCCACTAAACTGAGCAAAACCGATTGCGAGAAAATCAACCCGCGACTGGATTCCAGGTTCTCCCGCATCCTTTCGGCGTTTACCTGCATGCCCTCCAAAATATAGCGGGTTTTTTCTAACATGTAATAAACCGTAATGGTGGCGTCCGGCAAAATGACCCGTTCAACCGAGGAATGGGAGATGTCGCGCTCGTGCCACAGCGCCACGTTTTCCAGGGCGGCGACCAGGTTGCCCCGCAGCAGCCGCGCCATTCCGCTGATGCGCTCGGAAAGGATGGGATTTTTCTTGTGGGGCATGGCGGAGGAGCCTTTCTGGCGGGAACCGAAGGGTTCCTCCACTTCTAGCACCTCGGTGCGCTGCAAATGGCGAATTTCTAAGGAAATTTTCTCCAGGGTGGCGGCTAAGATGGCTAACATGGCCAGGTATTCCGCGTGGCGGTCGCGCTGCAAAATCTGGGTAGAAACCGCGGCGGGTTGCAAGCTCAGCTTCTCGCACACGTACTCTTCCACGAACGGCTCCAGGTGCGCGAAAGTGCCCACCGCCCCGGAAATTTTCCCCACCGACACGGTTTTGACGGCCTGTAGCAGCCGTTCCCGGTTGCGCAGCATCTCCCCGTACCACACCGCTATCTTGAATCCGAAGGTGAGCGGTTCGGCGTGAACCCCGTGGGAGCGCCCGACCATCACGGTATCTTTGTATTGCAGGGCTTTTTGCTTCAAAACTTCGATCAGCAGGTCGGTTTTCTTCAGGATCAGCTCCCCGGCCTGTTTCATCTGGATCGCCAGGGCGGTGTCGAGCACATCCGAAGAGGTCATTCCGTAGTGGATGAAGCGCGCCGGCTGGCCCACGTACTCCGCCACGTTGGTCAAAAAGGCGATGACGTCGTGGTGTACTTCCGCTTCGATCTCCAGAATTCGCTGTACCTCGAAATTCGCTTTGGCGCGAATTTCCTCCAGCGCCGCTTGCGGAATGCGTCCCAGCTTCGCCTGCGCCTCGCAGGCCAGCAACTCGATGTCCAGCCAGATGCGGAATTTGTTTTCATCCTCCCAGATCTTTCCGATTTCCGGGAAGGTATAGCGGTCGATCATTTTTTACCCGGCGTTGATTTTTTCAAAGAAATACTTCATATACCGGCGACGCTGGATTTGCGACTTGAGAAGCTGTTTTAAGATGTTAACTTTGAAAACAACCTCTCAGCAGGCTCACCGCCTGGATTCCGGCGACGATTCCAGCTTTATGTTTAGCATGAAGGTGCGCTTTTCCCGGGCCACTTTTAGATTCAGTACCGAGCCGACCCGTAAGTCGAGGGAGCCCACGATATTGATAAAATCCTGCGGAGCGGCCACGGGCTTGTTCTCCACTTCCAGGATCACGTCGTACACGCGCAGCCCCGCCTTGTAGGCCGGGCCGTGCGGGTCGAGCTGGGTAACGATTACCCCCTCTCGCACGCTCAGGCCCAGGGAGTTGATAATGCGGGGAGTCAGGCCGCTCAGGTCGTAAATACCGTGCCAGAAATCCCGGTTGATGGTGCCCTTTTGCTTGATCTCTGCCACCACTTCCCGGACTTTATCGATGGGCAGGGCGAAGCCGATCCCGATGAATCCTTCCTGGTACTGGCTGCCGGTGAAGATGAAGGTGTTCATGCCGATCACCTGTCCCAGCGCGTTGACCAGGGGCCCGCCGCTGTTACCGTGGTTGATGGCGGCGTCGGTCTGGATCATATCTAAGTAAAGCCGCCCCTCATTGGTGCGTCCCCAGTCGCGGTCGATGGCGCTGACCACTCCCACGGTTACGGTAGGCTGGTCGTTCAATTGGAACAAGCCGAAAGGATTTCCCAGGGCAATGGCCCATTCCCCGACCATGATGTCATCGGAATGGCCTAATTCGATGGATGGGAAGGCATCGCCGGAAAGTTTCAGCAGGGCGACGTCGGTCAGGCGGTCTTCCCCGATCAATTTCGCGGGAAGATGGCGACCGTCGGTGAGGGTGACCACAATCTCGCTGGCATTTTCCACCACGTGCTGGTTGGTTACAATGTACCCGTCGCCGGAAATGATGAACCCGGAGCCGAGCGATTCCACTTTTCGCTCATAGACGCGGTCGCGGTACAATTCCGGGAATAACTGGCCCCAGAAAGGATCATTGTAAAAAGGATTGCGGTGCACCACCCGCTGCACCTGGGTTACGTTGATGCCCACCACCGCGGGGCTGACCTTTGCCACCGCCCGGGTAATGGCGTTCTGGCGCGACTCATAGAGTTGACCGGTGCTCTGGCTGTCCCGGCCGCTTGCGGTCTGGGCGTACGCAGAATTGATCAACGACGAATCGTTTTCTGTTTTTCCGGATTCATTCTGCGCCCGGCAGGAGAGCAGGGATAGAATGAGAAACAGAATGCCCCATCGCCCCGGGAAGCGGGTTTTCCAAAGCGGAAAACGGAAACCGCCGCCGGATTTCCGATTTTCGATTTTCAACATGCAAGAGACCATGGTTACCATCACACTAAAAATGCGAATTACCAGTTGAAAAATTATGGCCACGAAGACACCAAGACGTTAAGGAAGCACAAAGAAATAGAAGAAATTTAAGGATATAAACGCTAAAACCTTTGTCAAACTTCCTGTGTCTTGGTGGCAAACTTTCTTCAATGTCATCCCCAATTGGTAATTGGCACTAAAACACGCTATTTACCCATTCGCCTTTTTCCAGTCGCTCAGGAATTTCTCCAGGCCGATGTCGGTGAGAGGGTGCTGGAACATCTGGTGGAGCACCTTCGCCGGGATGGTGCAGACGTCCGCCCCTAACAGCGCCGCTTCCACCACGTGCATGGGATGGCGCACGCTGGCCACCAGGATTTCGGTCTCGTAGCCGTAATTGGCGTAAATCTGCCCCACCTGGGAGATCAACTGCATTCCCTCGCTGCTGATGTCATCCAGCCGCCCGATAAAAGGGCTGACATAAGCCGCCCCGGCTTTGGCCACGATCAGCGCCTGGTTGGGGGAAAACACCAGGGTCATGTTCACCTTCACCCCTTCGGAGGAGAGCACTTTACAGGCTTTTACCCCCTCTTTGGTGGTGGGAAGCTTGATGACGATATTGTCCGCGATTTTGACCAGGTTTCCGGCCTCTTTCAGCATTCCCGCGGTGTCCGTGGTGATCACTTCCGCGCTCACCGGGCCGGGCACGATATTACAAATTTCTTTTAAGATTTCAAAGGGATTGCCCTTTTCTTTCGCCAAAAGCGAGGGGTTAGTGGTTACCCCGTCCAATACCGCCAATTCCGCGGCCTCGCGGATTTCCTGCACGCTGCCGGTGTCTATGAAAAATTTCATGCTTTCACCTCATATAATTGATAGGTTTAGAGTTCGGTTTCGTTTTAAAAGCAATAAGCATTCGTTGATGCGTGATGCGTGAAACGTGTCATTACCGCCTCTTTCCGTATTGCGGTTCACGCTTCACGTTCCACGCTTCATCCTGCGACCTTTCCGGTATTATTCGTAAATCACCTCTTCTAATACCAGTCCTTTCGCCGGGGCCGCGGGGCCGGCCGCCAGGCGGTTACGGGATTCGAAAATCTCCCGGAATTGTTCCGGGGCCAGCTTTCCCCGGGCCACGTCGATCATGGTTCCCACGATGGTGCGCACCATCCCGTGCAGAAAGCGGTTAGCGGCGATGCGGTAAATCAACCGGCCTCTTTCTTGAATCCAGTGCGATTCATACACGAAGCACATTTTATGGTTGCTTTGCACTTCTACCCGGGAAAACGCCCCGAAATCGTGCTCCCCCAGCAACATCTCCGCCAGGGTATCGAGAAGCGCAATATCGAGCTGGTGGAATACCTGCCAGCAGAAATTACGCGCCAGGGCGGTTCGCCGGGTGGAAATGTAGTACTGGTAAACCCGTTTTTTTGCCTGGAAGCGGGCGTTAAAGAGCGGGCTGACGACTTCCGCCGATTTAACCGCGATATCCCGGGGCAGGTGCGCATTCAGCCCCATTTCGATTTTGTGCGCCGGCAGCTCTTTTTGAATCTTGAAATTCACCACCTGCCCGCGCGCGTGAACCCCGGCGTCGGTGCGCCCGGCGGCGGCAACCCGCACCCGCTCCCCGGTGAGCTTCAAAATCGCTTCTTCCAATTTTTCCTGCACCGATGTCGCGTTCTCCTGATACTGCCATCCCTGGTAAGCGGTGCCTTCATACTCTAAAATTAGCTTGATATTTCTTTCCATGCCTTCAAGGGCGGTTTATGCGTTGGGGGCAGGGGGTGTAAGGGCATAAGGCATAAGGGTGTACTATCACATAGTCTTTGACAATTCCTTCGCCAGGAAGCAGAGCTTCCCCAATTGCGTTGCGATGCAGAGCAGCGCAACGAGTTGACCGGTACAATGCTCGTCACGATGCTCTGCATCGTGACGTCAGGGGAGGGAAGCTATGCTTCCCATTCATCCCGGCAATTATCAAAGACCACGTGATAAGCCACCCTTATACCCTTACACCCTATACTCCATTCCTTACCCCTTGCACCGTGTCTTAATACTCTGCACCTATACCCCCTTCCAGACCAGGTTGGCGTGAAGCCCGATTAAAATTACCAAAACTCCCAGGTGCCGCAGGTTCAGAACCGAGGGAGGGCGCACGGTTTGTTGGGACTGCCGTACGGCTAAAAATGCGTCAAATTCATCCTCGCTGCGGCGGAGAATGCCGTAAATAAAGCGATAAATTTGTTCCAGCGCCGTTTTCGCCTTCGTTATCGCAGAAACGCGGTTTTCCGCAGCCCCGCTTTGCAAATCGGCGGCGATGGTTTTGCGGTAATCTAAACTCCCGGGCAGCAAATACAGGGCGTACAGGCCGATGCGGGCCAGTTGTTGCAGCGTTGCCGCGGCCCGGCTGCCGGGGCGATCCAAGCGTTTAAGATAGTAAAAAAATTCCCCCTGCTTTGTTGAATAGATCGCCAAACCGAACAGCAAAAAAATTAACACCACCTGGGTAATAAAAATCGCCGAAAGACGCAGCCCCTGGTCGGTCAGGGCCAAATTCAGGGGCAGTTGCAGCAGAATTTTGCCATAGCCGTTGAAGGCCCGGAAGAGGAACATCAGCAGCAGTAGAATCCCGAAGAAATAACCCTGGCGGGGGAACCGGAATAATGTGATTTTTTCTTTTCGCAGAATGATGCCGAGCAACGCAAGCAGGCCGAGGTTATAGGCCAGGTGTTCGTACCATACCGCAAAGCCGAGGAGGAAAAAGGATAAAGTGATTTTAAACAAAAAATTCAATTTGCTCAATCAACGCCCGACCGTTTCAAATCAAACAGGCGCAAATATAATACGGAACGGAGATAAAACAAAATGCTAATCCGGGGGGCGCCGAAGGTGCGACACACTTTTGAAGCGCGCCGCACCTTACGGCAGCACCAGCTTCACCCACTTGATCTTCCGGCGGGTAGCGCTGGTAACGGTCATCTTGATTTTCTCATACTCAAACGTTTCTTCCCGGCGGGGAATATGCCCGAAGCGGGTGAGCAGGAGCCCGGCCAGGGTTTCGTACTCCTCTTCTTCCGGGAGTTGGAGATTCAATAGCTCGTTTAACTTTTCGATTTCGATCCGCGCATTCACCCGGTAGGTCTTTTCATCGATCTTGCGCACCATTACCTCCTGCTCGTCGTACTCATCTTCGATCTCGCCAAAGAGCACTTCCACCAGGTCCTCCGTGGTAATCAGCCCGGCAGTGCCGCCGTATTCATCGATTACAATGGCGATGGTGGTATTATTCTTCTTGAATTCGGAGAGCAGCTCGGAGCAGCGTTTGGTTTCCGGTACGTACATCACCGTGCGGAGCATCTCCTCTATGCGTTTATAGCCCAGGAAGAGGTCTTTTAAAAAGACCACCCCGACAATGTCATCCAAAAAATGGTCGTAAACCGGCAATTTGGTGTGGCCGGATTTTTCGAACACCCGGGTTAAATCTTTAATCGTTAGGGTTTTGGGAACCGCGATAATTTCAGTCCTGGGCACCATGGCCTCGCGCACCCAAAGTTCCCGCAGGCTGAGGATGCCGCTCAAATACCCGCCTTCTTCGGGGGCGGTGCGCCGCACCACGTCCCGGCTTTCGCGGAGCAGAATTTCGATATCCTTCTCGGAATAGAACTGGCGAACTTCTCCTTTGGGGGAGCCGAACAGGGAGAGAATCTGTTCCGCGATTCGGCTGACCACCACGCTGATGGGGAACAAGAAATAGTAAAACAATTGCAAGGGATAGGCAATTTTCCGTATCACCCAATCGGCCAGGCTGCGGAAAAGGGTTTTGGGGATGATCTCCCCGAGCAGCACGGCGGCGGAGACCATGATCAGCCAACTGATTTCCGGGTTGATGAGTAAATATTCATTGAAATAAATGGTGGCAGAAGAGGCAAACGCGACGTTTACGATATTATTGCCGATCAGGGTGGTATATAGGAAGGTTTCCGGCTTTTCCAAAAACTTATGGATCAGCGCGGCTACCCGGTCGTTGCGCCGCCGCCATAACTCTATCCGTACTTTGTTCACGGAAACGAAAGCGGTTTCCGTGCCGGAAAAGAAAAATGACAGCGCCAGTGAAATCGAAATGATAACAATGTAGAACATGAGTACGAAATAATCCTTTTCGCCTGCCGGTTTTATTAATGCCCGATGCTTGATACTCAATAACGCGTAATATTCGCCATCCAACTCGATAGAATTTCAATTTTAAGTAATTCACAACCAAATAAAAATTAAAATTCTTCCCGGGAAATCAGCCCCGGAACGGCGCCCGGGGCAAGGCCGATGCGGGGAATGTGATATTTATGGCAATATTTCGAGACGATTTCCCCTAAATTGGCTTCAGGAAAATTAAGATTGACTTTTGCCGGCAAATGGTTATATTTGGCGCAGGAGAGGCTATGCAAGAACGAATAAATGAGATTATCGAATTTTTGATCAAAAAACTTTCTCAAATATCGGACCCGGTGGGCCTGGATTTGAAAAAACTATCCGATATGCTGTTGGAAGAGGGCTATACGGAGCGCGAAATTCATACCGCGGTCGAATGGGTTATCGCCAATTTGAACAAAGAACCGGCGCCTTCCGCCTCCAAATCGCTTCCCCGGCCCACCCCTTCCATTCGGGTTCTCATTTCCGAGGAGCAGAATTTTTTTACCCCCGCAGCCTACGGATACCTCATTCAGCTTCAATCCCTGGGTATTCTTAACCCCTTGCAGGTGGAGCAGATCATCGAGCGCTGCTTTTTGATGGGGATGAACCGGGTGGATATGGAGGAAATCAAGACCGTGGTATCCCAAATCCTTTTGGGGAAGGAGGTCGGTAATTTTAAAACCGATTCGGTTTATCACCCCGGGAACGATAAGATCAACTGACCCGGCGAGGGGGAATAAAAAATTGGCAATTGGCAATTGGTAATCGGCAATCGGCAATCGGTAATTGGCAATTGGCAATTGGCAATTGAATAATCAGGTTGGGGGTAAGG